>NZ_FOIH01000025.1:0-1453 GCF_900111535.1 Pseudomonas sp. NFR09
CTGAAGCTTAGAAGCTTTTCTTGGAAGCATGGCATCAACCACTTCGTCACCTAAAAGGTAACTCGTCATCAGCTCTCGGCCTTAAGATCCCGGATTTACCTAAGATCTCAGCCTACCACCTTAAACTTGGACAACCAACGCCAAGCTGGCCTAGCCTTCTCCGTCCCTCCATCGCAATAACCAGAAGTACAGGAATATTAACCTGTTTTCCATCGACTACGCTTTTCAGCCTCGCCTTAGGGACCGACTAACCCTGCGTCGATTAACGTTGCGCAGGAAACCTTGGTCTTTCGGCGTGGGTGTTTTTCACACCCATTGTCGTTACTCATGTCAGCATTCGCACTTCTGATACCTCCAGCAAGCTTCTCAACTCACCTTCACAGGCTTACAGAACGCTCCTCTACCGCATCACTTACGTGATACCCGTAGCTTCGGTGTATGGTTTGAGCCCCGTTACATCTTCCGCGCAGGCCGACTCGACTAGTGAGCTATTACGCTTTCTTTAAAGGGTGGCTGCTTCTAAGCCAACCTCCTAGCTGTCTAAGCCTTCCCACATCGTTTCCCACTTAACCATAACTTTGGGACCTTAGCTGACGGTCTGGGTTGTTTCCCTTTTCACGACGGACGTTAGCACCCGCCGTGTGTCTCCCATGCTCGGCACTTGTAGGTATTCGGAGTTTGCATCGGTTTGGTAAGTCGGGATGACCCCCTAGCCGAAACAGTGCTCTACCCCCTACAGTGATACATGAGGCGCTACCTAAATAGCTTTCGAGGAGAACCAGCTATCTCCGAGCTTGATTAGCCTTTCACTCCGATCCACAGGTCATCCGCTAACTTTTCAACGGTAGTCGGTTCGGTCCTCCAGTTAGTGTTACCCAACCTTCAACCTGCCCATGGATAGATCGCCCGGTTTCGGGTCTATTCCCAGCGACTAGACGCCCTATTAAGACTCGCTTTCGCTACGCCTCCCCTATTCGGTTAAGCTCGCCACTGAAAATAAGTCGCTGACCCATTATACAAAAGGTACGCAGTCACCTAACAAAGTAGGCTCCCACTGCTTGTACGCATACGGTTTCAGGATCTATTTCACTCCCCTCTCCGGGGTTCTTTTCGCCTTTCCCTCACGGTACTAGTTCACTATCGGTCAGTCAGTAGTATTTAGCCTTGGAGGATGGTCCCCCCATATTCAGACAAAGTTTCTCGTGCTCCGTCCTACTCGATTTCATGACTAAGAGATTTTCGCGTACAGGGCTATCACCCACTATGGCCGCACTTTCCAGAGCGTTCCGCTAATCTCAAAGCCACTTAAGGGCTAGTCCCCGTTCGCTCGCCACTACTAAGGGAATCTCGGTTGATTTCTTTTCCTCAGGGTACTTAGATGTTTCAGTTCCCCTGGTTCGCCTCTTGCACCTATGTATTCAGTACAAGATAACCATCTTATGATGGCTGGGTT
>NZ_FOIH01000002.1:0-362681 GCF_900111535.1 Pseudomonas sp. NFR09
CGTAACTCTTTGTTTACCAAGGAGTTTTCCGTTTCGACTGCGCCGGAAGTGGGGCGAATTATAGACTTCCAGAATCTGCCGTCAACCCTTAATTTTGCTTTTCTATCAATTAGTTAGAGTTGATTAAAAAACCACCAATAAAGCGCCGCTAATGCTCTCTATATAGAAGAAAGAATTCAGATGACGCCCGCAGCCTTCAATGCGACCACATTCGCCACCCCCAGCCCCAATACTTCCTGAAGCACCTTGGCCGTATGCTCTCCCAGCAGAGGAGGCGCACTACGATACTCCACCGGCGTCTTGGACAACCGTATCGGGCTGGCAACCTGAGGCACCATCCCTGCCAACGAATGAGGCAGCGCCATCGCCAGCCCACGCGCCTTCACCTGAGGATCGGCAAACACCTGCGCCAAGTCATTGATAGGCCCACAAGGCACCCCCACCCGCTCCAGCTGCGAGACCCACTGCGCCGTCGTCTTGAACACCGTAGCCTGACGTATCAGAGGAATCAGCTCTGCCCGATTGGCCACCCGCACCTTATTAGTAGAAAAGCGTGGATCATCTGCCCACTGTGGCTGCCCAGCCACTTCGGCAAACTTGCGGAACTGCCCGTCATTACCCACCGTCAGGATGAAGTCGCCATCGGCTGTGGGAAAGTCCTGATAAGGCACGATATTCGGATGGGCGTTCCCCAGGCGCTTTGGTGGCACACCTGTCGTCAGGTAATTCATCGCCTGGTTGGCCAGGCATGCCACCTGTACATCCAGCAATGCCATATCGATATGTTGCCCGCCACCGTCATGATCCCGATGAGCCAGTGCCGCCAGTATCGCCACGGTCGAGTAAAGCCCCGTGAGAATGTCCGTCAGCGCTACGCCAACCTTCACCGGCCCAGCCCCCTCTTCTCCCTCTGGACGGCCAGTCAGACTCATAAGCCCGCCCAAGCCCTGAATCATGAAGTCATAACCAGCACGCGCCGCATAGGGCCCTGTTTGCCCAAAACCTGTAATCGAGCAGTAGATCAGCTCCGGGTTGATCTCCTTGAGCGATTCATAGTCCAGCCCGTAAGCCGCGAGACCACCCACCTTGAAGTTCTCGATCAGGATGTCCGACTTGGCCGCCAGCTCACGCACCAGCGCCTGACCCTCCGGCCGCGTGAAGTCAATTGTCACCGACTCCTTATTGCGATTGGCCGACAGGTAATACGCCGCCTCACTGGTGTTCTCACCATAGGCATCCTTGAGGAAGGGTGGCCCCCAGGCGCGCGTATCGTCGCCGCTACCCGGCCGCTCGACCTTGATCACCTCAGCCCCAAGGTCCGCAAGGATCTGCCCGGCCCAGGGACCCGCCAGCACTCGAGATAAATCCAGCACCCGCAGGTGCGAAAGCGCGCCCATGCCGTGCTCCTATTAATAGAACGCCTGAAGACCGGTTTGCGCACGCCCCAGAATCAAGGCATGCACGTCATGAGTGCCCTCGTAGGTGTTGACCACCTCGAGGTTGACCAGATGACGCGCCACTCCGAACTCATCGGAAATCCCATTGCCACCCAACATATCCCGGGCCATCCGTGCAATGTCCAGGGATTTGCCGCACGAGTTACGCTTCATGATCGAAGTGATCTCAACCGCCGCCGTGCCTTCATCCTTCATGCGCCCCAGACGCAGGCAACCCTGCAGAGCCAGAGTAATCTCGGTCTGCATGTCTGCCAGCTTCTTCTGGATCAACTGAGTTGCCGCAAGTGGACGGCCGAACTGATGGCGATCAAGCGTGTATTGGCGAGCGGTATGCCAGCAAAACTCGGCAGCCCCCAACGCCCCCCAGGAGATGCCATAGCGTGCAGAGTTCAAGCATGTGAAAGGCCCCTTCAAGCCACGCACATCCGGAAAGATGTTCTCTTGCGGCACGAACACGTTGTCCATCACGATTTCACCGGTGATGGAGGCGCGCAGCCCGACCTTGCCGTGAATCGCCGGAGCGCTCAAGCCCTTCCAGCCTTTCTCCAAGACAAAGCCACGGATATCGCCAGCATCGTCCTTGCCCCACACAACAAACACATCCGCGATCGGGCTATTGGTGATCCACATCTTTGCGCCCGTCAGGCTGTAGCCACCTTCCACCTTGCGGGCGCGAGTAATCATCGCCCCCGGGTCGGAACCGTGGTTAGGCTCTGTCAGACCAAAACAACCGATCCACTCGCCAGAGGCCAACTTGGGCAGGTACTTCTGCTTCTGCGCCTCAGTGCCGAATTCATTGATCGGCACCATGACCAGTGACGACTGCACACTCATCATCGAACGATAGCCCGAGTCAACACGTTCCACTTCGCGTGCGATCAACCCATAGCTGACGTAATTCAAGCCACTGCCACCGTACTGCTCGGGAATCATCGCGCCGAGCAGGCCCGTCTCGCCCATCTCGCGGAAAATTGCAGGGTCTGTCTTTTCATGGCGGAAGGCTTCGAGCACACGCGGCGCCAACTTGTCCTGAGCAAATTGCTCAGCACTGTCGCGCACCATGCGCTCTTCTTCGGTGAGCTGCTGATCCAGCAGCAGTGGATCGATCCAGTTGAAGCTTGCCTTGCCAGCCATGAATAAGCCCTCGCGGAAGAAATCGGAAGTCGTGGAGCCAGCGTAGGCCCGCCATGCGCGTAGGGCAAACGAGGTTTCCGCATAGGGTTGTGCTAATTTCTCACTTCGAAGCAGCCAAAAATGGCGTATATGCGCCCTAGCAAGTGAGGACACGGTATATGCGCAGGAAAATTCCCAGTACCACCGCTTTGGTCAGTTTTGAAGCGGCAGCCCGCCACGAGAGCTTCACCAAGGCTGCGCAGGAGCTTTCGATCACTCAAGGCGCTATCTGTCGACAGATCGCCAGTCTCGAGGAGTTTTTAAGTGTCGAGCTGTTTCGCCGTTCACGGCGCGGGGTAAAGCTGACAGAGGCGGGGCTGTCGTATAGCCGTCGCGTGGCGACGCAACTGGATGCGGTGGAGCGCGATACGCTTTCCGTCATGGGCCAGCAGGGCGCCAACACCATCGAACTGGCCGTAGTCCCGACGTTTGGCACTCAATGGTTGATACCTCGCCTCAAGGATTTCCAACGCCAGCACCCCGAGGTCACGGTCAACCTCACGAATCGAACCCGACCTTTCCTGTTTGCCGACACAGAGTTCGACGCCGCCATCTACTTTGGCGACGCCGACTGGTCCGGTACCGAATCCCACCGGCTGATGGGCGAAAATCCTGTACCCGTATGCAGCCCTCGACTATTGGGTGACCGTGCGCAGTTCAGCGCCCAGGCGATTGCAGAACTGCCGCTTCTGCAGCAAACCACACGACCCTACGCCTGGCGCCAATGGTTCAACGCCCAACATCTGAACATCCCACGCGACATGACAGGCCCCCGTTACGAGCTATTCTCGATGTTGTCCCAAGCGGCCATGCATGACATGGGGATCGCGCTGATCCCCCCGTTCCTTATCCAGCGTGAACTGAACGATGGCCAATTGGTGATAGCAAGCCCCGAGGCGCTGAGCAGTACGAAGGCTTATTACCTGATGATTCCCGACAGAAAAATCGAATCCGCTTCGTTGCACGCGTTCAGAGACTGGCTCATCGACCAGTCGCAACGCTACAGCCCCAATGTTTAAAGGCTAAAACAGCATTGCTGACTTTGTAGTCAATCAACTTACAGTCCTACAGATGTATATATATGTCGCATTTAAACAGACCGTATCTCAAAGGTAAAAATACAGCTGAAAGCCATTAATTACGTGGCTTATAGCGACTATTGCAAGCCAATGGCTGACCATTCACACCAACCATGCAAAAATATTGTAAAAGCGTGCGAAACCCTTTAAGCCTATGTATTTGAACAGCTTAATTCAGTGCATTGCGACAATCAGTCACAGGGTGACTTGTAGTTAATTTTTCGTCACCCGTCATAATCCCTTGAAGGCCGTAAAGTTCGCCTGCAAAATGCCGCGCCCCGCTGTCATTTCAGCGGGATCGTGCTGATCGGCCGCCCCAGTTGCGCCACTCGCGGTGCACTGGCCTTTTTACAAAAAGATCAAAAGCAAAAAGATCATGCAGGAGATTTGACGTGCACATTGGTGTTCCTCTCGAAACCCATACCGGTGAAACGCGGGTGGCTGCCACCCCGGAAACCATCAAGAAGCTGATCGGCCAGGGCCATAAGGTCACTGTACAAAGCGGAGCAGGCATCAAGGCCAGCATCGTCGACAGTGCGTATGAAACGGCAGGCGCGACCATTGGCAGTGCCAACGATGCGTTTGGCGCAGAGCTGATTCTCAAGGTGGTAGCCCCCAGCGACAGCGAACTGACGCTGATCAAAAGTGGCACCGTGTTGGTCGGCATGCTCAATCCGTTCAGCAACGAAACCATTGCCAAGTTGGCCGAGCGCGGTATTACAGCCTTCGCCCTGGAAGCTGCACCGCGCACCTCGCGGGCCCAGAGCCTGGACGTGCTGTCCTCCCAGGCCAACATCGCCGGCTATAAGGCGGTACTGCTCGCCGCTCATCACTATCCGCGCTTCATGCCGATGCTGATGACCGCCGCGGGCACCGTCAAGGCTGCTCGCGTGCTGATCCTCGGCGCCGGTGTGGCGGGCTTGCAGGCCATCGCCACAGCGAAACGCCTGGGTGCCGTCATCGAAGCGTCCGACGTACGCCCGGCCGTAAAAGAGCAGATCGAGTCTCTCGGTGCCAAGTTCGTCGACGTGCCTTACGAAACCGACGAAGAACGCGAATGCGCCGTCGGCGTCGGCGGTTACGCTCGCCCGATGCCCACCAGTTGGATGCAACGCCAGGCCCTGGCTGTGCACGAACGCGCCAAGCAAGCTGACATCGTCATCACCACCGCCCTCATCCCAGGCCGTAAAGCTCCGACGTTGCTCAGCGCTGAAACCGTGGCACAGATGAAGCCCGGCTCCGTGGTGATCGATCTCGCGGCCGCCCAAGGCGGCAATTGCCCGCTGACCGTCGCCGACCAAGTAGTAGTGGAAAATGGCGTGATCATCTGCGGCCCGACCAACCTGGCCGGTGCCGTCGCTGCCGACGCGTCAGCCTTGTATGCGCGCAACCTGCTGGACTTCCTGAAGCTGGTCTTCACCAAGGAAGGGCAGTTTGAAATCAACCTCGAAGACGACATCGTCGCCGCGTGCCTGATGTGCCGCGACGGCCAAGTCATCCGTAAAAACGCCTAAGCAGGGATTCAGACGATGGAAGAGCTTATCTCCCCCGGTATCTACAACCTGATCATCTTTGTGCTGGCGATTTATGTCGGTTACCACGTGGTCTGGAACGTCACACCCGCACTGCACACGCCGCTGATGGCGGTGACCAACGCGATTTCGGCGATTGTGATCGTCGGCGCCATGCTCGCCGCCGCACTCACCGTGACGCCCCTGGGCAAGACCATGGGCACCCTGGCCGTGGCCTTGGCAGCAGTGAACGTGTTCGGCGGTTTCCTGGTGACGCGCCGCATGCTCGATATGTTCAAAAAGAAAGCCCCGAAAGCAAAAGAAGAGGCGCCTAAGTAATGAGCATGAATCTGGTTACGACGCTCTACTTGATCGCGTCGATCTGCTTTATCCAGGCCCTTAAAGGCCTGTCACACCCGACCACTTCGCGACGCGGCAACCTTTTCGGCATGCTTGGCATGGCGCTGGCGGTGCTCACGACCGTGGGCCTCATCTATAAGCTCGGCGCTGAACTCGCCACTGCTGGTATCGGCTACGTGATTGTCGGCCTGCTGATCGGCGGCACCGCCGGCTCGATCATGGCCAAGCGCGTGGAAATGACCAAGATGCCCGAACTGGTCGCCTTTATGCACAGCATGATCGGCCTGGCTGCAGTGTTCATCGCCATTGCCGCCGTAGTCGAGCCGCAATCACTGGGCATCGTCAAACACCTGGGCGATTCGATCCCTGCCGGTAACCGCCTGGAACTGTTTCTTGGCGCAGCCATCGGTGCCATCACCTTCTCCGGTTCGGTGATTGCGTTCGGCAAGCTGTCGGGCAAGTACAAGTTCCGCCTGTTCCAGGGTGCACCGGTACAGTTCGGCGGCCAACACAAGTTGAATCTGGTGCTCGGCCTGCTGACACTTGGCCTGGGCCTGGCGTTTATGTTCACCGGCAACCTCACCGCCTTCGCGTTGATGCTGGCCCTGGCCTTCGTGCTCGGCGTGCTGATCATCATCCCGATCGGCGGCGCGGACATGCCCGTGGTTGTCTCGATGCTCAATAGCTACTCCGGCTGGGCGGCGGCGGGCATCGGTTTCTCGCTGAACAACTCGATGCTGATCATCGCCGGCTCCCTGGTGGGCTCCAGCGGCGCGATCCTGTCTTACATCATGTGCAAGGCGATGAACCGTTCCTTCTTTAACGTACTGCTCGGCGGTTTCGGCAATGCGCCGGATGCGGGTGCAGCAACGGGCTCAAAAGAAGCACGTCCGGTAAAGTCCGGCTCTGCGGACGATGCGACCTTCCTGCTGACCAACGCCGACACCGTGATCATCGTCCCGGGCTATGGCCTGGCGGTGGCGCGGGCGCAACACGCGCTCAAAGAACTGACCGAGAAGCTGACCCACCACGGCGTCACCGTTAAATATGCGATCCACCCAGTGGCAGGCCGCATGCCTGGACACATGAACGTCCTGTTGGCGGAGGCCGAAGTGCCTTACGACCAGGTGTTCGAGATGGAAGACATCAACTCCGAGTTCGGCCAAGCCGACGTGGTGCTGGTGTTGGGCGCGAACGACGTGGTCAACCCGGCCGCCAAGAACGACCCGAACTCGCCGATTGCCGGCATGCCGATCCTCGAAGCGTTCAAAGCCAAGACCATCATCGTCAACAAGCGCTCGATGGCCAGTGGTTATGCTGGGCTGGATAACGAACTGTTCTATCTGGACAAGACCATGATGGTCTTCGGTGATGCCAAGAAGGTCATCGAAGACATGGTCAAAGCCGTCGAGTAACACTGCCTCAGCGCAATACTCGAAACCCCGGCCTGCGATAGGCTGGGGTTTTTTATTACTGCATGAAACCCGACCAAAGGCTCTAAATCGCTGCCTGGCATTCGACCATGGTAGCGGGCCGAAATTTTTTGAAATCACTAAACTGCGCACCTTGCTTCCGTAGCCTGAGATAAGAATCCATGTACCGTGATCGCATCCGCTTGCCTTCGTTGTTGAACAAGGTCATGAGCGCGGCAGACGCCGCCGCACTGATCGAGGACGGCATGACCGTCGGCATGAGTGGCTTCACCCGTGCGGGTGAGGCCAAGGCCGTCCCTCACGCCCTGGCCGAACGCGCCAAGACGTCGCCGCTGAAAATCACCCTGATGACCGGCGCCAGCCTGGGCAATGACCTGGACAAGCAACTGACCGAAGCGGGCGTACTGTCACGACGCATGCCTTTCCAGGTCGACAGCACCCTGCGTAAGGCAATCAACGCCGGTGAAGTGATGTTCATCGACCAGCACTTGTCGGAAACCGTCGAACAACTGCGCAACAACCAACTCAAGTTGCCGGACATCGCGGTGATTGAAGCGGTGGCGATCACTGAACAAGGGCATATCGTGCCCACCACGTCTGTGGGCAACTCGGCCAGCTTCGCGATTTTTGCCAAACAGGTGATCGTCGAGATCAACCTGGCGCACAACCCGAACCTGGAAGGGTTGCACGACATCTATATCCCGACCTACCGGCCGACGCGCACGCCGATCCCGCTGGTCAAAGTTGATGACCGTATCGGCAGCACCGCGATCCCGATCCCACCGGAAAAGATCGTCGCCATCGTGATCACCAACCAGGCCGACTCCGCCTCCACGGTGACGCCGCCCGACAGCGACACCCAAGGCATCGCCAATCACCTGATCAACTTCCTCAAGCAGGAAGTCGACGCCGGCCGCATGACCAACAAGCTCGGCCCGCTGCAGGCCGGTATCGGCAACATTGCCAACGCGGTGATGTGCGGCTTGATCGAGTCGCCGTTCGAAGACCTGACCATGTATTCGGAAGTGTTGCAGGATTCGACCTTCGACCTGATCGACGCCGGCAAGCTCAGTTTCGCCTCGGGCAGCTCGATCACCTTGTCGGAGCGACGCAACGCCGACGTGTTCGGCAACCTGGAACACTATAAGGACAAGCTGGTACTGCGCCCGCAGGAGATCTCCAACCACCCTGAAGTGGTGCGGCGCCTGGGCATTATCGGCATCAACACCGCGCTGGAATTCGATATCTACGGCAACGTCAACTCCACCCATGTCTGCGGTACACGGATGATGAACGGCATTGGTGGCTCCGGGGATTTCGCGCGCAATGCGCACTTGGCGATCTTCGTCACCAAGTCGATTGCCAAGGGGGGCGCAATTTCCAGCGTGGTGCCAATGGTCAGCCACGTGGACCACACCGAGCATGACGTCGACATCCTGGTGACCGAGATTGGCCTGGCCGACCTGCGTGGCCTGGCGCCACGGGAACGGGCCAGGGTAATCATCGACAACTGCGTGCACCCGGCCTACCGAGATGCCCTCAACAGTTACTTCGATGCCGCCTGCGTCATCGGCGGGCATACCCCGCACATCCTGCGCGAAGCACTGAGCTGGCACATCAACCTGGAAGAAACCGGGCACATGCTCAAGGCGTGATTGATACAGATCCGAGCTGATGCAAATACAGTTTCATCAGCTCGATGGATTCGCCCCGACTTATTGATAAAACTGTACTGCTGTACCGGTCATTTCCTACCGAAATATCCTACGAACCTCACCGAAAATACCTATTTCGCACTATTTCAGTGCGTACAGGTACAGTTGCCCCATTTACGTACAGTACAGCAGCTATAAACAGTTAACTGGCCCCTCACAATACAGGTGAACTGTATCTAGAGAGTGTTGCGCCGGAAGAGGATCATTGGCATCAGTTAAACCACTACCTAATCCCGCCACAAGCGGAAGGATGTCATCATGGAACGTACACTCAGTTCCGAACTGTTCTTCGAAGAAAAAGCTGTAAACACCCAGGCCTCCCTGCCTCTGCGCGTTATCGCCAACCTGATGTTGTGGCAGCGCCGCATCTCCAGCCGCCACCAGCTGGCTCGTCTGGATTCGCGTCTGCTGGCTGACGCAGGTATCAGCGAAGCTCAACGCTACGAAGAGCTGAGCAAGCCGTTCTGGCGCTGATTCAGCGCTCGCTGGCCCTGACCTGACGGGTCCACTGCCAGCAACCTGATTTGTCAAAACAAAGCCCGCCCCGGGAAACCGGAGGCGGGCTTTGTTGTTTCCGGGATTCGGATTTTTAACGGAAAACAGAAGCCTAGCGCAGCAATAGGTACAGTTAAAAAAATATAACAGTTAAGCAGTACAATTTAATATTGGTGTATCTGTATCGGTCGGACGCCGCCAGCCAACATGGTGTTCCAAGACCTCATGAAAGGTACTCACCATGGATACGTCACCCCCCCTTTATAAGCGACTGCCACGCCAGGCAGCCTCCATCCTGGCTAAATGGCTACGCCACGCTTATGAACGACGCCAACTGTCGCAGCTTGATACCCGGGAGCTCTCCGACGTCGGCATCAGCCAGGGCGACCGAATGGCCGAGCTGTCCAAGCCGTTCTGGCGTGACTAGGCAGTCAAGGCGCTTCCCGAACGGATAAGCGGCGGCTTAATATCCAGTCACCACGTGGCGAACCGCGTAGTACAGGCGTCTGATCCCCAATGGCTGCCCTGCGCCACCTTATCCGTTCATCTACTGGAGTCATCCCATGTCCCGTCTTCGCCTGCTGAGTGCTGCCACCCTGTTGGCCCTGGCTGCCAACGCCAACGCGAGCAGCTTCATAGTGACCACCGACTCCATCGTCGGCGCGCTGAAAGCCACTTCCGACGCCACCTCCGATGCCACGTCCTCCCTACGTGACAACAAGGTCGTGCGTGCAGCCCGTGACGACGCTGCCAGCTTTGTCGCCAGCGAAGGCGCCATCCGTGGCGTGAAGCTGGAAAGCGCCCTGGCCCAGATCCGCCAGCAAGCGCCGCAATTGAACACTGCCACTGACGCGCAACTGGCCCAAGCCATCCTGGCCATCTGACGACAAGGCGGACGCCCGGGCGCTGGCTCTCGCCCGGGCATTGCGCTAGCCTTGGCGCTCGTTTTCAGTTGTCGAGTGCCATGGTTTTTTCATACCGCCTTTTAATCGTCCCTGTGTTGTTTTCGTTCGCTTGGTCGCCGATGGCTTCAGCCTTTGACCTCACCACCCAGAGCACCGTCGTGAGCGCGTATGTCACCAGCAAGGTGACCTCCGCACCCTTCGACAGAAAAGTGATAATGGCCGCCCAGGATGACGCCGCTGCGTTTATCGCCACTGACGGCCAATGGCGTGGCGCGCGGCTGGAGTCGGCACTGGATTATCTGCGCCGCAGCCAACCAAAACTTAACGCCAGCGACCTTGAACTGGCGCAGGCAATTCTCGTCCAATAATCATCCTTATTTTTTGGAGTCATTCCATGCGTAGCCCGCTGATTGCTGCCACCCTGGGCCTGCTGTTGTTGGCCGACATCGCCCAGGCGCATACGCTGGTGGCCACCAGTAACATCATTGTTCGCGCCTCCGGCCGCACCATTGATTTCACCTCGGACACCACCACCTCCATCCGCGACTCCAAAGTCGTGCGCGAAGCCCACGATGACGCCGCCAGTTTCGTCGCCAGCAATGGCGAGATCCGTGGCGCCCACCTTGAGGCCGCCTTCGACACCCTGCGCACACGCCTGCCGGAAGCCCGCGATGCCAGTGACCAGACCCTCGCCGAAGCCATCCTCGCACTGTGAGGCGAATCGTCGCCTGGCTCCTGGCCGGGGCAGTGCTGCTGTGCGCCAGCGCAGCCCAGGCCAGCCTGCAGCTGCGACTCAAGACCGAAGGTCTGAGCCCGGCTGAACAACAGGCCAGCCAGGCGTTGCTCGACGAAGCGATGCGCTCCCTGCCGCCACGCTTTGTCGAGCAGTTGGACCGGCGCATTGATGTCGGCTGGACCGACAAGATGCCCGAGAACGCCTACGGGCAAGCCTCGCTCGTGTCCGAGCTGGACCTCAACAGCAACCTGCTGGCCAGCCTGACCGACGGTAGCGCCGCCACCCAGAAAACCAATCGCCCCCACGGCACTGTGCGCCGGGAAATGCTCGCCACGGTGCTGCATGAACTGACCCACATCTATGACCGTGCGCGCCTGTGGTCCAAAGAAGACCGCACGCTGATCAATCGCTGCAGCCGCCAGAACAACCTCACCGGCCTGATCGGCCTGCCTGATCAATGCCGTGGCCAGAATGGCCGGCGCTTTACCCTGAGCGATGATCCACGCCTGCTGGACCTGGCCGGTTGGCCGCAATACGTCGGGCGCCGTGGCGAGCGTGAACAGCACAACCATCAGGTGGCTCGCAGCCCGGACATTTACGAAACCACCAGCCCGCTGGAGTTCGTCGCGGTCAACATGGAGTATTTCCTCCTCGACCCTGGCTACGCCTGCCGCCGTCCCGCGCTGTACCGCTATTACAAGGAACACTTCGGCTGGGCCCCGCCGCAACAAGACACCTGCGCCAGCACCTACGCGTTCCTCAATGCCGGTAACGATTTTGCCAAGACACCGCTGGGCCGTGTGGACCCGGAGCGCGTCTACGAGATCGACTACCTGCTGGCCGAAGCCAACCAGAACCTGGTCAGCCGCTGGGGCCACAGCATGCTGCGCCTGGTGATCTGCGCACCGGGCCGCCCGCGTGGACCGGATTGCCGACTGGACCTGGACCAGCATCTAGTTCTTTCCTATCGCGCGTTCGTCGGTGACGTACAGCTGTCGAGTTGGGATGGCCTGGTCGGCAAATACCCCTCGCGGCTGTTCGTGCTGCCGCTGGCGCAAGTGATCGATGAATACACCAAGACCGAGCTGCGCGGCCTGGCCTCGGTGCCGTTGAAACTGACCCGCCAGGAAATCAACGATACCGTCGAGCATGCCGCCGAAATGCATTGGAGCTACGACGGCAACTACTTCTTCATCTCCAACAACTGCGCGGTGGAAAGCCTGAAACTGCTACGCAGCGGCAGCGCCAACCCGCAATTGACCGGCCTGGACAACATCACCCCCAATGGCTTGCTCGAGGTGCTGAGCGCACGCGGCCTGGCCGACACCAGTGTGCTGGATGACAAACGCAGGGCATTGCGCCTGGGTTATCACTTCGACTCCTTCCGCGAACGCTACCAAGCCATGTTCGACGTGCTGCGCAAACACCTTCCGATCAAACAGACCCAGGTCGAAGACTGGCTATCCCTGAGCGCCGAGGAGCGTCGCCAGTGGTTCGACCAGGCCGATCTACGCACCAGCGCCGCGTTGCTGCTGCTGGAGCAGGCGAGCTTTCGCAAGCAGTTGATGCTGGCCCAGGACGAAGTCAAACAACGCTACCTCGGCGCCCGCGAGCTGAAAAACGGTGGCATGGAAAAAGCCAACGCCACGCTGCAACAGATCCTCGCCAACAGCGGTTTCCTCAGTCGCCCGGCGGAACTGCTCGGCAGCGGCGGCTATGGCTTGCCGCAACCTTCGGAAGCCACGCGCCTGGAATCGGAAAGCGCCGAGCGCCAGAAGCAGCTGCAATCGCTGACCGGCGAACTGGATAAAGAGGTGAGGGCACTGCTGGAGCCTTCCCGCTCAGCCGAGATTGCCGCCTGTGAAGCCAACCTCAAGCTGGTGGGCGAACACTTGCGCAGGCTGCACAAAGCCGCCGGCGGCCTCGAACTGCCCTAAAAACCTCAAGCAAAATATAGACAAATGTGGGAGGGGGCTTGCCCCCGATAGCGGTGTGTCAGCCTGCGCATGCAGTGACTGGCACCCTGCTATCGGGGCAAGCCCCCTCCCACATGTTGATCTACATAAATCCAGGGACCGCGTGCATTCCCTTCGTCACCTGTTTTTTCAGCGAAAGCTGGCTGAAAGCTTACCCGTCTAGGATCGCCCCCACTGCCGGCAACAGACCGGCTGTTAACAACAACAATGGTGATTCCCGATGTCCGCCCGTACCCGCCTGTTCGCCCCAACTCCACCCGTACGCCTCGTGCCTTTCGTTCTGCGCTGACCGCCACCCGGTTCGCCATTCCCTAGCCGCGCTACGCCTGGAGTATTCCTATGCTGACTTTCCTTGGCTTTGCCATGGTCATCACGTTCATGTTCCTGATCATGACCAAGCGCCTGTCCGCGCTGATCGCCCTGATCATCGTGCCGATCCTGTTCGCGCTGTTCGGTGGCTTCGCACCCGAGATCGGCCCAATGATGCTGGCCGGTATCACCAAGCTTGCGCCGACCGGCGTGATGCTGATGTTCGCCATTCTGTACTTCGCCCTGATGATCGACTCCGGCCTGTTCGACCCGGCCGTGCGCAAGATCCTCAAAATGGTCAAGGGCGACCCGCTGAAAGTCTCGGTCGGCACCGCTGTACTGGCCCTGGTCGTGTCCCTGGACGGTGACGGCGCCACCACCTACATGATCTGCGTGGCCGCCATGTTGCCGCTGTACCAGCGCATCGGCATGAGCCCACGGATCATGGCTGGTCTGATCATTCTCGCCGGTGGCGTGATGAACATGACCCCTTGGGGTGGTCCGACCGCTCGTGCCGCCAGTGCATTGCATGTGGACCCTTCGGACATTTTCGTGCCGATGATCCCGGCGATGGCCGCCGGTGTGGTCGCGATCCTGGCGATCGCCTACCTGTACGGCAAGCGCGAGCGCGCACGTCTGGGCGAACTGCACCTGCAAGGCGATGAGATCGACCACAGCGAGATCAGCGTCTCCCAATACCCGGACGCCCGTCGCCCGAAACTGATCTGGTTCAACGGCGCGCTGACCTTCGCCCTGATGTGCGCGCTGATCGCCGGCCTGCTGCCGCTGCCGGTGCTGTTCATGGTGGCGTTCAGTATCGCGATGATCGTCAACTACCCGTGCCTGCAGATGCAGAAAGACCGCGTCGCCGCCCACTCCGGCAGCGTACTGGCGGTGGTGGGGCTGATCTTCGCGGCCGGTATCTTCACTGGCATCCTGTCGGGCACCGGCATGGTCGATGCCATGTCCAAGAGCCTGCTGGCGGTCATCCCTGATGCATTGGGCCCTTACCTGGCGGTGATCACCGCACTGGTGAGCATGCCGTTCACCTTCTTCATGTCCAACGACGCGTTCTACTATGGCGTACTGCCCGTACTCGCCGAAGCCGCCAGCCACTACGGCATCACGGCTGCAGAAATGGGACGTGCGTCGATCGTCGGACAACCCGTGCACCTGTTGAGCCCACTGGTGCCCTCGACCTACCTGTTGGTCGCTTTGGCAGGTATCGAATTTGGCGATCACCAGCGCTTCACCCTCAAGTGGGCAGTGCTGGTATGCCTGTGCATAATGGTCGCCGCTTTGATGATGGGGATTATTCCGCTTTTCAGCACTCTATAATCCCAAACACCCAACCGCGCGGCGCTGCAGCTTGCGCGGTTTAACACTCGCTTAAAGGAATACACATGGAATGGCTGACCAATCCGGAAATCTGGATTGCCTTCTTCACCCTGACGGCCCTCGAGATCGTCCTGGGCATCGATAACATCATCATGATTTCGATCCTGGTCAGCCGCATGCCCAAGCACATGCAGGCACGCACCCGGATCTTCGGCCTGGCCCTGGCCATGGTCACGCGCATCCTGTTGCTGTTGTCGATCACCTGGGTGATGCAACTGACCGCCGACCTGTTCGTGGTCTTCGGCCAAGGCATCTCCGGTCGCGACCTGATCCTGTTCTTCGGTGGCCTGTTCCTGCTGTGGAAAAGCTCCCAGGAGATGTACCACGCGCTGGAAGGTGAAGACGAAACCCACGACGAGCCGAAGGGCGCCGGTGGCAAGTTCATCTACACCATCATCCAGATCGCGATCATCGACATCGTGTTCTCCCTGGACTCGGTGATCACTGCGGTCGGCATGGTCTCCCACGTGCCAGTGATGGTCGCGGCGATTGTCGTAGCGGTGCTGGTGATGATGCTGGCGGCCGGCACCATCAGCGAATTCATCGACAAGCACCCGTCGTTGAAGATGCTCGCGTTGTCGTTCCTGCTGGTAGTCGGTACCGTGCTGATCGCCGAATCCTTCGATGTGCATGTGCCAAAAGGCTATGTCTACTTCGCCATGGCGTTCTCGCTGGCGGTGGAAGCGGTGAACATCAAGATGCGCACCGCGATCGCGAAAAAGAAGAAACAGCAGGATCCTGTGAAACTGCGCAAAGACATTCCGGGTCAATAAACCCGAGCCAGACAATTAAGGGGCCTGCACAGGCCCCTTATTTTTATCCGCAAAAAGCTGATTTCATGACAGTTTTATTTCAATCCCCACTTTAGCTATGCGATGCTGGCGCAGAGCGCATTCGCCAACTACAGCTTAAGTACAAGACGTAGAGCGGCACGCGGCAACTTTCCTTCGCTCATTTTCGAGCGCACCCACACGGGGGGCCGAGCATGCTGACCTTGCTCAATCTGCTTTCCGCCGTGACCCTGCTTATCTGGGGCACGCATATCGTCCGTACCGGCATCCTGCGGGTCTACGGTTCCAACTTGCGCCAAGTCATCGGGCAGAACATGTCCAAGCGCTGGCTGGCGTTTATCGCCGGTATCCTGGTGACGGCCATGGTGCAGAGCAGCAACGCCACGGCAATGCTGGTCACGTCCTTTGTCGGCCAAGGCCTGATGGGGCTGATGCCCGCCCTGGCGACCATGCTCGGCGCCGACGTCGGTACAGCACTGATGGCGCGGGTACTGACCTTCGATTTGTCCTGGCTGTCGCCGCTGCTGATTTTTCTCGGGGTGATCTTCTTCCTGTCACGCAAACAGACGCGGGCAGGGCAGTTGGGCCGGGTGGGTATCGGCCTCGGGTTGATCATCCTCGCACTGCAATTGATTGTGGAAGCGGCCGGGCCGATTACCCACGCCCAGGGCGTCAAAGTCATCTTCGCGTCGCTGACCGGCGACATCCTGCTCGACGCTCTGGTCGGCGCCTTGTTCGCGATGATTTCCTATTCCAGCCTGGCCGCCGTCCTGCTGACGGCCACCCTGGCCGGCGCCGGTGTGATCGGCCTGCACGTGGCCATCGGCCTGGTGATCGGCGCCAACATCGGCAGCGGCGTGCTGGCGTTCCTCAGCACCAGCATGCAGAACGCTGCCGGACGCCAAGTAGCCTTGGGCAGCCTGTTGTACAAATTGATCGGCCTGTTGCTGATCATCCCGGTGCTCGACCCGCTCGTACGCTGGATGGATGGCCTGGACTACAGCGCGCAAGGCATGGTCATCACCTTCCACCTGCTCTACAACGTCAGCCGTTGCCTGATCCTGTTGCCCACCATTGGCCCGATGGCCCGCTTGTGTGCCTGGTTGCTGCCTGAGCGCGAAGAGATGAACGGCAAGGCCAAACCACGCCATCTGGACCTGGCCGCCCTGGCCACACCCAGCCTGGCACTGGCCAACGCTGCCCGCGAGACCCTGCGCCTGGGCGACCTGATCGACAATATGCTCACCGCCATGCTCGAAGTGCTGCGCGGCAAGCAGACCGCGATCACTCAGGAAATGCGCAGCCTCAGCGATGATGTCGAAGCGCTGTACAGCGCGATCAAACTCTACCTGGCCCAGATGCCCCGGGAAGACCTCAGTGAACATGACAATCGGCGCTGGGCCGAGATCATCGAACTGTCGATCAACCTGAAACTGGCCGGCGACCTGATCGAGCGCATGCTGCGCAAAGTCCAGCAGCAGAAAACCTCCCAGCGTCGTCAGTTCTCCGAAGTGGGCCTGGAAGAACTCACCGGCCTGCACAGCCAGCTGATCGCCAACCTGCGCCTGGGGTTGTCGGTGTTCCTCAGTGCCGACCCGGAAAGCGCCCGCCAGTTGCTGCGCGAGAAGCGCCGCTTCCGCGCCCAGGAGCGGCGCCTGGCCCACGCCCATGTCAGCCGCCTTCAGCGCAAGATCGTCCAGAGCCTGGAGACCAGCTCCCTGCACCTGGAACTGATTGCCGATATGAAACGCCTGAACTCGTTGTTTTGCAGCAGTGCCTATGTAGTGTTGGAAACGTCTGACACCGGCGCGCTCTCCGCCGAAGATATTGCCGACATCACACATTCGCCCTGAACGTACGGTGGCCCGTGAAGTCAGTTAAAAATGACCTCACTCGCCAGGAAGCTTGTTATGCGTCGCCTGTTGTTCGCTTGCCTGCTCATGGGATCTGCCCACGCCTTTGCCTTTGACCGCCTGCAAGTCGAGGGCTACACCTTGCCCAACGGCCTGCAATTGTTGCTCAAACCCGGCACCGAACGCGGGCATGTAGCGATCCGCCTGGTGGTCGGTGTAGGCCTGGATGACTTCAACTGCGCAGACAAGGAACTGCCGCACCTGCTCGAACACTTGCTGTTCAGCGGCATCGACGGCGGTGGCGAAGCCGAGCTGGAAGACCGTATGCAAGCCCTGGGCGGCGAGTGGAATGCCTACACCAGCAACGCCGACACCACCTTTGTGATCGAGGCGCCCGCGCAAAACCAGCGCAAAGTGCTGGACCTGCTGCTGGCGATCATCACCCGCACCGAACTGACCGACGCCAATATCAACGCCGCCAAGCGGGTAGTGGAGCGCGAAGACGGCGGACACTACTCACACCTGCAACGCCTGTTGGACCGCCAGGACCTGGGCCACACCGCCAGCAACCAATTGGCCGTCGAACTGGGGCTCAAATGCGCCGAGCGCGCCGAGGTCGACCACCTGACCCGCGACCAGTTGGAGAACCTGCGCGCACGCTGGTACGCCCCCAACAACATGACCCTGATTATCGTCGGCGACCTCGACAAACTGCTGCCCGCCTACCTGGAACGCACCTACGGCCAACTCGACCCGGTCGACCCCACTGAGCATCCGGCGCTGCCGGAAATACAACACGCCGCTGCCAGCCATCGCGAGTTGATCCACGGCTGGGTCGGCAACAGCGCCAAATTGCACTGGTTATTTCCCGAACCGATGCTGGACGAGGGGCATGATGAAACCTACGACCTGCTCAAGGATTACCTCGACTGGACGCTGTACCGCCAACTGCGTCTCAAGCACGGTTTGTCCTACGGCCCCTGGAGCGAGCGCGAAGTACTCGGCGGTGTCGGTTTCCTCAGCCTGAATGCCGACTTAGAGCGGGAAAACCTCCCCGAAGCGGAACACGTACTCCAGGACCTCAAGGCCCGACTGCTCAAGGACGGCCTCGACCCAGCGGTATTTGCGCGACTGCAACAAGCTGCCATTGCGCGCCAGGCGTGGGCCGTACAAGGCAACAGCGCCTTGGCCGACTACTACTGGAGCGCGTCCGGCGATTACAACAACGGCCACTTCAGTGACCCAGCCAAGCGCATCAAGGCCGTGAGCCTGGACCAGACCAACCAGGCCATGCGTGAAGTGTTCAAGCAGCCCGGTTACTGGCGTATCGAAAAACCGCTGCTCAGCTACGACATGCTGAGCTGGATCGGCGCCGCAGTGCTGGGACTGATCGCCTTTGTGCTGATCGGCGTGCGGTTTTATCGCAAACGGATTGCGCAATGAGTCACCGGACAACGGCCTAAGACGTTATTCTGTCTGGGATTTTTTCCTACAAGACTGTGAACCGCCGAATGCCAAACCTGACCCACTTAATCCAGCGCATCCTCGAGCTGATCAAGCGCTACCCAGGGGTGATTGCACTCGGCGGTTTTATCTCAGGCGTGGGCAGCTTCATCCTGGTGGATCGCCAGCAGGGCATGGCCAGCTGGATTGCGGTGATCATGCTGGTGAGCTGGCTGTGGCTGATGCTGGAAAACAGCTTCACCCAGCTGTTCACCAGGATTTTCAAGCGCGAAATCCCCGAACCGCTGTTGCGCTACGCAACCCAGATGATCCACCAGGAAAGTCTGTTTTTCGTGCTGCCGTTCTTTTTCGTCACCACCGCGTGGAACAGTGGCCAATCAGTATTCACGGGCTTGCTTGGCGCGGCGGCGCTGATCTCGATCACCGACCCGCTGTACTACAAGTGGCTGGCGCCCAAGCGCTCGCTGTTCCTTGCACTGCACACCTTTACGCTGTTCGCGGCGCTGCTCACCGCGTTGCCGATCATCCTGCACCTGACCACCGCCGAGAGTTACAAGCTGGCCCTCGGCGTGGCCATGGCACTGTCGATCCCCAGCCTGGCGGTAAGCCTGCCGCTGCGTAGCGTCAAAGGCTGGGCGATGCTGCTCGGGGTCACCGCCGCCATCGGCTGCGCCGGGTGGTTCCTGCGCAGTTGGGTGCCTCCGGCCACCTTGTGGATGACCGAAGTGGCCATCAGCACCCAACTGCAGGACCGCACGCCAGGCGACGACCTCAAGGAAGTCACTGCCGCCCAACTGCGCAGCGGTGGGCTGTACGCCTATACCGCGATCAATGCGCCGCGTGGACTGGATGAACGCATCTACCACGTGTGGAAATTCAACGGCCAAGAGGTCGACCGCATCGCCCTGGATATCCACGGCGGGCGCAAAGAGGGTTACCGCGCGTGGACCCACAAACAGAATTTCCCGGCCGACGCCGTGGGCCGCTGGCAGGTGCGGGTGCTGACCGAAGACGGGCAGGTGATCGGTGTGCTGCGTTTCAAGGTGACGGACTCAGCACAAACGGACAACCCAAAGTAGGCCGTATCGTGCTATTACGTAGGAATTGTGGATAGCCAAACAAGCTCGGAGCTTATGACCCCCCCTACAACGGCCGGCGCAGCCCACCTCGATACGTCCACCACCCCGCCACAACTGCGGATTACGGGGGACTGGACGCTTGCCCATTATGCCAGCCTGAAAAAGCTGTCGGACAAGCTCGACGGCCAATACGACGCCGGCGCGCGCATCGACCTCAACGGCCTCGGCGCCCTGGATACCGCCGGCGCCTCGTTGCTGGTGGAACTGCTGGGACCGACCCGCATCGAGCAGTCCGCCGAGCAGACCGATTGCAGCTTGTCTGCCGCCGACCGCGCGCTGCTCAAGACCGTCTACCGTTCCCTGAATGATTTTTGCGTGCCGGAAAAAGCCCCGGAAGAAGCGGCGGGCATTCAGGTTCTGGCACGTATCGGCCGTGCGGTGGACACGGTCTGGCAGGACACCAAGAAACTCCTGGGTTTCGTCGGCCTGATTCTCGAAACCTTCGCCCGTAGCATCTTGCGCCCCAAGCGCTGGCGCGTGACGCCCATGGTTGCGCACCTCGAACAGGTCGGACTGGATGCCGCGCCCATCGTGGCTTTGCTGACGTTCCTGGTGGGTGCGGTGGTGGCCTTCCTCGGCGCCACGGTGCTCAAGAGCTTCGGTGCGACGATCTTCACGGTAGACCTGGTGGCGTTCTCTTTCCTACGGGAATTCGGCGTCTTGCTCACCGCGATCCTGATCGCCGGCCGCACCGCCAGTGCCTTTACCGCACAGATCGGCTCGATGAAGGCCAACGAAGAAATCGACGCGATCCGCACCTTGGGCCTGGACCCGATGGAGCTGCTGGTACTGCCCCGCGTGCTGGCGCTGCTGGTGGCGCTGCCGATGCTGACGTTCCTGGCAATGCTCTCGGGCATCATCGGCGGCGGCGTGGTGTGCGCGGTGGCCCTGGATATTTCGCCGGCGATGTTCCTCTCGCTGCTGCAATCGGACATCGGCGTGCAGCACTTCCTCGTGGGTATGGTGAAAGCGCCGATCTTTGCGTTCCTGATCGCTGCGATTGGTTGCCTGGAAGGCTTCAAGGTCAGCGGCAGCGCCGAATCGGTCGGTGCCCACACCACCTCCAGCGTGGTGCAATCGATCTTTGTGGTGATCGTGATGGATGCCGTGGCCGCGCTGTTTTTCATGGAGATGGGCTGGTGAGTCGTCTACACCGAGCGCCCAGTGAGGCGGTGATTGAAGTGCGTGGCCTGTGCAATCGCTTTGGCAGCCAGAGCGTGCATGAAAACCTCGACCTGGATTTGTACAAGGGCGAGATCCTCGCAGTGGTTGGCGGCTCCGGCAGCGGCAAGTCGGTGCTGTTGCGCAGCATTGTCGGCCTGCGTCGTCCCAGCGAAGGTGAGGTGCGGGTGTTCGGCAAGAACCTGCCGAGCCTGCCGGAGCACGAACGCTCTTTGGTGGAACGACGCTTTGGCGTGCTATTCCAGAAGGGCGCGTTGTTTTCCTCGCTGACCGTTACCGAAAACGTCGCGCTGCCCTTGATCGAACACGCCGGCCTCAGCCGCCGCGACGCCGAGCACTTGGCCGCCGTCAAGCTGGCCCTGGCCGGGCTGCCATTGTCGGCGGCGGACAAATATCCGGCGTCGCTGTCCGGCGGCATGATCAAGCGCGCCGCCCTGGCCCGCGCATTGGCGCTGGACCCGGACATTCTGTTCCTCGACGAACCCACGGCGGGCCTCGACCCCATCGGTGCAGCGCAATTCGACCAACTGATCCTGACGCTGCGCGATGCGCTGGGCCTGAGCGTATTCCTGGTCACCCACGACCTGGACACGCTGTACACCATTACCGACCGCGTGGCGGTGCTGGCACAGAAGAAAGTGCTGGTGGCCGATGCCATCGATGTTGTCTCGGAAACCGACGACGCGTGGATCCACGAATATTTCCACGGCCCCCGTGGCCGCGCGGCATTGGATGCCGCTCAATCGCTCAACGAGGTATGACATGGAAACCCGAGCCCATCATGTGATGATCGGTCTGTTCAGTGTGATCGTGGTGGTCGGCGCGATGCTGTTCGGCCTGTGGCTGGCCAAGTCCAGCGTCGACAGCGCCTTCCAGGACTACGAAGTGATCTTCAACGAGGCGGTCAGCGGCCTGTCCCAGGGCAGCTCGGTGCAGTACAGCGGGATCAAGGTGGGCGACGTGATCAGCCTGAGCCTGGACCCCAAGGACCCGCGCCGCGTGCTCGCGCGCATCCGCCTGGCCGGGCAGACGCCGATCAAGGAAGACACCCAGGCCAAGCTCGCCCTGACCGGTATCACCGGTACCTCGATCATCCAGCTCAGTGGCGGCACCCCGCAGAGTCCCGAGCTCAAGGGCAAGGACGGCAACCTGCCGCAGATCATCGCCTCGCCATCGCCCATCGCGCGCTTGCTCAACAACAGCAACGACCTGATGACCAGCGTCAACCTGCTGTTGCACAACGCCAATCACATGTTCTCCCGCGAGAACGTCGAACGCCTGAGCAACACCCTGGAGAACCTGCAGCAAACCACCGGCGCGATTGCCGACCAGCGCGGCGATATCAAGGTGGTGATGCAGCAACTGATGCAGGTGAGCAAGCAGGCGACTGCGGCGCTGGAACAGACCACCGTGCTCATGCGCAACGCCAATGGCTTGCTCAACGAACAAGGCAAGCAGGCCTTCGGCAGCGCCGAGCAGGCCATGAAATCCCTTGAACAAAGCACCGCGACCATCAACACCTTGCTGACCAACAACAAGGACTCGGTGAACAGCGGCATGCAAGGCCTCAACGAACTGGCGCCGGCCGTGCGCGAGCTGCGCGAAACCCTCGGTTCGCTGCGCGCCATCTCCCGCCGCCTGGAAGCCAACCCCAGCGGTTACTTGCTGGGCAGCGACAAGAACAAGGAGTTCACGCCATGAAGCGTGCTTACACAATGATCGCCCCTTTGGCCCTGGCGCTGGTGAGCGCGTGTTCGATTCTGCCCAAGGCCGACCCTTCGGATGTGTATCGCCTTGCCGCGGCGCAGACCGCCAGCCAGGGCGCGCCGGTCAGCTGGTCACTGCGTGTGAACAAGCCGCAGACCAGCGAGTTTCTCGACAGCCCGCGCATTGCCGTGGTGCCCACTGGCGACCTGATCAGCAGCTATGCGAACTCGCGCTGGAGCGATCCGGCGCCGGTGCTGTTGCGCAACCGCTTCATGGACGGCTTCCAGCGTGATGGCCGGGTGACGCTGCTGAGCACCGATGACACCAACCTGCAGTCCGACTACGAACTGGGTGGGCAATTGCAGGCGTTCCAGAGTGAATATCACGGCGGTGCGGTAGAGGTGGTGATTCGCCTGGATGCGCGGCTGGTACGCGGCAGTGATCAACGGATCGTGGCCAGCCGACGGTTTGAGGTGAGGCAGCCGGTGAGCGACACCAAGGTGCCGGCGGTGGTCGCCGGGTTTGGGCAGGCGGGGGATCAGTTGAATAAGCAGGTGGTGGATTGGGTTGTTCAGCAAGGCAATAGTGCAGCTAAACACTGAGGGCCTCATCGGGGGCAAGCCCCCTCCCACATTTGAATGTGTTCACAGATCAACCTGTGGGAGGGGGCTTGCCCCCGATAGCAATCCGAGCCTTAACCAAAGAACCAATAGCACACCGCAATCGCCGCAACGACGCCGGCCAACTCCGCCAGCAACGCACAGCCCACGGCGTGCCGCGCGCGCTGGATGCCCACCGAGCCGAAATACACCGCCAACACATAGAAAGTGGTCTCGGTACTGCCCTGGATCGTCGCCGCGACCAGTGCAGGGAAGCTGTCCACGCCCTGGGTCTGCATGGTCTCGATCAACATCGCCCGCGCGGCACTGCCGGAGAACGGCTTGACCATCGCGGTCGGCAAGGCATCGACAAAGCGCGTGTCCATGCCCGTCCAGGCGACCACATGGCGTATGCCTTCAAGGCCGAAGTCCAACGCGCCCGACGCTCGCAACACCCCCACGGCGCAGAGCATCGCCACCAGGTACGGCAGCAGGTTCTTCGCCACGTCGAAGCCTTCCTTGGCGCCTTCGACAAACGCCTCGTAGACCTTGACCTTGCGCAGCGCACCGATCACCAGGAACAGCATGATCAGGCCGAACAAGGTGAGGTTGCCAAGGATCGAGGACAGCCCGGCCAGCGCCGTGGCGGAGAGGGTCGCCAACAACGCCATGAAACCACCCAAGACCAGCGCACCGGGAACCAGGTACGCCAGCACCACCGGGTCCCACAGCCGCAGGCGCTGCATGATTGCCACCGAGAGCAGCCCCACCAGTGTGGATGCACTGGTTGCGAGCAGGATCGGCAGGAACACCAGCGTCGGGTCCGCCGCGCCTTGCTGGGCGCGGTACATGAAGATGGTTACCGGCAACAGCGTCAATGAAGACGCGTTGAGCACCAGGAACAGGATCTGCGCGTTACTGGCGGTGTTGGGGATGGGGTTGAGTTCCTGCAAGGCCTTCATCGCCTTGAGCCCGATGGGGGTGGCGGCGTTATCCAGGCCCAGGCCGTTGGCGGCAAAGTTGAGGGTGATCAAGCCGATGGCCGGGTGGCCGGCGGGTACTTCCGGCATCAAACGGCGGAACAGCGGGCCGAGGGCCTTGGCCAGCCAATCGACGATCCCGGCTTTCTCTGCGATGCGCAGAAAACCCAGCCACAGCGTCAGGGTGCCGAACAACAGCACCATGACTTCCACCGACAATTTGGCCATGGCGAAAATGCTTTCGACCATTGCCGCGAATATCCCGGCGTTACCGCCGACCAGCCATTGCGCCAGTGCCGACACCATTGCCACGACAAAGAAGCCAAGCCACAGGCCATTGAGCATCAGTTGAATCCCCCCGAAGAATGGGGCGAATGATAGCGGGGCTGGCAGAAACGACAAACCCCGGAATTTTCCGGGGTTTGTCTTTAAGCCGTCACGCTATCAGCTGCGGGTGGCCTGGGCGGCCGGCGCGGCGGTCTTGGTGCGCCAATGCGGCAGCGAGTTCCAGTAGCGTTCGCCCTTGGCGTCGTCGTACATGCCTTCCCAACGGGAGATCACCAGCACGGCCAAGGCATTGCCGATCACGTTCAGTGCAGTACGCGCCATGTCCATGATGCGGTCGACACCGGCGATGAACGCCAGGCCTTCCAGCGGAATGCCCACGCTGCCCAGGGTGGCCAGCAGCACCACGAAGGACACACCCGGTACGCCAGCGATGCCTTTGGAGGTGACCATCAGGGTCAGCACCAGCATCAGCTGCTGGCCGATCGACAGGTCGATGCCATACAGCTGGGCAATGAAGATCGCCGCGATGCTCTGGTACAGGGTCGAACCGTCGAGGTTGAACGAGTAACCGGTCGGCACCACGAAACTGCAGATGGCTTTCGGCGCGCCGTAGGCTTCCATCTTCTCGATCACACGCGGCAGCACGGTCTCGGAACTGGCGGTGGAGTAGGCCAGTACCAGCTCATCCTTGAAGATGCGCATCAGCTTGATCACCGAGAAGCCGAACAGGCGGGCAATCAGGCCGAGGATCACGAAAGCGAAGAACAGGATGGCGACGTAAACCAGGATCACCAGCTTGGCCAGCGGCAGCAGCGAGGCAAAGCCGAAGTTGGCAACGGTCACCGCGATCAGTGCGAAGACCCCGATGGGGGCGTACTTCATGATCATGTGAGTGACTTTGAACATGCTCTCGGACACGCCCTGGAACATGGTCACCAGCGGCTCACGCAGCTCAGGCTTGAGGCTCGACAAGCCAAGGCCGAACAGCACCGAGAAGAAGATGATCGGCAGCATCTCGCCACGGGCGACGGCGGCGAAGATGTTCGACGGGATCAGGTTGAGGATGGTCTGGATAAACGCATGCTCATGCTGCACTTCGGCGGCGGTGGCGGTGTACTTGGAGATGTCGACGGTACCCAGGGTACTCATGTCGATACCCGCGCCCGGGTGGAACAGGTTGGCCAGCAGCAGGCCGACCACGATGGCGATGGTGGTGACGATTTCGAAGTAAAGGATGGTTTTGACGCCGATGCGCCCGAGTTTCTTCGCATCACCCACACCGGCAATGCCGACGATCAGCGAGGAAATCACAATCGGGATCACGATCATCTTGATCAGGCGGATAAAGATATCGCCCGCTGGCTGCAATACGTTGCTGATCCACCAGGCTTTTTCAGCACTGAAATGGTTAAGCACTGCACCGATTGCGATCCCCAGCACCAAACCGATGAGGATCTGCCAGGCGAGGCTTAGCTTTGCCTTCTTCATGTCATTACCCTTACTTCAAGTGAACTTAAGGCAAATGCGCCAGCCGCAACGCTCGAGAGCGAAAAAGTGTGTGCATCTGCCTCCATGGAAGGTCACCGCAGCATGGCCGAAATGGCTTACTGGCAGGCGAAAAAAGGCGCAACTATTCCCATGCAAGGGTTCGACGTCTAATGCCGTAAACGCCTACCCTATGCCGAATCGGCATGAGATTTTTTAATAATAACTGTCCGAACGGTCAGTTCAAATGTGACATTTTGTCCGACAAAAATGCCGTGAACCGGCCAAACCCGGCTCGCTCAGAGATTCGGGACGTCTCCGGGGACCTGGCGGAAATGCCTGAGAATTCCATCATTTAGTGTCGGAAATGTCCTATGGCACCCACCAAAATTTATCGATAGATGGTCTACCCGACACACTAAGTAATGTTTGGAGATGAGCAGAAAGGTGATTTGCGACTAAGGGCGGCATGAACAACGGAAGAAGGAGCGTTAAAGCCCGCCGCAAGTTCAGCAAGCCGATGGCTTGTGAACTTGCGTCGCAGCTTTTCGCCTGACCCGGCCCTTGCGCAGGCACTCCCTGTACCCGTAGGTCGCGCCGATCGCAGGTGATCAGAGCAACCCGGCCCCTTGGTCATGCACCGCCCTTGGCGAGCGATGCAAACAGAAAGAAGCGAGGGCTTCCTTCTATGGACGCCGGCCCCGCAGACAACACGCGTGTCAGACGGAACCTAGTACCAATTCGGATCTTTCTTCAGCTGCTCCATCAGCAGCTTCTGCATGCCTTCATCCGGTTTACCGATAAAACGGTAATCGGCATGCCGCGTTGGCGACTTGTCCTTAGGCAGACCGGCCGGGACTTCCACCAACATGGCGTAGGCATCTTCCTTGTCGAGGCTGAAGGCAACGATCAGGCGCTTGTTCAGGCAGGTGTCCGCGGTTTCGCAGAGCGGCCCGACCAGATACTTGTCGCCATCTTCTTCCACGGCATTCATTTGCTCAGCGGTGCCGGACAGGTTTATCACCCATTCCGGCAGGCGCTCTTCTTTCTTCACCACGCCTTGCCAGGTCTCACGGTATTGCGGGTCCGCGCTGAGCAATTCGTTGGCTCGGGACTGGCCGTCGTTGGCGGCCATCGCCAAGCCGCTGCCGCCCAGTAGCAGGGCGGCAGTAATGGCTTTGAAGGACAAAGTGGTCATTTTCAGCCTCGGCCGCGACGACCAAAGAAGAAGGAAGCGATGAACATCACCAGGAACACCACAAACAGAATTTTTGCGATACCCGTGGCAGTGCCCGCGATACCACCGAAGCCCAGGACTGCAGCCACAATGGCGATGATCAGAAATGTGATTGCCCAACTCAACATGGTGATTCTCCTTATGCTTCTTTATAGAGGTAACAGCGGTAGTGCTTTGCGGCCACGAAAGTGGCCTTTTGGTGCCTAGAACACCCAACGCTCCTGGGATGGCAGCTCACTCAGGGAAGACTCCTGGTCAACCATCCGCAGTTGCGGGGCTGTTGCATCGGCAGCAACACTGCCAACGGAACGGAAATGGGTCTGGGTCATGGACGGACGTTCAAACTGGGGGATCTGCTGCTGACTCTGCTGCCAATGTTGCAACTGCTGGCCACCGATCAACGTGACCATCAGGGCCAGGCTGGCAAACAGACCTTGCTGCAAGCGCAGTGGCGATACACGCAGTTGGCTGAGGCTTTGGCGAGTCATGCTGTTGTTCTCCCGCATTTTGATTATTCGTTGGAAGAGCTATTGCAGAGCGCGTGCCAGTTTTTTTACAAAATAAAACCCAATAAAATCAGATGGTTATGAACTAAAGACTCATGCACCCTCCAGCATCCTGCACGATGCCCCCGTGGATGCCGTGCGAAATGCACGATGGCCAGCGGTCGGGTCGAGGGATAGAAAACGAAGAGGGTGTTGCCGAAGTGGCAAGACGGCATGAAAACGCCATCAGACGCGGCTTTGTAGGAAGTGATGCAGATACCTGCACGACACTGCAATTTATCGATCAGAATAAACCATGCAACTTGCCCGATTATTCCGGGACTAAACACCATCATTCATAGTTTAAGGAGCGCGGGACAGATGGAATCAGCCAAGGAACTTCAAGGCCGCATTCTTTTAGTGGACGATGAGTCCGCGATCCTCCGCACCTTCCGTTATTGCCTGGAAGATGAAGGCTACACCGTCGCCACTGCGAACAGCGCGGCCCAGGCCGACGCCTTGATGCAACGCCAGGTATTCGACCTGTGCTTCCTGGACTTGCGCCTGGGCGAAGACAATGGCCTGGATGTGCTGGCCCAGATGCGAATCCAGGCGCCCTGGATGCGCGTGGTGATTGTCACCGCCCATTCGGCAGTCGATACCGCCGTCGATGCTATCCAGGCCGGCGCCGCTGACTACCTGGTAAAACCCTGCAGCCCCGATCAACTGCGCCTGGCCACCGCCAAGCAGTTGGAAGTGCGCCAACTGTCTGCTCGGCTCGAAGCCCTGGAGGGCGAAGTGCGCCAGCCGAAAGACGGCCTCGACTCTCACAGCCCGTCAATGATGGTGGTGCTGGAAACGGCGCGCCAGGTGGCTGGGACAGATGCGAACATCCTGATCCTTGGCGAGTCCGGCACGGGTAAAGGCGAACTGGCCCGCGCGATTCACGGCTGGAGCAAGCGTTCGAAGAAATCCTGCGTGACCATCAACTGCCCTTCTTTGACGGCAGAGCTGATGGAAAGCGAGCTGTTCGGCCATAGCCGAGGGGCGTTTACCGGCGCCAGTGAAAGCACCCTGGGCCGCGTCAACCAAGCGGACGGCGGCACGCTGTTTCTCGACGAGATCGGCGACTTTCCCCTCACCTTGCAACCCAAGTTACTGCGGTTTATCCAGGACAAGGAGTACGAGCGCGTGGGCGACCCTGTCACCCGCCGTGCCGATGTGCGCATCCTCGCCGCCACCAACCTGAACCTGGAAGACATGGTGCGTGACGGCCGCTTCCGTGAAGACTTGCTGTACCGCCTCAATGTAATCACCTTGCATCTGCCACCGTTGCGCGAGCGCAGTGAAGACATCCTGACCCTGGCCGACCGGTTCCTGGCGCGCTTCGTCAAGGAATATGCCCGACCAGCACGCGGTTTCAGCGATGAAGCGCGCGAAGCGCTGCTCAACTACCGCTGGCCGGGCAACATTCGCGAACTGCGCAACGTGGTGGAGCGCGCCAGCATCATTTGCCCGCAGGAGAAGGTGGAAATCAGCCACCTGGGCATGGCCGAACAACCTAGCAACAATGCTCCACGCATTGGCGCGGCACTCAGTCTGGACCAGTTGGAGAAAGCCCACATCGGCGCAGTGCTTGCCACCAGCGATACCCTGGACCAGGCGGCCCGCACCCTCGGCATCGACGCGTCGACCCTGTACCGCAAACGCAAACAGTACAACCTGTGAGCTGTACTCTATGAAGTTAGCGATGAAGTTGCGCACTCGATTATTCCTGAGCATCTCAGCGCTGATTACCGTTGCCCTGCTGGGTTTGATCCTGGGCCTGGTGAGTGTCATGCAAATGGCCAAGACCCAGGAGTCCCTGATTCGCAGCAACTTCGTCACCCTGGACCTGGGCCTCAAGCTACGCCAGAGCCTGGGCGATCAATTGATCATGATGCTGGAAGACCGGCCGGACCCCGAGGCGCTGCAATCCTCGGAACGGCGCTACTTCGACCTGCTGGATCAAGGCATTGCCCATGAACAGCGCGACGGTCGCGGGACGGGATTCAGTCAGGCCCGAGGCCAATATCAGGCGCTGCTGGAGGCCTTTGATGAATCCCAGCAACCGACGCCGCCGCCCGGCGCCAAGGACAAACTCACCGACACCTTCAACGCGCTGCGCAATGGCCTGATCGACGAACACAAGCAGGCTTTGGAAAACATCAGCAACAGCGAGCACAAGTCCCGCGAACGCGCGTTATTGGTCGCCGGATTACTGGGGTTGGTGGGACTTGCCGTGCTGATCATCGGGTTTGTGACAGCCCATGGCATCGCCCGGCGTTTTGGCGGACCGATCGAAGCGCTGGCCAAAGCGGCAGACAAGATCGGACAAGGGGATTTCGAGGTGACGCTGCCAATCTCCTCGGCAGCAGAAATGAACCAGCTGACCCGCCGCTTCGGCATCATGGCCGAAGCTCTGCGCCAGCATCAGGCGACCAATGTGGATGAACTGCTGGCCGGCCAACAGCGCTTGCAGGCTGTGCTCGACAGCATCGACGATGGCTTGCTGATGATTGACCGCCAAGGCCGCCTGGAGCATCTCAACCCCGTGGCCCAGCGCCAACTGGGCTGGGACGAGGAGCGCCTCGGCCAAGGCCTGGGCGAAGCCTTGTCGCGTCCGGAGCTGGATGAGCAACTGCACCTGGTGCTGCGCGGCGGCAACCTGGAGCGGGCGCCGGACGATCTGGAAGTGGAGGTCGAGGGCGAACTGCGCCTGCTGACCTACAGCCTGACCCCGGTCAGCCATACCCAGGGACATATTCTCGGCGCAGTGATGGTGCTGCATGACGTGACTGAACAACGCGCCTTCGAGCGGGTGCGCAGCGAGTTCGTACTGCGCGCTTCCCATGAACTGCGTACGCCGGTGACCGGCATGCATATGGCCTTCGGACTCTTCCGCGAACGTGCGAAGTTCCCGGCGGAGTCCCGTGAAGCGGACTTGCTGGATACCGTCAATGAAGAGATGCAGCGCCTGATGCAGTTGATCAACGACCTGCTCAACTTCTCACGCTACCAGAACGGCCTGCAAAAACTCACGCTGGGGCCGTGCGACGTCACCGATCTGCTCGAACACGCTCGCGCACGCTTCGCCGAGCCCGCCAACGCGCAAGATATCGAACTGCTGGTGGAAGCCCAATCCGACCTGCCTCGGCTGTATGCAGACCAGGTCCAACTGGAGCGGGTGCTCGACAATCTACTGGGCAACGCGCTGCGCCACACTCCCGCGGGCGGGCAGATACGCCTGCAGGCACGGCGCCATGGCGAGCGGGTGATCGTCAGCGTCGAGGATAACGGCGAGGGCATCGCCTACGGGCAGCAGGGGCGGATCTTCGAACCCTTTGTCCAGGTGGGCCGCAAGAAAGGCGGCGCCGGCCTGGGGCTGGCGCTGTGCAAGGAAATCGTGCAATTGCACGGTGGCCGCATGGGCGTGTACTCGCGACCGGGGCAGGGCACTCAGTTCTATATGGCGCTGCCGCTCTAGCTTCGGTTCAACGTACGCAGAATGGCTGCACTTTCTGCATCCGGCGTGCCATCGAACAGCGACGGCCGGAAATGCATCTGGAACGCCGCGATCACATGGCGCGTGGCGACATCCAACTCGCCGGTCTGGGGCGTCTGGTAGCCCAGGCGGGCCAGCTCTTCCTGGAACCAGGTGATGCTTGGCAGCTCGGCGGCGTATTGCACCTGAAAGCGCGCAACGGCCTGCGCATCCGGCCAAACGCCCAACCCTTCGGCGGCCAGCCGCTTCCAGGGGAACAGCGGGCCTGGGTCGAGCTTGCGCAACGGCGCGATATCGCTGTGACCAATAATATTCTTGGGGTCGATACCGTTGCGCTTGCTGATGTCCTTGAGCAACACCACCAGGGACTTCACCTGCGCCTCTGAGTAGGGGTACCACAAGCGGCCCGTAGGTGTGTCCTTGTAGCCTGGGTTCACGATCTCGATGCCAATGGAGCTGGAGTTGAGCCAGGTGCGGCCCATCCACTCGCTTTCCCCCGCGTGCCAGGCGCGCTGGCTCTCGTCCACCAGCTTGTAGATCGTGGCCGAGGCGTCGTCGCCGATCAGGTAATGGCTGCTGACCTGACCATGGGTGAGCAATGCCAGGGAACGTTCAAGGTTGGTCGAGGTGTAATGCACGACTACGAACTGCACGCGGTTGTCGTGGTTCACCGAGGGGTGGTTGGTGTTTAGGCGAGGGCCGCTGGCACAGCCTGCGAGCACAAGGAACACAAAAGCGAAGTACAAGGATTTCATGGCGGTAGACGTTACGCAGAAGACGATAATGCAACAGTGTAACGTACCGATCGCAAGCCAGCGGTCAAATCACAAAATGGAACATTTTTCAGGCAGCCTGTACCTGGTTGCGCCCCGCGGCCTTGGCCCGATACAACGCTTCATCGGCACGCTTGAGCGCAAGATCACTGCGCTCTCCCGGCTGGAACTGCGCCACGCCCATGGACACGGTGATCGTCACCGGCTCGCCCTTGAAGTGAAACGGGCACGCTTCAATCGCCGCACGCAACACCTCGCCCACGGCCAGGGCATCCACCAGGGATGAGTCGGGCATCAGCAAGACAAACTCTTCACCACCAAAGCGCGCGATAAAGTCGGTCGGGCGCAGGCGCTTGCGCAGCACGTTGGCGATGATCTTCAGCACCTTGTCGCCGGCGAGGTGGCCGTAGCCATCGTTGATACGCTTGAAGTGATCCAGGTCCAGCATCGCCAACGACAGGTTGTTGCCGTGCTGGTGCCAGGTGTTTACCTCATAATCGAGGCGCTCGCTCCAGGCGGCACGATTGGGCAGGCCCGTGAGCGGATCGATCAACGCCTTCTGGCGCTGCACCTCCAGGTGCTCGCGATAGCCCTGGGCTTCCTGCTCCATGTTGGCAACCCGCTCAGCCAGACCTTTGAGGCGTGCCGCCGTCTCCTGCTCGCGCAGGTCGCGCTGCTGCTGATGCTCATCCATGGTACCGAGCAGGCCCTCAAGGTGGCTTTCCAACACGTGCTTGAGGCTGTCCAGGTCGGCAGCTTCCTGCACGCTGCTTTGCAGGCCATCGACCTGTTCGCGGATCTGTGTGTCCAGCTCACGGGCGGCGGAGCGGCTGTCGGCATGCCCCTCGCTGGCGACTTGCAAGTGACCCTGAAACGCCTCGAGCCGTTCGTTGAGCTGCTTGAGGTAAGCCTCGAACTCATGCTGGCCGCTGTCGGTGATCGCCAGCATCAAGACTGCCAGATCGTCGAGGATCGGCAGCAGTTCGTACCAGTTCAAACCATGGGCCAGGCGCTCGCGCATGGCTTCGGCCTGGGGTCGGTGACGTTCGGGCAACGAGAGTTCTTCGAGCAGGCCGAGCAGAGTGTCTTCGATGTGCTTGGCCACGGAGCTGTAGGACGGTTCTGGCGAGTCGGGCAGGGCATAGGCTCCATCCGCTTGCAATTCGTCAGGATCAAGCTCTTCTAGCACCGGTGGAAGCGACAAGCTGCCAATGGTGGTCTCATCCGGGGTCTCGACCTGAACTTCAGGCGTTTCGATTAAGGCTGCGAGGGCGCTTTCCGGTGCGGGTTCTTCGTCTTGAGGCTTGGGCTCGACACGCGCTCCGGGTGTTTCAATAGCGTCGGCTCGAGGCGGGGTTTCATAGACGAAGGTTTCGCTGGAGGGCTCGGCCTCCTGGGCGGGGGCTACGGGCTCGATGACCGGAGCGGCGGTTTCTTGAGGCTGCGGCGCAAAGGCACGCAACGCTTGCGTCAGCTCCTCGGATTGCTCGGACGGCTGTGGCTCGACAGCGACTGGCTTGGTCGCCGCAGGCTGCGGGGCCGGTCGGGGGGTCGATTCGTCCGCCACCGCTTCGTTCGCAACGTCCTTGGCGCCGAACAGGCGCTGCAAAAGCCCAGGGCCTGGTCGCGCGGTTTCGCCGTCCGGCTCCAGGTTGTTCAGTGCCTGGCCCTGCAGGCCGCTCAACTCGCTGAGCAACAGCGGGATCTCTCGCGCCTGGCCGACGCGGCCGTCCAACTGCTTGGCGAACGTCTTCAGCGGCCGGGCCACCTCACGGGGCAATGGAAGTTTCTGTAGTTGCGTGACCAGGGAAGTCAGCGCGGTGCTGATCTGGTCGACCCGGGTTTCGCGGCGCTGCTCCGAATCCAGCACGGCTTTTTCCAGGCGCGGCAGCAAGGCGGCGAGGGCGGCGTCCATATCATCGGTACGGACGACGTCGCGCATTTCCTTCATGCATTGGTCGACGGCGCGGTCAGTGCCCTCAGCCGCCAGCGTGCTGCGCACCAGTCCACGGCGCAGCAGGTCGAGGCGGGCAGCCCAGCGGCGTTCGAGTTTTTCCTGTTGCTCGATGCTCTTGAGGTATTTCTCTTTCCAGCGCTGGGCGTCGTCGCTCATGCAAGGGGTCCGCGGGGGCCAGGGCTCAACGCGGGTAATGCATCAGCCGTGAGCGAACCCGGCAGACGAATCTCTACCGCGACCGGCAGGTGATCGGAGATGGGCTGCGCCAGCACCTGCACACTCTCGAGTGTGAGGGTAGGACTGAGCAGGATATGGTCAAGGCAGCGTTGCGGGCGCCAACTGGGAAACGTGGCTTCGGCTTGCGGCGCCAGTAGGCCGAGGTCGCGCAACGGAGAATTCTGCAACAGGTCGCTGGCGTGGGTATTCATGTCCCCCATCAGCACCTGGTGTTTGTAATTGCCAATAAGCTCGCGGATGTAAGCCAGTTGCATCGTGCGAGTGCGGGCGCCCAGTGCCAGGTGCATCATCACGACCACCAAGGCCTCCGGGCCTTCGCCAAAGCGCACGAGGATCGCACCCCGCCCCTTGGGTCCGGGTAACGGGTGATCTTCGATGACTGAGGGCTTCAAGCGACTGAGCACACCATTGCTGTGCTGCGCCAGGCGCCCGAGGTTACGGTTGAGCTGCTGATACCAATAGGGGAAGGCACCCAGCTGGGCCAAGTGTTCCACCTGGTTTATATAGCCGGAGCGCATGCTGCCGCCATCAGCTTCCTGCAGGGCGACAAGGTCGAAGTCGTTCAGCAGGTTGCCGATCTTTTGCAGGTTGCCAGCACGTCCGTTATGGGGCAGCAGGTGCTGCCAGCCACGGGTGAGGTAGTGCCGGTACTTCTCGGTACTGATGCCTACCTGGATATTGAAGCTGAGCAGGCGCATGCGGCTGTCTGCCGGCAGGCCCGTGGACTCCAGGTGATGTTCATTGACCTGCGGATCATGCAGGCCAACCACACGTTCGGTACCCCAGCGGCGCATGACGGGCCCCTTACTTGGCTGCGCGCTCTTTGGCGATCAGTTGGTCGGCAACATTGAGGGTCTGCTCAGGACCACCGGAAGTGCCCAGGTCGAAACGGTATTTGCCGTTGACGATCATGGTCGGTACGCCTTGCACGCCATACTTCTGCGCCAGCTCCTTGGCCTGCTTGATCTGGCCCTGGATAGCGAAGGAGTTGAAGGTGGCCAGGAACTTGTCCTTGTCGACACCTTGGGTGGCCACGAAGTCAGCCATTTCGTCCGGCTTGGTCAGGCGCTTGCCTTGCTTCTGGATCGCGTCGAATACCGCGTTGTGGACTTTGTGCTCGACACCCATGGCTTCCAGGGTCAGGAACAGTTGGCCGTGGGCATCCCATGGGCCGCCGAACATGGCTGGAATGCGCTTGAAGTTCACGTCCTTGGGCAGTTTTTCAACCCATGGGTTGATGGTCGGTTCAAAAGCGTAGCAATGCGGGCAGCCGTACCAGAACAACTCCACCACTTCGATCTTGCCGGGTTCGGAAACCGGAACCGGATTGGCCAATTCAACGTAGGTCTTACCGGCTTCAAGCGGCACGTCGGCGGCTTGTGCGGTCATGCCGAAGAGGCTGGCAGTGACGAGAGCGGCGCTGAGGATCAGATTACGCATGCTTTACTCCTGGACAAATAAAGTCGCCTCACGCGACCTTTGTTGTGACAGGTCCGCGCGGGCATGAGTTCGTTAGTGTAACGGCACCGGCCACAAAAAAGGGCGGCCTGGGCCACCCTTTTTATGCTTGCATCGCGGGATTAATCGAGTGTTAACGTTGCGTGCACCTCAGTGCAGGCCCTGGATGTAGCTGGAGACCGCCGCAATGTCCTCGTCACTCAGCTTGCGGGCGATGGTGCGCATGATCGCCGCGTCGCCATCGTTGGTGCGCCCGGCCTCTTCCTTACGGAAATCGGTCAGCTGTTTGGCAATGTAGGTGGCGTGCTGGCCACTCAAGTGCGGGAAGCCGGCGGCGGCAATGCCCGCGCCATTGGGCGAATGGCAACCGGTGCAGGCCGGCAGGCCTTTATCCAGGTCGCCACCGCGGAACAGTTTCTCGCCGCGGGCCACCAGTTTCGGATCAGCAGCTCCCACACTGCCTTTCTGGCTGGCAAAATACGCCGCGATGTCTGCCAGGTCCTGATCGCTGAGGTTGGTCAACAAGCCGGTCATTTCCAGGACCGTGCGCTTGCCGGACTTGATATCCTGCATCTGCTTGGTCAGGTAACGCTCGCCCTGGCCGGCCAGTTTGGGGAAGTTCGGTGCCGGGCTGTTACCATCCGGTCCATGGCAAGCACCACATACGGCGGCTTTCGCCTGGCCCGCTGTAGCGTCGCCTGCAGCATGGGCAACACCGGTGATGCCCAAGGTCAACAGCAGACTCACGATCAGTTTGTTCATCAGCTAATCCAACTACGGCTAAGGGGTTTAAGAGTTATCTACCGGGTTTACTCACCATCAATTCAATGATGGCCTGGTAATCCTCAGTACTGCAGTCCATGCACAAACCACGCGGCGGCATTGCCTTGAAACCCTGGGTCACGTGTAGCACCAGCGTGTCCATGCCCTGCGCCAGTCTTGGCGCCCAGGCTGCCTGGTCACCCCGTCTGGGGGCGCTGGGCAACTGGCCGGCATGGCAAGCCACGCAAACTCGGTTGTACACCGCTTCCGGATCCTGTGTAGCCTGAGCGCCGTAAAGCGGGACCAGGGCACCGATAGCGAGCAACCACTTGGTCATACGTCGACCATTTCAGGGTTTGAGAGCGTTCTGCGTTCTAATGCGCAATAAAGGTCTATCGCTCCCGTGAACTTCATCCTTCGCTGGGACAAAGCACACACAAAATCTGCGGCATTATATACTGGCGCTACTGAAACGGAAACGACACCGCTTGCCGCACCCTTTCTCGGCACCGCCCACATCGGAAATCTCATGCAACTCAAGAATCCCATCCTCGGCCTGTGCCAACAGTCCACGTTCATGCTCAGCGCCGCCAAAGTTGACCAATGCCCCGATGACGAAGGCTTTGAAGTCGCCTTTGCCGGTCGTTCCAACGCCGGCAAGTCCAGCGCGCTGAACACCCTGACTCACGCGAGCCTGGCGCGCACCTCGAAAACCCCGGGCCGCACGCAACTCCTCAATTTCTTCAAGCTAGACGATGATCGGCGTCTGGTCGACCTGCCGGGTTACGGTTATGCAAAAGTACCTATCCCGCTGAAGTTGCACTGGCAGCGTCACCTGGAGGCTTACCTGGGTGGCCGGGAGAGTTTGAAAGGCTTGATTCTGATGATGGACATCCGCCATCCGATGACCGATTTCGACCTGTTGATGCTCGATTGGGCGGTCGCCAGCGGCATGCCGATGCATATCCTGCTGACCAAGGCAGACAAGCTGACCTACGGCGCGGCCAAGAACACCTTGCTCAAAGTGCAGTCCGAAATCCGTAAGGGCTGGGGCGACGCGATCACGATCCAGCTGTTCTCTGCACCAAAGCGCATGGGCCTGGAAGAGGCTTACACCGTGCTGGCCGGTTGGATGGAATTGGCGGACAAAGGCGCGGAACTCGCGGAATAACTTTTCTGCGGGCAAAAAAAACCCCGGACTTCGTATGGGGAGGGGAAGTTCGGGGTTCAAGTTCCGGACCGCTAGGGCGGGGTCCAGATATCTGCCAACACTTAACACAACATAGGAGCATTGAAGGGCTTCACCACCCATTCAGTAACTCTGAGTAGCAGTTCACGGGTTAAGTTCCGGCAAGTCAGAAAAACTATTTGAAATAACCAACGGCGATTTCCGCACTAAAGCACTCTGCCACCACACAACGCGGTGGCAGCGCCCGCGCGTCAGTGCGCTTCATCCCAGTTATTGCCGACGCCCACTTCCACGAGCAGCGGCACGTCCAGCTTCGCGGCCGCACTCATATGCTCGCGAATCTTTTCGCTGACCTGCGCCACCTGATCCTCACGCACTTCCAGTACCAATTCATCGTGCACCTGCAGGATCACCTTGGCATCCAGGCCCGAATCGGTCAGCCAGTTGTCCACCAACACCATGGCTTTCTTGATGATGTCGGCCGCCGTGCCCTGCATCGGCGCGTTGATCGCGGTGCGTTCAGCGGCCGCGCGCTCCTGGGGCTTGTTGGAGTTGATGTCGGGCAAGTACAGGCGACGGCCGAAGAAGGTTTCCACGTAGCCTTGATCTGCCGCCTGGGCGCGGGTGCGCTCCATGTACTCGCGAACCCCGGGATAACGGGCGAAATACACATCGATGTAGGCCTTGGCCGTCTTGGTATCGACGCCGATGTCCTTGCCCAGCTTCTGCGCGCCCATGCCGTAGATCAGACCAAAGTTGATCGCCTTGGCACTGCGGCGCTGGTCGGAGGTGACCTCGCCCAGCTCAACCTTGAACACCTCGGCCGCCGTGGCGGTGTGCACATCCAGGTTGTGACGGAAGGCGTTCATCAAGCCCTCGTCCTTGGACAGGTGCGCCATGATCCGCAGCTCGATCTGCGAATAGTCCGCCGCCAGCAGCTTGTAGCCCTTGGGTGCAACAAACGCCTGGCGAATCCGCCGTCCTTCGGCGGTACGCACCGGGATGTTCTGCAGGTTCGGATCACTGGAAGACAAGCGCCCGGTCGCCGCCACCGCCTGGTGATAGGAGGTGTGGATACGTCCGGTACGCGGGTTGATCTGTTCCGGCAGGCGATCGGTGTAGGTGCTTTTCAGCTTGCTCATGCTGCGGTACTGCATCAGCACCTTGGGCAGCGGATAGTCATCCTCAGCCAGCTTGGCCAGCACTTCTTCGGCCGTCGACGCCTGGCCCTTGCCGGTTTTCTTCAGCACCGGCAGGCCGAGTTTTTCATAAAGAATCGCGCCGAGCTGCTTGGGCGAGCCCAGGTTGAATGCCTCGCCGGCGATCTCGAAGGCCTGGCGCTCCAGTTCGATCATCTTGTTGCCCAGCTCGATGCTCTGGACACCCAGCAGGTCCTTGTCCACCAGTGCACCCTGGCGCTCGATACGGGCCAGCACGGGCACCAATGGAATCTCGATATCCGTGAGCACGCTCGCCAGGCTCGGGATGGCGGACAATTGTGCAAACAGCGCCTGGTGCAGACGCAGGGTCACATCGGCATCTTCCGCCGCATAAGGGCCGGCCTGCTCCAGGGCGATCTGATCGAAGGTCAGCTGCTTGGCGCCCTTGCCGGCGATGTCCTGGAAAGCAACAGTGTCGTAGTCCAGGTACTTCTTGGCCAGGCTGTCCATGTCGTGACGGGTTGCCGTGGAGTTCAGCACATAGGACTCAAGCATGGTGTCGAACGCAATGCCACGCACGGTAATGCCCTGCGCCGGGTCGCCGCCGATAGCGCAGTTGGCCAGGATGTTCATATCGAACTTGGCGTGCTGGCCGACTTTGAGCTTGGTCGGGTCTTCCAGCAGCGGTTTCAGGGCCAGCAGCACGGTGTCGCGGTCCAACTGCTCCGGCGCGCCGATGTAGGAATGGGTCAACGGGATGTAGGCCGCTTCATGGGGCTGCACGGCGAAGGAGACGCCGACCAGCTGCGCCTGCTGGGCATCGATACCGGTGGTTTCGGTGTCGAAGGCAAACAACTTCGCGTCGTTGAGCTTCTTCAGCCAAAGGTCGAACGTCGCCTGATCGAGGATGGTGGTGTAGGTGGCCTCTGCCGGCGCTACTGCCTCGACGGCTTGCTCGGCAACCGGCGCAGCCTTGAGTTCCACGCGTTTGGCATCGCGCTGGACCTCATCAATCCAGCTCTTGAACTCCAGCAGCGTGTACAACTCCAGCAGCTTCTCGCGATCCGGCTCGATCAGGTGCAAATCATCCAGACCGATATCCAACGGTACATCGCACTTGATCGTCGCCAACTGGTAGGAAAGAAAAGCACTCTCCCGATGTTCTTCCAGCTTGGCCGGCAACGTCTTGGCACCTCGGATAGGCAAGGTCGGCACAATATCCAACTGCTCATAAAGCTCTTTGATGCCGCCGTTCACGCCGACCAGCAAGCCGGAAGCGGTCTTCGGACCGATACCCGGAACACCCGGAATGTTGTCGGACGAATCGCCCATCAGCGCCAGATAGTCGATGATCTGCTCGGGAGCGACACCGAATTTCTCCTTCACGCCCTCGATGTCCATCGCGCTACCGGTCATGGTGTTGACCAAGGTAATGTGCCCGTCGACCAGTTGCGCCATGTCCTTGTCACCGGTGGAGATCACCACGGGGCGGGCAGCCGCCGCACTGCTGCGCGCCAGGGTGCCGATCACATCGTCGGCCTCGACGCCTTCGACGCACAGCAACGGGAAGCCCAGCGCGATCACGCTCTGGTGCAACGGCTCGATTTGCACGCGCATGTCATCGGGCATGCTCGGGCGGTTGGCCTTGTATTCGGCGTACATGTCATCGCGAAAGGTCCCACCCTTGGCGTCGAACACCACCGCGAACGGGCTGTCCGGGTACTGCTTGCGCAGGCTCTTGAGCATGTTCAACACGCCCTTGACCGCGCCGGTGGGCAGGCCTTTGGAAGTGGTCAGCGGTGGCAATGCGTGGAAGGCACGGTACAGATACGAAGAACCGTCCACCAGGACGAGGGGTGCTTGGCTCATGAGCAGAATCAACCTTTTCGGCGGGTCAGGCGCTAGAATAGCCGGACCAATGACGACAAAGGGACAAGGTTATCATGCGTACATTCAATCGCCTGCTGTTGACTGGCTTGATTGCACTCGCTCCGATGGCTGCCGTGGCGGCAGACGATGCGCCTGGGGGCGATCCGGAAGTGACCATTCGCACGGAAGGCGACAAGACCATTCAGGAGTACCGCCAGAACGGTTTCCTTTACGCAATCAAGGTCATCCCGAAGGGCGCACCTCCTTATTTCCTGGTGCGCGCGGACGGAACCGATGCGAACTTCATCCGTTCTGACCAGCCGGATATGCTGATCCCGTCATGGAAGATCTTCGAATGGAAATGATTTCTTAACTTCAATTGGCGCCGCGCACCGCGGCGCCCGTACTGGCAGTTTTAACCATGTCTGTGTTCACCCCCCTGGCTCGGCCCGAGCTGGAAACCTTTCTCGCCCCTTACGGCCTCGGCCGCCTGATCGACTTCCAGGGGATTGCCGCCGGTAGCGAAAACACCAATTTCTTTATCAGCCTGGAGCAGGGTGAGTTTGTCCTGACCCTGGTCGAGCGTGGCCCGGTTGCGCAAATGCCGTTCTTCATCGAACTGCTCGACGTACTCCACGACGCCGACCTGCCGGTGCCCTACGCCCTGCGCACCACCGACGGCGTGGCCTTGCGCGAACTCAAAGGCAAACCGGCACTGCTGCAACCGCGCCTGGCCGGCAAGCACATCAAGGACGCCAACGCCCAGCACTGCGCCCAGGTCGGTGACCTGCTGGGCCATCTGCACCTGGCGACGCAGGGCGAGAGAGTCCTCGAGCGCAAGACCGATCGCGGCCTGGACTGGATGCTCAGTGAAGGCGCGCAACTGATTTCGCACCTGAACGCCGCACAGCAACGCCTGTTGCAGGATGCTCTGACCGAGATCGCAGCGCACAAGGCCGAGATCCTCGCCCTGCCACGCGCCAACGTGCACGCCGACCTGTTCCGCGACAACGCGATGTTCGAAGGCACGCACCTCACCGGCCTGATCGACTTCTACAACGCTTGCTCCGGCCCGATGCTGTACGACGTGGCGATCGCCCTGAATGACTGGTGCTCGGACGCCGATGGCGTGCTTGATGGGCAACGCGCCAGGGCCTTGCTGGGAGCGTATGCAGGGCTGCGGCCGTTTACCGCGAAGGAAGCCGAGCTGTGGCCGACGATGTTGCGCGTGGCCTGTGTGCGATTCTGGCTGTCACGCCTGATCGCGGCTGAATCCTTTGCGGGACAGGATGTGCTGATCCACGACCCGGCGGAGTTCGAGCATCGACTGATGCAGCGTCAGCGGGTCACCGTGCAACTGCCATTTGCCCTCTAAAAGCCTGTGAGATCAAAAAGTGTGGGAGGAGGCTTGCCCCCTCCCACATTTGGTCGTCGTTTGCTGTCAGAGCGATTCCAGGCAACCCGCCAAGTCGTTGCCCAACTTATCCAGCACTTGCTCGTAGCCTTGAGCGGTAGCCGGGGTATAACCCCCCAGCGCATCCAACTCTGCCAACTTCACCGGCAACCCGGCCACCAGCGTTTCAGCCAGGCGCGGACGCAACGGCGGTTCACTGAACACGCACGTCTTGCCCACTTCCTGCAAACGGGTACGCATCGCCGCGACATGCTGGGCGCCAGGCTGGACTTCAGCGGCCACGCTGAACACGCCGGCATGCTTGAGCCCATAAGCGTCTTCGAAGTAATCGAAGGCTTCATGGAACACGAAGTAGGGCTTGCCATCGATCGGCGCAAGACGGGCTTTCAGGCGAGCATCCAGGGCATCCAGGCGCTCGTCGAAGGCCTTCACGTTGCTCTGGTAACGCGAGGCATTAGCCGGATCGGCAGCAGCCAGGTCAGTGGCCATGCGTGCAGCAATAACCCGTGCGTTGATCGTGGACAGCCACAAGTGCGCGTCCAGGCTGCCTGGGCGGTGATCGTGGTCATGTTCGTCGGCTTCATCGGCGTGGGAGTGGCTATCTTCGGCAAAACGGCGCAGCTTCATGCCCGGCAGGTCCTGCACTGCTACCGTTGTTGCCGTACGACCTTTCAACACGCGCGGCAGGAAACTCTCCATGTCCGGGCCGATCCAGTACAGCAGGTCCACCGACTGCACACGCCGTACGTCGGATGGTCGCAACGCATAGTTATGCGGCGACGCGCCCGGTGGCAACAACACCTCCGGAACCGCCACGCCGTCCTGCACCGCCGCAGCAATCAACTGCAACGGCTTGATGCTGGTCAACACCTTGACCTCGGCCTGAGCGGCGCCAGCCATGAACAAACTGGTGACAAATACGACAAAAACGGGAAAAAGTCGGGACACGATGACCACTCAATGGCGTAGGAACGGGTAACATAATAACGTCTCTATCAAATATCTGTCGCCGCTCATGCCTAAAACACCGCTTGCCAGCCGTCCCCACGACCACTCTCACTGCGTGCATACCGCGCTGTCGGAAGCCGACACCCTGTGCACACAGAAGGGTCTGCGCCTGACCGCACTGCGCCGCCGCGTGCTGGAATTGGTGTGGCAGAGCCACAAGCCGCTGGGCGCCTACGACATTCTCGGCGTGCTCAGCGAGCAGGACGGCCGCCGCGCCGCGCCGCCCACCGTGTACCGCGCACTGGACTTCCTGCTGGAAAACGGCCTGGTGCACCGCATCGCCTCGCTTAACGCCTTCGTCGGCTGCAGCCACCCGGAACACGCGCACCAGGGCCAGTTCCTGATCTGCCGCGAGTGCCACGCCGCCATCGAGCTTGAACAAAAAAGCATCAGCGACGCCATCATCAAGAGTTCTGCCGAGGTCGGCTTCCGGGTCGAAGGGCAAACGGTCGAAGTGGTCGGCCTGTGCTCGGGCTGCCAGGGGGCTTGATGAGCAACGCGTTAATCCGCCTGGAGCAGGTCGGGGTCACGTTCGCCGGGCAAAACGTGCTGGATAACATCGCACTGAGCGTGGAGCCGGGGCAGATCGTTACCCTGATCGGCCCCAACGGCGCCGGCAAGACCACCCTGGTGCGTGCCGTGCTGGGCCTGCTCAAGCCCGACACCGGCAGTGTGTGGCGCAAGCCCAAGCTGCGCGTCGGCTACATGCCGCAGAAGCTGCATGTCGATCCAACCTTGCCGTTGTCAGTCCTGCGCTTCCTGCGCCTGGTACCCGGCGTAGACCGTGCCCGCGCCCAGGCGGCGCTCAGGGAAGTCGGCGCCGAACAGGTGATCGACAGCCCGGTGCAAAGCATTTCCGGCGGCGAAATGCAGCGCGTGCTGCTGGCCCGCGCCCTGTTGCGCGAGCCGGAACTGCTGGTGCTGGATGAGCCCGTGCAGGGCGTCGACGTCGCCGGCCAGGCGGAGCTGTACAGCTTGATTACCCGTCTGCGCGACCGCCATGGCTGCGGCGTATTGATGGTGTCCCACGATTTGCACCTGGTGATGAGCACCACCGACCAGGTGGTGTGCCTCAACCGCCACGTGTGCTGCTCGGGCCATCCGGAACAGGTCAGCGGCGACCCGGCGTTCGTCGAGCTGTTCGGCAAGAACGCCCAGAGCCTGGCGATCTACCACCACCATCACGACCACGCCCACGACCTGCATGGCGCCGTCGTCGATGACCCCGCCGCCCCTCATACCCACGTTCATGGAGATAGCTGCAAGCATGGCTGATTTTCTGCTCTACGCCCTGCTGGCAGGCTTGGCTTTGGCGTTGGTGGCGGGCCCGTTGGGCTCGTTCGTGGTCTGGCGGCGCATGGCCTATTTTGGCGACACCCTGTCGCACGCCGCGCTGCTGGGCGTGGCCCTGGGCTTTCTGTTGGATGTGAGCCCGACCATCGCCGTGACCGTTGGCTGCCTGTTATTAGCGGTACTGCTGGTGACCCTGCAACAGCGCCAGCCCCTGGCCTCCGACACCCTATTGGGCATCCTGGCACCCAGCACCCTGTCCCTGGGCCTGGTGGTGCTGAGCTTCATGCATGAAGTGCGCATCGACTTGATGGCCTACCTGTTCGGCGACCTGCTGGCGATCAGCCCCGGCGACCTTGCGTGGATCCTCGGCGGCAGCGCGGCCGTACTGGCGCTGCTGGTCGCGCTGTGGCGCCCGCTGCTGGCGATTACCGTGCACGAAGAGCTGGCCACGGTAGAGGGCTTGCCCGTGCCGGCCCTGCGCATGGCCCTGATGTTATTGATCGCCGTGGTGATCGCTGTCGCGATGAAGATTGTCGGCGTATTGTTGATCACGTCGCTGCTGATCATTCCCGCGGCCGCTGCCCAGCGCCACGCCCGCTCACCGGAGCAGATGGCGGTGGGCGCCAGCCTGCTGGGGATGCTCGCTGTGTGCGGGGGCCTGGCGTTGTCCTGGTTCAAGGACACGCCGGCCGGGCCGTCGATTGTGGTCACGGCCGCCGCCCTGTTTCTGCTGAGTTTTGTCCTGCCCCGTCGAGGGGTGTAGACTTGCTCGCTTTTTGCGCAAATAGAGAGTCGCAGGAATGAAGCCGTTCACCTCCCGTTATCTGCTCCTTGCCGCATTTTCCCTGCTGCTGGGCGCCTGTCAAAGCACACCGCCCGCCGTCCCAGAGGCCCCGGACGCACGCGCTGCGGCCATCGCACAGCTGGAACAAAACCTGGCCAGCAGCGAACTGGCCACCGCAGAAGACCAGCTAGCGGCGCTGCAAGCCCAGTCGCCCAACGACCCGGCGCTGGAAACCTACCAGCGGCAGTTGGCTGAAGCCTACTTGCAACGCAGCCAGATCGTGCTGCAAAAGGGCGACGTAAACGCTGCGGCGACCGCCCTGAGCCGTGCCCGCGCCCTGATGCCCAAGGCACCCGCGCTGACCGGTGGCGTCAACAGCGCCATCAGCCATGCGCGCAAGGCCGAACTGGACAAAGCCGAAGCCGACCTGAAAGCCGCCGAGGCCAAGCCCGCCGCCAAGGTCATCGACCCCACGGCGCCCAGCACCACCGTGGCGTTGAACCTCACCAACATCGAAGAACTGCGCCATCAGCTGGATGCAATTGCCACCGACGTGGTGAATTACCAATGCGATGTGAGCATCCAGGCGCCGCGCACAGAGGATTACCCGTGGCTGGCCACGTTGCTGACCAAACGGGTGAAGCGAATTGATTCGGGGTATGACCTGAAGATTCACCGGCAGATTCTGAAGAAGATTCCGGCGCAGGTTGTGCTTATTCCGCGCAAGGCGGAATAAAACCATCGGCGGCAAGCCCCTCCCGCACTTTGAATGTATTCACAGCTCAAAATGTGGGAGGGGGCTTGCCCCCGATGACGATCTAACAAACAACCAAAGACTTAAGCCGGAATCGCCTTGGCCTTAGGCTCACGATCCCAGACCCGGTGCTGGGCAATCGCGGCAAAGAATGCCTTGAACGCCTTGGCATCCGACCCGACGATCAGTCCCGCATCCGCCTCAAGCTTCAACAGATCCAGCAATGACTTAGCGTCGTTGGCGACGGTAATCGCCTTCAAGTGCTTGTACGCTTCCAACAGGAAGTGCAACGCCACGCCATCACCACTCAAGGTTTTAACAGAGTCTTTCCCGCCAGGGACAAATACCGCATCGAACGCAATCGATGGCATACCTTCCATCGAGGCATCCACCTTCAGGCTTTTACCATCAGCCGTTTTTACCGGTGCCGAGGTTGGCCCCAGCAGCTTGGCATGTGCGCCCTCGGCTTCCAGTGCCTTCTTCAACGCATCAATTGCAGCACCATCAACGCCGTTCGCGGCAAGAATCGCCACTTTTCGCGTTTTGATATCACCCGGCAGCAGGTTTGCCTGGCTCAATGCCGGCGAACGTTCCGGCTGGGTTTTACGGACAGGCACCGTGCCTTGGGTCGGCGCGGGCAGCCCCAGGTTCTGCGCCACGCGCTTGGCCAGTTCCAGGTCGATGTTGGCCAGGATCTCGTTGACCTGACGCGCGCGGATAAACTCGCGCTCGACCTTGCCCAGCTCAAAGCTGTAAGCCGCAATGATGTGCTCCTGTTCGTGCTTGCTCATGCTGTGGAAGAACAGACGCGCCTGGGAGAAGTGATCGCCGAACGACTCGCTGCGCTCACGGATCTTGTGCGCGTCGATGCGCTCAGGGTAGGACTCAAAACCACCATCCTGCGCAGCCGGTGGCGTTTCCTTCGGCCAGCCGCCATCGATGGAGTTCGGCTCATAAGAGGCTCGCCCTTTATCGATGGTGCTGCGGTGCATGGCATCGCGCTGGTTGTTATGCAGCGGCGTGACCGGCTGGTTGATCGGCAACTGATGAAAGTTCGGCCCGCCGAGTCGACTGATCTGCGTGTCGGTGTAGGAAAACAGCCGACCTTGCAGCAGTGGATCGTTGGAGAAGTCGATACCCGGCACGATATGGCCTGGGCAGAACGCGACCTGCTCGACTTCAGCGAAGAAGTTGTCCGGGTTGCGGTTGAGCACCATCTTGCCCAGCGGCGTGATCGGCACCAGCTCCTCAGGGATCAGCTTGGTCGGGTCGAGGATATCGAAGTCGAACGCATGCTCCTTTTCCTCGGGAATCACCTGCACGCCCAATTCCCACTCAGGGTAGTCGCCCATCTCAATGGCTTCCCAAAGGTCGCGGCGGTGGTAGTCGGTATCTTTACCGGCCAGCTTTTGCGCTTCGTCCCACACCAGCGAGCAAGTACCCGCCGTAGGACGCCAGTGGAATTTTACGAAGTTGGATTTCCCCTCGGCGTTCACCAGGCGGAAGGTGTGCACGCCAAAACCCTGCATGCTGCGCAGGCTCTTTGGAATGGCACGGTCAGACATCGCCCAGATCACCATGTGCGCCGATTCAGGCTGCAACGAGACGAAGTCCCAGAAGGTATCGTGCGCCGACCCGCCTGTAGGAATTTCATTGTGCGGCTCGGGCTTCACGGCGTGCACGAAGTCAGGAAACTTGATCGCGTCCTGAATGAAAAACACCGGCATGTTGTTGCCCACCAGGTCGAAGTTGCCTTCTTCGGTGAAAAACTTCACGGCAAAACCGCGTACATCACGCACCGTGTCACCCGAACCACGCGGGCCCTGCACAGTGGAAAAGCGGGTGAAGACCGGCGTTTTATGTCCAGGGTCACGCAGGAAACCAGCCTTGGTCAGCGCCGAATGGTTCTCGTAGGTCTGGAAATAGCCATGGGCACCGGTGCCACGGGCATGCACGATGCGCTCCGGGATACGCTCATGGTCAAAGTGCGTGATTTTTTCACGCATGATGAAATCTTCCAGCAGCGATGGGCCACGGGAGCCCACTTTCAGGGTGTTCTGGTTGTCGGAAATCTTGACGCCCTGATTGGTACGCAGGGCCTGACCGGTCGCATCGGAGCGGAAGGCCTCCAGGGCCTGCAGCTTGGCGTTGGTGTTACCACGATCCAGGGTGTCGGTGCCCGCTAGCTCGCTCTTTGGCTTTTTGCTACTCATCAGTCAAAACTCCTTATTCAAAGTGGCCAGAGCGGTCCCCGGCTCGTTTGAGCAAAACCCCAGGCACGGCACCTGGGAAATCGAGTTGCTTAAGTAGTGACTGACGCGGTTTTGTACCGTTCCTTTTTTATGACCTTTGATCGCGTTATTGCCAAATCGCTGGTTGAATACGAAATAAATGCTAAGAAACGCTATACAGACAGGCTAAAATGCGCGCCCGGCTAACCGCTGATCCCTTTTCCATGCGCCCCACAAGGTTCGCTACGTGATCGAGTTTCAAAACGTCCATAAAACCTACCGCGTCGCCGGTAGGGATATTCCCGCGCTGCACGCCACCAGTCTGAGTGTCGAAAACGGCCAGGTGTTCGGCCTCATCGGCCACTCCGGCGCGGGCAAAAGCACCCTGCTGCGCCTGATCAACCGCCTCGAAGAACCGAGCGGCGGCACCATCAGGGTAGATGGCGAAGAAGTCACCGCCCTGGACGCCAACGGCCTGCGCCGTTTCCGCCAGCAGGTCGGGATGATCTTCCAGCACTTCAACCTGCTGGCGTCCAAGACCGTCGCCGACAACGTGGCACTGCCACTGACCCTGGCCGGCGAATTGTCGCGCAAGGACATCGACCTGCGCGTCGCAGAACTGCTCGCCCGCGTCGGCCTGTCGGACCACGCCAAAAAGTACCCGGCGCAGTTGTCCGGCGGCCAGAAACAACGCGTCGGCATCGCCCGCGCCCTGGCGACCAAGCCGAAGATCCTGCTGTGCGACGAAGCCACCAGCGCCCTCGACCCGCAGACCACCGCCTCGGTGCTGCAACTGTTGGCCGAGATCAACCGCGAGCTGAAGCTGACCATCGTGCTGATCACCCATGAAATGGACGTGATCCGCCGTGTCTGCGACCAGGTGGCCGTAATGGACGCCGGCGTGATCGTCGAGCAAGGCTCGGTGGCCGATGTATTCCTGCACCCCAAGCACCCAACCACCAAGCGTTTCGTGCAAGAGTCCGAGCAGGTCGACGAAAACGAGCAACGCGATGACTTCGCTCACGTACCCGGCCGCATCGTGCGCCTGACGTTCCAGGGCGAAGCGACCTACGCGCCACTGCTGGGCACCGTCGCCCGCGAAACGGGCGTGGACTACAGCATCCTCGCCGGTCGTATCGACCGCATCAAAGACATCCCTTACGGGCAATTGACCCTCGCCGTCACCGGTGGCGACATGGAAGCTGCGTTTGCGCGCTTCACCGCTGCTGACGTCCACATGGAGATCCTGCGCTAATGGACGTCCTGTTGAGTTTCTTCGCCAATATCGACTGGTCCGAAATCTGGCTCGCCACCGGCGACACCATGACCATGCTGTTCGGCTCACTGTTCTTCACCGTAGTGCTGGGCCTGCCCCTGGGCGTGCTGCTGTTCCTCACCAGCCCGCGCCAACTGTTCGAACAGAAGGGCCTGTACGCGCTGCTGTCGCTGATCGTGAACATCCTGCGTTCGCTGCCGTTCATCATCCTGCTGATCGTGATGATCCCGTTCACCGTATTGATCACCGGCACTTCGCTGGGTGTGGCTGGTGCGATTCCGCCATTGGTGGTGGGCGCGACGCCGTTCTTCGCACGCCTGGTGGAAACCGCGCTGCGTGAAGTGGACCGCGGCATTATCGAAGCCACGCAATCGATGGGCGCCAGCACGCGCCAGATCATCACCAACGCCTTGCTGCCCGAAGCGCGCCCAGGCATTTTCGCGGCGATTACGGTGACCGCGATTACACTGGTGTCCTACACGGCCATGGCCGGTGTGGTGGGTGCCGGCGGCCTGGGTGACCTGGCGATCCGTTTCGGTTACCAGCGTTTCCAGACTGACGTGATGGTGGTCACGGTGGTGATGCTGTTGATCCTGGTGCAAATTCTGCAAACCGTCGGCGACAAGCTGGTGGTGCACTTTTCTCGAAAATAACGGCCATTGCCGGGGATAAGCCGGCACATGCCCGAACAAGGAGCTTGTTGGATGAAGAAACTACTGGTTGCTTTCGCCGCCGTTGCCGCGTTTTCCGCCCACGCCGAGACCATCACGGTCGCGGCTTCGCCGGTCCCACACGCGGAAATCCTCGAATTCGTGAAACCTGCCCTCGCCAAAGAAGGCGTGGACCTGCAGGTCAAAGTCTTCACCGACTACGTGCAGCCGAACGTACAAGTCGCGGAAAAGCGCCTGGACGCCAACTTCTTCCAACACCAGCCGTACCTGGATGAATTCAACAAAGCCAAGGGCACCCACCTGGTGAGCGTCGGCGCGGTGCACCTAGAACCCCTGGGCGCCTACTCCAGCAAGTACAAGAAGCTGGACGAACTGCCAAGCGGCGCCAATGTGGTGATCCCCAACGACGCCACCAACGGCGGCCGGGCCCTGTTGCTGCTGGCCAAGAACGGCCTGATCACCCTGAAGGACCCGACCAACATCCTGTCGACCATCAAGGACATCACCGCCAACCCGAAAGGCTTGAAATTCCGCGAACTGGAAGCCGCCACCCTGCCGCGCGTACTGACCCAGGTCGACCTGGCGCTGATCAACACCAACTACGCGCTGGAAGCCAAGCTGGACCCGTCCAAGGATGCGCTGGTGATCGAAGGCAGCGACTCGCCTTATGTGAACATCCTGGTGACCCGCGAAGACAACAAGGACTCGGACGCCGTGAAGAAGCTGGTTGCAGCCCTGCACACGCCTGAAGTGAAGCAATTCATCGAAGAGAAGTACAAAGGCGCGATCAAGCCGGCGTTCTGATCTGATTCGATCTCCAACACGCTGAAGATCAAAAAATGTGGGAGGGGGCTTGCCCCCGATTGCTGAGTGTCAGTCACTGCATCTGGTGGCAGACCCACTGCTATCGGGGGCAAGCCTCCTCCCACATTTGTTATGTGTCGCCTGTTACTGACGCTTCAACAACCCCGGCAACTGCGCCACCAGCTTCTGGTTGTTCAACGGCGCACGGATGAACCCGCGCTGAGTCCCATCCGGCCCGATCAATGCCAGGTTGCCGCTGTGGTCGACGGTGTAGTTGGGCTTGCTGGTATCCGCCGGAATGAACGGAATGCTCACCGCATTCGAGACCTTCTGCACCTCCTCCACATTCGCGCCCGTCAGGCCCTGGAACTGCGGGTCGAAGTAGCCCAGGTACTGTTTGAGCTGGGTCGACGTATCGCGGTTCGGGTCCACACTGACCAAAATCACCTGCAACTTATCCACAGCCTCTTTAGGCAGCTCGCTCTTGATCTGGCGCAGCTGGGCAAGGGTAGTCGGGCAAATGTCCGGGCAGAAGGTGTAGCCGAAGAACAACAGGCTCCACTTGCCTTTCAATTCGTTGACCAGCACCGGCTGGCCGTCCTGGTTGGTCATGGTCACCGGCGGCAACTGACGGCTTTGCGGCAACAGGATGATACCTGCGTCGATCAGCGCGGTAGGGTCGCCCTGGCCCTTGCCCGAGAGCACTTTGTTAACGGTCAGGCCCATGATCAATGCCACCAGGGCCACCAGGATGAAGACAGTCTTTTGAGTTCGAGTCATAGGTTCAACAGTAAGTAGTGGTCTACGAGCAGGGCGATAAACAGCAGCAGCAAGTACCAGATAGAGTACTTGAAGGTGTTGATCGCCGCGTGCGGCCGACCGCCACGGTACAACACCCAGGCCCATTGCAGAAAGCGCCCGCCCAATACCAGGGCGCAGCCGAGGTACAGCAGGCCGCTCATGTGGATCACATAGGGCATCAGGCTCACCGCCAGCAGGGCAAAGGTGTAGAGCAGGATATGCACCTTGGTGTAGTGCTCGCCGTGGGTCACCGGCAGCATCGGGATATCGGCCTTGGCGTATTCTTCCTTGCGATGGATGGCCAAGGCCCAGAAGTGTGGCGGGGTCCAGGCGAAGATGATCAACACAAGCAGCAGAGGCTCGGCGCTGACATGCCCGGTGACGGCGACCCAACCCAGCAACGGCGGCGCTGCACCGGCCAAGCCGCCGATAACAATATTCTGTGGCGTCGCACGCTTGAGAAAACCGGTGTAGATCACCGCATAGCCGAGCAGCGAGGCCAGCGTCAGCCAGGCTGCGAGCGGATTGGTGAATGCCAGCAACAGGGCCAACCCGGCAACAGCCAGAAACAAAGCAAAGGCCAACGCCGCCAGCGGTGACACCCGGCCCTCCGCCAACGGCCGCTTGTGAGTGCGCGCCATTACCGCGTCGATGCGTCGGTCCACTACATGGTTGACCGCCGCCGCGCCGCCTGCACACAGGGCAATCCCCAGGTTGCCAAACACCAGCACGGTCCACGGCACACCAGCGCGAGTCGCCAGGAACATCCCCACCAGCGAGGTGATGAGCATCAGCACCACCACCTTGGGCTTGGTCAGCTCCAGATAATCACGCCAGATGGCCTGGCCGTGACGTGCGCCGATCAAGGTCGCCATGGCATCTCTCCTTTAAGGGTAACGAGGCCCGATACGTGTTTGCGTGGAATAAAGCGCCAGCCGAACGGCAACTGGTTGCGCACCCGGACCAGACTGGTGCGCGCGTGATAGTTGACCAGTACCAGCGTCAGTAATAACGCCGCACCGCCCGCGTTATGCCCTACCGCAACCGGCAGCGGCAGGTGGAAATACACATTGCTCAGGCCCAGGCAGATTTGCGCCGCCAGGGCGATCAACAGCAAGCCGGCCAACCGCGTCATGCCGACTGCGCGCAACTGCCAGGCCAGGCCCAGCAGCACCAGGCTGACGATGACGGCGCCGATGCGGTGGGTCAGGTGGATGGCGGTGCGCGCCTCGCTGTCCAACTGCCCACCGAGGTAATTGGGGCCGATGTGTTGAGTCAGGTGGAAGCCGTTGGCAAAGTCCGCTGCCGGCCACCACTGCCCATGGCACGTTGGCAAATCGATACAGGCCACCGCCGCGTAGTTGGAACTGACCCAACCGCCCAGGGCAATCTGGCCGATCACCAGCACCAGGCCTGCCGTCGCCCAATATTGCAGGCGCTTGGGCACGATCAGCGCGGGCAATACGCCGGACAAACGCAGGGTCAGCAGGAACAGCAGGCTCAAGGTCGCAAAGCCACCCAACAGATGCCCCGTCACCACCTGCGGCCACAGCTTCAATGTCACCGTCCACATGCCAAATGCCGCTTGGGCGAACACCACCGCCAGTACAAACAGCGGCAGCTTCACCGGCTGGCCCGGATCGCGCCGATGGCTCCACGAGCGCGCCGCCAGCAACACAATCAGCAAGCCCAGGGTGCCAGCGAAGTAGCGATGGGTCATCTCGGCCCAGCCCTTGTCCGCCTCCACCGGCGTATCGGGGAAGTGCAGCTCGGCGTGGGCCAGTTGGGCTTCGGTGTTGGGCACGCCGATGAAGCCATAGCAGCCGGGCCAGTCCGGGCAGCCCAGACCCGCATGGGTCAGGCGGGTGTAAGCGCCGAGCAGCACAACGATCAGCGCCAGCAAGGTGGCAAACAACGCGAGGCGAAATCCAGGTTTGGCCATGACGGTGCCCCTATCCGATGTTCGACAGTTTCAGCAGGTGGCGCAGGTCGTTGAGCAAGTCCTTGCCCTTGACCTTGGTGTCATAGCGCAGCACCAGGTTGCCGTGGGGGTCGACGATCCACAGCTGAGCATCCCCCGGTGCAGCGGCGTTTTTACTGAAGGTCGACAGGTCCAGCGGGTAGCGTTGCAGTTGCGGGTACTCGGCCTTGAGCTTGGCGTCATAGTCGCTGTCCAGCGGCTGCGCACTGGCCAAGGCATGGCTGGCGCGGGAGGCATCGCGCCCCAGGCCAATCTGCAATTGACGCGCGAGGTAGACCAGTTGCTGGCAATCGGCGGCGCAGGCGGCGGGCGCGGTGACCAGCAGTTGCCAGCGCTGCTCATCGGCCGGCACGCCAATGTCGGCGCGGGTCTGGCCGTTGCCGATCATCTCGCCGTGGTAGCTGCGGCTTTGCGGCACCCAGAACTGCAGCTTGTACATGAAAGTGGCCAGCGCCATCGGGCCGATCACCATCATCAGGATCAGAATCAGTTGCCAACGGCCTTTGCGCCGATCAGGCACCTCAGACATGTTGGGTGGATTCATGGCCGCTCCCATGGGGCTTCTCCTTTTTGTTGTGCCATCCGAGGTAGAGGTAAAGCGCCAGCAACGCCAGCGACATGGCGAACCACTGCACGGCATACGCCAGGTGTTTTTCCGGCCCCATGGCCACGATGGGCCAGCTGGTTTCGTAAGTGCCGGGGCCGGGCTCGGCACGTAGCTCATAGGCGAAACCGCTGCGGCCCAATTGCGCCCACAACGCGGCAGGGTGCAGCGCCGTCAGCAGACGTGGCCATTGCGCACTGGCGGGGTCGGCGTGCAATTGGAAGGTTTCGCCAGGGGCGACGTAGACCCAGGCATCCAGATTCAAGAGCTGCTCCGGGGTACTGAATACCGGTGGCGTGCGCCGGTCCGGCCAGGGTAGCCAGCCGCGATTCAGCAACAGCCACAGGCCGCTGGCCTGATCGAGGAAGGGTTGCAGCAGCTCTACGCCGGCCTTGCCGTCGCGCATGCGGTTATCGAGAAACACGCTGTGCCCGGCATCCAACTGCCCGCGCAAGCGCACGCGGCGAAAGGCCGGGTCGGCCATGTCATTGAGTTGCGCACTGCTGATCGGCTCCGCTGCGCGCCGCTCGGCATAACTGTCCACCAGCAGCTGCTTTTCATGGCCGCGCGACAGTTGCCAGAACCCCAACCCCACCATCAGGGGCAGCAGTACCAGCACCACTAAGGTGGGTGCGATCCCAGGACGAAAGCGTTTTGCGGCGCTGGCTATACTTGTTTTCATTGCCCGCCCATCCCCGTGGAGCCCGACCATGCTCAAAGCTGCTATTGCCCTGATGCTGATCGCGACCGTCGTGAGCCTGTTCAGTGGCTTGTTCTTCCTGGTCAAGGACGAGGGCAACTCCAACCGCCTCGTCAACGCCCTGACCGTGCGTGTCGTACTGGCCGTGATCACCCTGGCCTTGATCACCTGGGGCTTTTTCAGCGGCCAACTGGTTTCTCATGCGCCGTGGTAAGCCGCCTCACAGCACGTAAACGAAGAAAAACAGCCCGATCCACACCACGTCCACAAAGTGCCAATACCAACTGGCCGCCTCGAAGCCGAACTGGTGCTCGGCATTGAAATGCCCCTTGAGGATGCGCATCAGCATCACGAACAGAATGAGGGTGCCGATGGTCACGTGGGCGCCGTGGAAGCCGGTGAGCATAAAGAACGTCGCGCCATACACGCCGGAGCCCAGCGTCAGGCCCAGCTCTTTATAGGCGTGGATGTACTCCTCGGCCTGGAACCCCAGGAACGCCAGCCCCAACAGCACCGTGATCGCCAACCAGATCTTCAACGCACCGCGATGACCTTTGCGCAGGGCATGGTGGGCAATGGTAATGGTCACGCTGGAGCTCACCAGCAGGATGGTATTGACCAGCGGCAGACCCCAAGGGCTGATGGTGCCTTCAGGCGCGGGATACATTTTGGGGTCAGGGTTGTTGAGCAACGGCCAGGCAAACTCGAAGTTCGGCCACAGCATGTGCGCAATGCCCTTGTGACCCTCACCGCCCAACCACGGGCCGGACATGTGCCGCACATAAAACAGCGCACCGAAGAACGCGATAAAGAACATCACTTCGGAAAAGATGAACCAGGTCATGCCCCAACGGAACGAACGGTCCATCTGCGAACTGTACAAACCGGCGCGGCTTTCCTTGATGACCGCACCGAACCAACCAAACAGCATGTAAGCCAGCAGCAGCCCACCGACAAAAAAGATCCACGGGCCATGGGATTCCGGGCGTGCCGCCTTGAGGTCGTTGAACCACACAGCCAGTCCATACACGGTGACCAGCATGCCAATCGTGGCAATTATCGGCCATTTGCTTTGCGCTGGTACGTAGTACGTATCATGAGTCGACATGTATTCGCTCTCCTGATTGAGGGGGCAAACAGTAGCTAGCCGCCGGTATGCACAGCCACCGGCGGTTGGCGCGCAGTGATATCGAACAGCGTGTACGCCAGGGTCAGATGCTTCACATCCTTGGGCATGTCGCGGTCGACGATGAAGCGCACCGGCATTTCGATCCGCTGGCCCGGCTGCAGCACTTGCTGGGTGAAGCAAAAGCATTCGGTCTTGTGGAAATACATCGCCGCTTCGGCCGGGGAAATGCTCGGTACGGCCTGGGCAGTCATCGGCTTGTCGGTCGGGTTGTGGGCCACGAACAGCATCTCGGTCACCGCGCCCGGGTTGACCACCACTTCGTCCGCCTTGGCATAGAAGTCCCAGACCATGTCGATGGCATTGGTAGACAGGAACTGCACGCGCACCTGGCGCGTCGGGTCGACAACCTGCTCGCCCTCATACTGCCCGGCGGTCTTACCGTTGATGCCGAACGCCTTGCACATCACGTCGTAGATCGGCACCAGCGCAAAGCCGAAGGCGAACATCGCCACCACCAGGATCAGCAGCCGTGTGACCAGGCGCTTGATCGGCAAGTATTCAGCCATGACGCCCACCCAATGTGAATGAGGCCATTGTGGGAGGGGGCTTGCCCCCGATAGCTGTTTTACAGCCAATCATGATGTCGGCTGACACACCGCCATCGGGGGCAAGCCCTCTCCCACATTGGCCGTGTAAGCAGTGCCAAGGCGTGTTCATTTGACCTCCGGCGGCGTGGTGAAGGTGTGGTATGGCGCCGGCGAAGGGATGCTCCACTCCAGGCCTTCAGCGCCATCCCAAGGCTTGGCCGGCGCCGGCGGGCCGCCACGGATGCACTTGATCACGATAAACAGGAAGAAGATCTGCGTGGCGCCGAACATGAACGCGCCGATCGACGAGACCATGTTGAAGTCAGCGAACTGCAGGTTGTAGTCCGGCACCCGGCGCGGCATGCCCGCCAGCCCGACAAAATGCATCGGGAAAAACGCCATGTTCATGCCCACGAAAGACAGCCAGAAGTGCAGCTTGCCGAGGGTTTCGTCGTACATGTGGCCGGTCCATTTCGGCAGCCAGTAGTAGGCCGAGGCGAAGATGCCGAAGATCGCGCCGGGCACCAGTACGTAATGGAAATGCGCCACCACGAAATAGGTGTCGTGGTACTGGAAGTCCGCCGGGGCAATCGCCAGCATCAGCCCGGAGAAACCGCCAATGGTGAACAGGATCACGAAGGCCACGGCGAACAGCATCGGCGTTTCGAAGGTCAGCGAGCCCTGCCACATGGTGCTGACCCAGTTGAACACCTTCACCCCGGTGGGCACGGCAATCAGCAGGGTGGCGTACATGAAGAACAACTCGCCCACCAACGGGATGCCCACCACGAACATGTGGTGCGCCCACACGATGAACGACAGGAATGCAATGCTCGCCGTGGCGTAGACCATCGAGGTGTAGCCGAACAACGGCTTGCGCGAAAAGGTCGGGATGATCGAGCTGACGGCGCCGAAGGCCGGCAGGATCATGATGTACACCTCGGGGTGGCCGAAAAACCAGAACACGTGCTGGAACAGCACCGGGTCACCGCCGCCGGCCGCGCTGAAGAAGCTGGTACCGAAGTGGATGTCCATCAGCATCATGGTCACACACCCGGCCAGCACCGGCATGACCGCGATCAGCAGGAACGCGGTGATCAGCCAGGTCCACACGAACAGCGGCATTTTCATCAAGGTCATGCCCGGGGCACGCAGGTTGAGGATGGTGGCGACCACGTTGATCGCGCCCATGATCGAGCTGATACCCATCAGGTGGATGGCGAAGATAAAGAACGTCACGCTTTCCGGCGCGTAGGTGGTGGAGAGCGGCGCGTAGAAGGTCCAGCCAAAGTTCGGCCCGCCGCCTGGCGTGAACAGCGTCGAGACCAGCAGCAGGAAGGCCGCCGGCAACAGCCAGAAACTGAAGTTGTTCATGCGCGGCAGGGCCATGTCGGGCGCGCCGATCATCAACGGGATCATCCAGTTGGCCAGGCCGACAAACGCCGGCATCACTGCGCCGAACACCATGATCAGACCGTGCATGGTGGTCATCTGGTTGAAGAACGCCGGCTGCACGATCTGCAGGCCGGGCTGGAACAGCTCGGCCCGGATCACCATGGCGAACGAGCCGCCGAGCAAGAACATGGCAAAGGCGAACCACAGGTACATGGTGCCGATGTCTTTGTGGTTGGTGGTCAGCACCCAGCGCATCAGGCCCTTGGCGGGGCCGTGGGCATGGTCGGCGTGACCATGGTCGTCGATCACAGCGCTCATGGTCGTTCTCCTGCAAGCGAGTGGGCGGGGCGGGTCGCGGTCAATGCCATGAGAGAGGTCATTTGCTTTCCGCCTGCTTGATGGCCAGCACGTCTTTAGGCGTGACCATGTCGCCTTTGTTGTTACCCCAGGCATTACGCTCGTAGGTCACCACGGCGGCGATATCCACTTCCGAGAGCTGCTTGCCGAACGCCGCCATCGCGGTGCCGGGCTTGCCGTGGTACACGAGGCTCAGGTGATCGGCGGCGGGACCGGTGGCGATCTTGGAACCCTTGAGCGCCGGGAACATCGGCGGCAGGCCCTGGCCTTCGGCCTGGTGACAGGCCACGCAGGTGGTGTGGTAGACCTTGTCGCCACGGGCCACCAGCTCTTCCAGGGTCCACTCTTTGGAGGTCAGCTCCTTGAGCTTGGCGGCCTCTGCCTTGCGCTCGCCGAGCCAGGTGTCGTAGTCGGCCCTGGACTTGACCTCGACCACGATGGGCATGAAGCCGTGGTCCTTGCCGCACAGCTCGGCGCACTGGCCACGGTAGATGCCGGGCTTCTCGACACGGGTCCAGGCCTCGTTGACGAAGCCGGGAATCGCGTCGCGCTTGACCGCAAACGCCGGCACCCACCAGGAGTGGATCACATCGGCGGCGGTCACCAGGAAGCGCACCTTGGCCCCCACCGGCAACACCAGCGGCTGGTCGACTTCCAGCAGGTAGTGTTCGCCCTTGGTCGCCTGGTTGTGGATCTGTTCGGCGGGCGTGGCCAGGTTGCTGAAGAACTCCACATCCTGGCCCAGGTATTTGTAATGCCATTTCCACTGGTAGCCGGTGACCTGGATATCGATATCCGACTCACTGCTGTCGTAGATATTGATCAGGGTCTTGGTGGCCGGAATGGCCATCGCGATCAGGATCAGCAAGGGCACGACGGTCCAGAGGATCTCCACGGTAGTGCTCTCGTGGAACTTGGCCGCGACCTGGCCCGTAGACCGGCGATGAACGATCATCGACCAGAACATCGCGCCAAACACGATGATGCCGATCACCACACAGATCCAGAATATGGTCATGTGCAGGTCGAACACAGCGTGACTGACTTCTGTCGCCCCTGGCGCCATATTCGTTGTCCAGGCGGCATGTGCCTGGCCGAATACCGACCACAACAGGAGGCCCATCCAAACATGTGGATGTCGCATCATTGCGGGTTCCCCTTATCGTTCTTGTTATCCCGCCGGTTTGCACCTGCGTCGAAGGGAGCGGCTTCCATACTGCTTACAACCGCCTGGCCTTGCCTGCTTATGCAGTCTGGCGTCATCAGCTAATCGCGTACAAATCCGAGTATAGACAGGCTCTGCAACCCCGCAATGTGTAGGGGCAAATGAGTAGAAATGACTGGCTGGAGTCAATAGAACCGGGCACGGAATCGTTTATCCGACGAACGATGGCAATTCGATATAACGCGGGCGCATAACCATGAAATAATTATGACAAATGCGTCTGAGGCGCTCGTATAAACGAGCTACCTTATCTTCTCCCTTTTCCTACGCCTGCATCACTGGAGCTTTCATGAACACCGCCGCATTGCGCGAGCAGATTTCCCGTGCCCATCAACACGAAGCCAGCACTGGCCAGCTTGCCCTGCAACTGGAAAAACAATTGCCGCACCTGCATTCGGCCATCTCCCTGGCTGACGGTGATCGCAACATTGTCATGACCCGCTTTGTCACCGCCTACATCGACTTGGTCCCGGACTTGCTGGACGCCGCCAACGACGTGGCCCGCGAGGCCGGTATCGAAAGCCAGATCAAACCGGTACTGAAAATCGCCGAGCACTTCTTCCTGCAACCGCCTGCCATCCTGGCCGGCCATGAAGGTCTCGATGGCCTGCTGGATGAGGCCTACCTGGCTCATCGCCTGGTCGAAGAGGTCAACGATCTGTATATCAAGCACTTCGGCCAGCCGTTGATTCCGGCCGATACCACGGTGGCCAATGTCATTGCCCATCAGCTGATCGGCGAAACCTTCGCCAACCAGCTGGATGAAGCGGTACACCACGCAGTGGATGAAATGCTCAACGAAGAAAGCTTTGCGCTGGAGTCCGTGGAGGCTTATCGCGAACAGCTCAAGAGCCCCGACACGGAAGCCGCGTGGAAGCGCTGGCCATGCCTGTCGCGACAGCTGGGGGTTGAGTTGGCGCTGGATCAGCCGGCCTGATCCCGCCTTGTAGGAGCTGGCTTGCCGGCTCCTACAGGCGTTGTTTTGCTGTTCAGGCTGGCGCGGAGCCTATCCCCGTCGTCGTCCTCACCCGGCCTTCCAGCCGACGCTTCAACCCGCGCGCCTCGATCACCAACGTCGAGCCCTTGGCCGCATTGGCCCGCCCCCATTCCTCCAGCAGTTCCAGGCAGGAATGGTCGATGTAACTCAGGTTGCTCAGCGGAACATGCACGGTCGTCCCGGCAGGCACCGTCGACAATACTTGAGTCAACGCCGGCACTTTCAGAAAGGTCGCCGCACCGGTCAGGCGCAGCTCCATCTCACCGTCCTGAGGCAGGTCGATCAGGCTGACCTTCAACCGCGAAGCCTTGAACGCCAGCTTGACCAACGTCAGCCCGAAGCCCACCAATACGCCGGTCAGCAGGTCGGTAAAGATGATCGCCAGCGCCGTGGCCGCGTAGGTAAACATCGGCATCCGCCCATAGCGTCCCAGCGCCTTGAAGGCCTTGATGTCCACCAGCTTGATACCGGTGTACACCAGCACACCCGCCAGGCTCGCCACCGGGATGCTTTGCAGCACACTCGACAGCAACAGCACGAACGCCAGCAGCCACAGGCCATGGAACATCGCCGACAAGCGCGTGGTTGCACCGGCCTGCACGTTGGCCGAGCTGCGCACGATCACGCCGGTCATCGGCAAGGCGCCGACCAGGCCGCAGAGCATGTTGCCCACCCCTTGAGCAGACAACTCCTTGTCGAAATCCGAACGCTGACCGCTGTGCATGCGGTCGACCGCCGCCGCAGACAGCAGCGTTTCAGCGCTCGCGATAAACGCCACGGCAAATGCGGCGATCAACAGTTGGGGATCGGCAAGGTTCAGCAGGTCGCTGGGGCGTAGCCAGTCGATGGCATCGGCGAGGTTTTCCGGGACTTCGACACGCTTGACCTGCAACGCCAGCACCAGGCTGACAACCGTGGCCAGGCCCACGCCCAGCAAAGCACCGGGCACAAAGCGCAGTTGCTGCGGGCGCAATTTGTCCCAGGCGTACATCACCAGCATCGTCGACAAACCGAGCAACCCGGCCTGCCAGCCCAGGCCACCGCCCAGGGTCGGGATTGCGTCGGCCAGTGCCGCCGGGAAGCCTGCCAGATTGTCGAGCCCCGAAGGCTTGGGCGCGCCGTCGAGCATCACGTGGATCTGCGACAGTACAATCAGCACGCCAATCCCCGCCAACATGCCGTACACCACCGCCGGTGCCGTGACGCGAAACCAGCAGCCCAGGCGCAAACGCCCGGCAACCAGTTGCAGGAATCCCGCCAGCAGCAGGATCGGCCCGAGCATCAGCATGCCGTGCTGGCGCACCAACTCGAACACCAGCACCGCCAGGCCCGCCGCCGGGCCACTGACTTGCAACGGCGAGCCCGCCAACCAGCCCACCACCAGGCCTCCGATAATCCCGGTAATCAGGCCTTTGGCCGGCGGCATGCCAGAGGCGATCGCAATCCCCATGCACAAGGGCAGGGCGACCAGAAACACAACCACGGAAGCGAGCAGCTCCCTTGGCAATACAGCTTTCAATTGAGCAGCACGCATGATGACTCTCCCGAGGCATTCGCCGGGCGCGGTAAAGCCTGGCTGCGTCCATGGCAGCCACCGCTTTACCCGGCAGGGAAGTGTGTTAGAAGCGCGCTTTAGGCGTCGCGCAAGGGATCGGTCCGTCGCCGCTCAACGGTCGGAACGTCGACTGGTCGGCATCGTAGGCGCGGATTTCACTGGTCTCGATGTTGTAGATCCAACCGTGGATAAACAAATGACCATTGGCCATGCGCGAAGCCACGGAGGGGTGGGTGCGCAAATGTTGCAGTTGGGCGATGACGTTTTCTTCGGTGAGCACTTTCATGCTCTCGCCTTCATTGGCGCAGTCGCAGTTGTCATGGACCATGGTCTTGGCAACCTCAGCATGCCGCAGCCAGGCCTTGACCGTCGGCATCTTCTCCAGGCTGTCAGGGTTGAGCACCGCGCGCATGGCGCCACAATCGGAGTGCCCGCAGACGATAATGTGCTGCACGCCAAGGGCGAGTACCGCGTACTCGATGGCCGTGGAAACACCGCCGTTCATCTGGCCGTAAGGCGGTACGACGTTGCCGACGTTACGCGTCACGAACAGATCGCCAGGAGAGCTCTGGGTGATCAGCTCAGGCACGATGCGCGAGTCGGCGCAGGTAATGAACATCGCCCGTGGGCTCTGGGCCGTGGCGAGTTTTTTGAAGAGTTCTTCCTGCTGGGGGAAGACGTCGTGATGGAAATGCAAAAAGCCGTCAACGATATGCTTCAGCGCTGCATCGGCGGTTTCAGCCACCTGAGGGGCAGAAGCCGACGCAGCCAACGGCTGTTTATCCTTGTCACTCATGATTCATCCTCTTGATTAATGCAGGGGAGTTTTCAGGTCAGTTGGACGCTTGGCCAGTGGATTAGTTGTAAAACGCCAGGGGCCACAGTGCCGACTCATCAGTCACTCGCTGAACAAGGTAACCGCCGAAACTTAACTCAAACTGAATGAACCGCTCTAGATCGCGGGTTTCAGTGATGTCAAAACGCGACCACTCCTACAGGAACGGTGCGTTCTGCCCTGTCAGTCTACAACAATGCCATCTGTCTGCCCGGAGGACAGAACGCCGTGCAATCCAGGTCAAACCCTTCCCGCCGGTTGAGCCCCAGCCGCTTGATGGCTTTGCTGAAGCGCTGCGCCAGCAAGTCGGCAAACGGCCCTTCGCCACGCATGCGTACGCCGAAGCGGCTGTCATACACCTCGCCGCCACGCACCTGGCGCACCAGGCTAATCACATGGGCCGCACGCTGCGGGTAATGCGCCGCCAGCCACTCCTCGAACAACGGCGCCACCTCCAGCGGCAGGCGCAGCATCATGTACGCCGCACTTTGCGCGCCCGCAGCGTGAGCTTCGGTCAGCAGGCTTTCCAGCTCACTGTCATTGATCATCGGAATCATCGGCGAGCACAGCACGCCCACCGGGATCCCAGCCTCACGCATCACCCGGATCGCGCGCAGGCGCGCCTTGGGCGCCGCCGTGCGTGGCTCCAGGATCCGCTTGAGTTCGTCGTCCAGGCTGGTGAGGCTGATCATCACGGCGACCAGCCGCTGGCGCGCCAACTCGGTGAGCAGGTCCAGATCGCGCAATATCAGCGAGCCCTTGGTGATGATGGTCACCGGATGGCGATAGCGCAGCAGCACTTGCAGAGTTTGCCGGGTGATCTTGTACTCGCGCTCGATCGGTTGGTACGGGTCGGTGTTGGACCCAAGGTTGATCGGCGCGCACACGTAACCCGGTTTCGACAACTGCTGTTCCAGCACATCGGCAGCGTTGGTCTTGGCGATCAGTCTGGTTTCGAAATCCAGCCCCGGCGACATGTCCCAATAGGCATGGCTCGGCCGCGCGTAGCAGTAGATACAGCCGTGCTCACAGCCACGGTAGGGGTTGATCGAACGATCGAACGGCAAGTCCGGCGAGTTGTTGCGGGTGATGATGGTCTTGGCCGTTTCGATGCGCACTTCAGTGCCCTGGGTCGGCGGCACTTCCTGGAACCAGCCGTCATCCTCGACCACGCTGACAGTCGGTGCGAAGCGGTTGTGCAGGTTGGTGGCCGTGCCCCGGCCACGGGGCGGCAACGGAGTAGACATGAAAACGCCTCGATACTGTTTTTATATACAGTATCGAGGCGCAGGGCTTCTGACCAGTGCCGTTTGGCGGTCAGCCAGGGATCAGTGCCGTTGCGTGACCTGGCCCAGGTCATCGCCCGAGGTGGTGCGCATATCGTTCTTGCGCAGGTCCGCCACTTCGTTGGCTTTCACCGGCGCACCTTTATTGCCCCAACTGCCCCGAATGAAACTGACCACATCCGCCACTTCCTGATCCGACAGACGCCAGGCGAACGCCGGCATGGTGAAGGTCGAGGGCGCCGCGTGGGTAGCCGGCAAGGTGCCGCCATTCAACACGATGTTGATCAACGACGTGGCATCCGCCGTCTGCACTACGGGGTTGCCCGCCAGCGCCGGGAACACCCGCGTGTAGCCATGCCCATCAGTACGGTGGCAGGCCGCGCAGTTGTCGATGTATACCGACGCGCCCGGCTTGCGGTCATCGCCTTTCCACAGCGCCTCGGCCACCTGCTTGTCGTACTGATGCGGTTGGTCGTTGGGGTCCACCGCCGGCAAGCTCTTGAGGTAACGGGCGATAGCCGTCAGGTCATCCTCCGACATGTACTGCATGCTGTGGACGACAACGTCGCTCATGCCACCAAACACCGCGCTGCGATCACTGCGGCCGGTCTTGAGGAATTGCACCAACTGCTCCTCACTCCAACTGCCGAGGCCGTCCTTGTGGTCACCGCGCAGGCTTTTGGCGATCCAGCCCTCCAGCGGCGCACTGCCGGACAGGAAGGCGTTGCCGTCAGAGGCACTCAGGGCTTTTTCCTGCATGGTCAGGGCCCGTGGCGTGTGACATGCGCCGCAATGGCCAAGGCCTTCCACCAGGTAGGCGCCACGGCTGACCACCGGGTCGGCGGCGGCTTGCGCCTGATGCGCTTCGACAGCCGGCGCAAACATCCAACGCCACGCCGCCAGCGGCCAGCGCATGCTCAAGGGCCACGGAATATCGCTGTCCTTGTTCTGCTGAGCGACCGGCTCGACACCCTTCATGAAATACGCATACAACGCCTGCATATCGCTGTCGCTGACACGCGCATAAGACGGGTAGGGCATCGCCGGGTAAAGCGTACTACCGCTCTTGGCGACGCCATGGCGCACGGCCTTGTCGAAGTCTTCGAAGCTGTAGTCGCCCAGGCCGGTCTTGTCCGGGGTGATGTTGGTGGAATAGATCACGCCGATCGGCGTTTCCATCGGCAGCCCGCCGGCGAAGGGCTTGCCGCCTTTGGCGGTGTGGCAGGCCACGCAATCACCGGCGCGGGCCAGGTATTCACCTTGCTTGATCAAATCGGTTTCAGCCGCACTTACAGAGCAGCTGCTGAACAGGGCGAAGGTGGCGATAACAAGTGCTTTCATGATCATCGCTCCTTATGCCTGAACCAGTGGGCCGGGATTTTTAAGGTATTGCTCGCGAATGGCCCGCGCCGACCAGTAGGTCAGCGCCGCCACCAGGCCGGTAGGGTTGTAGCCCAGGCCTTGTGGGAAAGCGGACGCACCTGGGACAAACACGTTGTGCACATCCCAGCACTGCAGGTAGCGGTTCAACGCGCTGGTTTTCGGGTCGGTGCCCATGATCGCGCCGCCATTGAGGTGGGTGGTCTGGTAGGACGCCGTATTGAAATGCTCACCGACCTTTTTGCCGAGCAGGGCAATCGCCTTGGGGTTCATCGCCTCGGCGACCTTGCTCATTTTCTCGACCATGAAGCGGTTCATCTTGATGTCGTTTTCCTGCCAGTCGAACGTCATCCGCAGCAGCGGCAGGCCGTAGGCATCGCGATAAACAGGGTCCAGATCCAGGTAGTTGCCCCGGTAGGATTGATGGGCACCGTGGGCATCCATCGACACCTGGTGGGTGTAGTAATCAGCGGTGGCGCGTTTCCACGCGCTGCCCCAGGCCGGTGTGCCTGGCGGGTTGGACGTACCGGCAATCGGCCGGCTGCCGGCCTGGTTGACCCACATCGGCGAGCCACCCACGAAGCCATGGGGGCCGTGGTCGAAGTTGTCGGCGTTGAAGTCATCGATGGCCACGCCATTGCCGCCTGCACCGATGAAGTTGTTGGTATGAGTGTCTTTGTCGAAGAAAGCCTTGATGGTGGCCATGTTCTGGTAGGCGAAGTTCCTGCCCACCACGCCCTCATTGGTTATCGGGTCGTAGGGCTTGCCGATGCCCGACAACAGCATCAAACGCACGTTGTGGAACTGGAAGGCGCCGAGAATCACCAGATCTGCCGGCTGTTCGCATTCCCGGCCCTGGGCGTCGATGTAGGTCACGCCGGTGGCCTTGCTCTTGGTGCTGTCGAGGTTGACCTTGAGTACGTGGGAATTGGGCCGCAGCTCAAAGTTCGGTACCTGGCGCAACGCCGGCAGGATGTTCACGTTCGGCGAGGCCTTGGAATACATGTAGCAGACATAGCCGCTGCAGAAACCGCAGAAGTTGCACGGCCCCATCTGCGCACCGTAGGGGTTGGTATAGGGCCCCGAGGTATTGGCGGACGGCAGGTTGTAGGGTTTGTAACCCACCTCGGCAGCCGCTTTCTGAAACAGCTGTGCGGAGACCGTATTCTTCTGCGCTTCCAACGGGAACGGATTGGAACGGTCCGGTGCATACGGGTTGCCGCCACGGCCTTCGCCTACCAGCTGACCTTTTACGGTCCAGGCCTGGCCGGAGGTGCCGAAGACTTTTTCCGCGTAGTCGAAAAACGGCTCCAGCTCTTCATAGCTCACGCCGAAGTCCTGGATGGTCATGTCCTTGGGGATGAAGTTTTTGCCGTAGCGTTCCTCATAGTGGCTGCGCATGCGCAGCTCGATCGGGTCGACACGGAAATGCACCCCCGACCAATGCAGGCCCGCGCCGCCCACACCGTTGCCCGGCAGGAACGCGCCCAACTGACGGTTGGGCAGGGCGACGTCATTCACGCTATGGCGAATGGTCACGGTCTCTTTGGAAATGTCCTGGAAGAGTTTTTTACGCACGCTGTAGGTCAGTTCGTCGATGACCTGGGGATAGTTGCCGTCCGGGTAGGTGTCCTGCATCGGGCCACGCTCCAGCGCAACCACGTTGAGGCCTGCTTCCGTCAGCTCCTTGGCCATGATCGCGCCGGTCCAGCCGAAGCCTACGATCACTGCATCCACTTTCTTCATGATGGTCGCCACATTTATGCCCTCTCACCGCGGATGGAAACTGCCGGGAAGGGGTATTGCTCGTTGCGTTCAACCCAGTCCATGAAATCGGCACGAGCGCCAGGGAAGCCGATCATGGTCCAGCCGACCATGCCTTTGTTGCCACCGTGGATGGGGTCGCAAAAGAACCCTTCCTTGGTGTTTTGCAGCAACAGGTTGAAGAACATCTTGGGCGGCACCGCTTCAAAATGCGCCGTCACTTCACTGCCGCCAGCCTCCAGACGACGCAACATATCGTCTCGGGTAGCGCTGTCTTGCGCAGCAAAAGCTTTACCGTTGAAGGCTTTCGACCAGGCATCCGTCGCGGCAATGCCCAGGCGATAGATGTCCTTGGGCACCAGTTTGGACTGCCAGCCCATCTCTGGAGCGGCATCCGCGTTGAACGGGCCTTGCATGAACCACAGCGCGCCGCTGGCGTACGGGGTGTTCATCTGACGGTCGATATATTCCGGCGCACCGGCTTCCAGGGCGCCCGGGCCTTGCTCATCGGCGGGAATCAGGCGCTCGACGGCGGCGTTGATAAACGCCCACTCCTCAGCCGTGAAGTAAGCAGGCTCGTAGGCCTTTTCACTTACCGCAGGCTTGGCGGGAGCGGCCTGCGCCGGTTCAGGCGTTGCCATCAACATCGAGCCGCCAAGGCCAGTGCTGGCAACCGTGACCACCGGGATCAAGGTCAAGGATTTGCGCAAAAAGTCACGCCGGGGGTTGTCTTGATCTTGATCAGACATGGTGGCACCTCATCATGTGGTCACGGGAATATCGGCCGGCTTCTAGTGAGCGGCTTGGCCTTTTAGGCAATCAATAGTTACAAATGATAGCAGGCTATGAATTCACAGAACCGTTTCAGCGACTAAAGACTGAGGATTCACGATTCTTTGACGGCCTCCTCACGCCTCATTGACCCCCTCTGGACGAACCTGAGCACCACCCACTCCTTGCTCGGTTATGTCACCCATGCTCAAGAATCAATGGTTGTCGGGCCTCGGCCTCGCGATCATCGCGATGTTCACCTGCGCTTACGCTCAAGCCGACGACACCGTCTCCATCCGTTCACCGGAGTGGGCCCAGCCTGTGGGTAATCAATACAACTTGCACCAGATGACGCCCACCCTCTACCGCAGCGCACTACCGGATCGCAACGCCGGGCCGCTGTTGGAACAGCTGAAGATCGGCACCGTGATCAACTTCCTGCCGGAGTCGGATGCCGACTGGCTCAAATCGCCTGGCATCCGTCAGGTTCAACTGACGTATCGCACCAACCATGTAGATGATACGGACGTGTTGGCGGCGCTGAGGTCCATCCGGGAAGCCGAAGCCAACGGCCCGGTGCTGATGCATTGCAAGCACGGCTCTGACCGCACTGGCCTGATGGCGGCGATGTATCGGGTAGTGATTCAGGGATGGAGCAAGGAAGACGCGCTGAACGAAATGACCTTGGGCGGGTTTGGCACCAGTAATGGCTTCAAGGACGGCGTTCGCTACATGATGAGGGCCGATATCGACAAGTTACGCACGGCCTTGGCGAATGGCGATTGCAGCACCAGCGCGTTCGCGTTGTGCTCGATGAAGGATTGGATCACGACGACGGGAAAAGACGAGAAATAACTGCAGGAGCCCGGCTGGCCGAACTCCTACAGAGGGCCGCCCGTCAGTCTTTTTTCAACTTCGGATTAGGAAAGAACTGCACCGCCTGCACCTTCGGGTCCGCCGGAGCTTTCAACGCCGTGGTATTGACCCGCGTACCCAATTCCTTGGGCACCGACAACCCTTGATCATTCAGCGTGTCGGTATAGCCGCAGGCCACGCACTCACGGTGCGGCACGTTGTCCTCGGTCCACATCTTCAGCTTGTCCGGCTCACTGCATGCCGGGCAGACCGCCCCGGCGATAAATTGCTTTTTGGTAATCACAGGCCCTTCACTCATGCTGCCGCGTCCTCACTCAGGCCGCTGTGGCGCAAGAGTGCGTCAATCGACGGCGCGCGTCCGCGGAAGTCGACGAACAGCACCATCGGCTCCTGGGAGCCGCCACGCGCCAGGATCGCTTCGCGGAAGGCACGGCCGGTCTCGGCGTTGAGCACGCCGTCTTCTTCGAACTTGGAGAAGGCATCCGCCGACAACACTTCGGCCCACTTGTAGCTGTAATAACCCGCCGCATAACCGCCCGCGAAGATGTGCGCAAAGCTGTTGGGGAAGCGGTTGTAGGCCGGCGGACGCATCACCGACACTTCATCGCGCACTCCTTCCAGCACCTGCGCCACGCTGCGACCATCGCCGTGGGTGGCGTGCAATTCAAAGTCGAACAGCGAGAACTCCAGTTGGCGCACCATCATCAGGCCGGACTGGAAATTCTTCGCCGCGAGCATTTTTTCCAGCAGGTCCTGGGGCAGCGGCTCGCCGGTTTCATAGTGGCCGGAGATCAGCGCCAGGCCTTCCGGCTCCCAGCACCAGTTCTCCATGAACTGGCTCGGCAGTTCCACCGCATCCCAGGCCACGCCATTGATGCCGGACACGCCTGCGTGTTCTACGCGGGTCAGCAGGTGATGCAAGCCGTGGCCGAATTCGTGGAACAACGTGGTGACTTCATCGTGGGTCAGCAGGGCAGGCTTGCCGCTGTCGGCCGGGGTGAAGTTGCACACCAGGTTGGCCACCGGGCTTTGCAGCACACCGTCGATGGTGCGACGACGGTCGCGGGCACCGTCCATCCAGGCACCGCCGCGCTTGTTGGCGCGGGCATACAGGTCAAAGAAGAAGCGGCCCACGTGTTGGCCGTTTTCCTTGATTTCGAACAGGCGGACATCCGGGTGCCAGGTGTCGAAGCCTTTCTGCTCGGCGATCTCGATGCCGTACAGGCGCTGCACGATGGCGAACAGGCCGCCCAGCACTTTGTCGATCGGGAAGTAGGCGCGCAGGGCTTCCTGGGACACGCTGTAGCGCTGCTCGCGGAGTTTTTCGCCGTAGAAACCGCTGTCCCAGCTTTGCAGGTCGGCGCAGCCTTGTTCGGCGGCGTAGGCCTTGAGCTGTTGCAGGTCCTGGGCGGCAAACGGCTTGCTGCGCTTGGCCAGGTCACGCAGGAAGCTCAGCACCTGGTCACTGGACTCGGCCATCTTGGTGGCCAGGCTCAGTTCGGAGAACGACGCATAACCCAGCAACTGGGCCAGTTCCTGGCGCAGGTCGAGGATCTGTTCCATCACCGGGCCGTTATCGTTCTGACCGGCATTCGGGCCTTGGTCCGACGCGCGGGTGCAGTAGGCCGCGTAGACTTCTTCACGCAGGGCACGGTCCTGAGCGTAAGTCATGACGGCGTAGTAGCTAGGGAATTCGAGGGTGATCAGCCAGCCGTCGAGACCTTTGGCCTGGGCGGCGGCGGCCATTTGCGCCTTGGCCGAGTCGGTCAGCCCGGCGAGGGTGGCTTCATCGGTGACGTGCCTGGTCCAGGCCTGGGTGGCGTCCAGCAACTGGTTGGAGAACTTGCTGCCCAGTTCCGACAGCTTGCTCTGCACTTCAGCGTAGCGTTTTTGCTGCTCCGACGGCAGATCGATGCCCGACAGGCGGAAGTCACGCAGGGAGTGTTCCAGGATGGTTTTCTGCGCCACGTCGAAACCGGCGGCTTCCGGGCTGTTAGCCAGGGCTTCGAAGGCCTGGAACAGCGCACGGTTCTGGCCCATCTCGGTGGAGTAGGCGCTCAATGCCGGCAGGCAGCCTTCGTAGGCTTCGCGCAGTTCGGCGCTGTTGCACACGGCGTTGAGGTGGCTGACCGGGCTCCACGCGGCGCCCAGACGATCATTCAGCTCGTCCATGGCCAGCACCAGGCCGGCCCATGTCGGATTTTTGCCCTGGCTTTGCAGGATGCCTTCGATGGCAACGCGGTTGTCGGCGAGGATCTGTTCGATGGCCGGCTGGACGTGCTCGGCACGGATCGCCGAGAACGGCGGCAGGTCGTAGGACTGCAGAAGAGGGTTGTTCGCGCTCACGGTTGGCACCTTGGCTGAAGAAACATGTAAGAACAAAGATGGGGCCATCTTAATTACAATCAACACCCACCGCAGCTATCAGCAGAAGAGAGAGAGGCTATCGTGACCCTTCGCACCTATCAGAACCACACGCCGGCCCTGGGCGCCGGGGCTTTTGTCGATATTTCGGCGGTGGTGATCGGCGATGTCGAAATCGGCGCCGACAGCTCGGTCTGGCCGCTGACCGTGATCCGTGGCGACATGCACCGCATCCGTATCGGTGCGCGCACCAGCGTGCAGGATGGCTGTGTGCTGCACATCACTCACGCCGGGCCGTTCAACCCGAACGGTTTCCCGCTGCTGATCGGCGACGACGTGACCATCGCCCACAAGGTCATGCTGCATGGCTGCACAGTCGGCAATCGCATCCTGATCGGCATGGGCAGCATCGTGATGGATGGCGCCGTGGTCGAGGACGACGTGATCATCGGCGCCGGCAGCCTGGTGCCGCCGGGCAAGAAACTTGAAAGCGGCTTCCTGTATGTCGGCAGCCCGGTCAAACAGATTCGCCCGTTGACTGACAAGGAACGCGCCTTTTTCACCTACAGCGCCGCGAATTACGTGAAGCTCAAAGACCTGCACCTGGCTGAAGGATTCGACCGATGACCCTGCCTTACCAAACCGTCCTGTTCGACCTGGACGGCACGCTCACCGACCCACGCGAGGGCATTACCCGCTCGATCCAGTACGCCCTCGGCAAGTTGGGTATCGACGAGCCGGACCTGACCAAACTCGAACACTTCATCGGCCCGCCCTTGCTGCAGGCGTTCATGCAGTTCTACGGCTTCGACGAGGCCAAGGCCTGGGAAGCGGTGAATTTCTATCGCGAGCGTTTCAAGGTCACCGGCCTGTACGAAAACCGTGTGTTCGACGGCGTGATGCCGCTGCTGGAAGCATTGAACGATCAAGGCCGCCAGCTCTACGTCGCCACTTCCAAGCCCTGGGTGTTTGCCCGCGAAATCGCCCGGCATTTCGACTTTGCCAAGCACTTCAAGGTGATCTACGGCAGCGAGCTGGACGGGACGCGCACCAACAAAGTCGAACTGATCGCCCACCTGATGAGCGAGGAAGGCCTGGACCCGGCCACCACCTTGATGATTGGTGATCGCAAGCATGACCTGATCGGCGCGCACAAGAATGGGCTGGATTCGGCGGCGGTGGGGTATGGGTTCGGCAGTTTCGAGGAGCTGGATGCCGAGGCGCCGACCTGGCATTTCGAGACGTTGGCGCAGATGCACCAGGCATTTTTGCAGCGCACTTGAGGACGCTATCGGGGCAAGCCCCCTCCCACAGTGGAGTGTGTTCACAAATTAGCATGTGGGAGGGGCTTGCCCCCGATGAGGCCCTGAAGGCCAATACCTTGCAACTGCCTCAACGCCGTCTTGCGCTGCTCCATCGGCAATCCGCCCAGCTTCTCCACCGCCGCATAAAACCTCAGCCAATCCCCACCTTCCTGCGCAAACAACGCCGCAAACACAGGCACCCACTGGTCATACAGCCCGAACGGTAACAACCTCGCATTGTTCATGGGTTGATTGATCCACGCGTCATACCGTTTGTCCCCGCCCCACTGGCTGTCGCGCAGCTGCCGGTAATCGCGACGCAGACGCTCGAACTCGGCCGCCTTCGCCTGGCGCATCACATCAGTGGCCAAGGGTTGGGCATAGAGTTTTTCCAATCGTTGGCGGGTATCGAGGATCAGCTGAATGAACTCATCACGCTGCTTCGACGCCGACAGGCTCTGCGGCGCCAAGCCACGTGCAGCGCGCCACTGACGCGTACCTTCCTGCTCGACGAAATTGGCAAACGACTCATTGAACTCGGTGTCGTCCTTCACATAGAAACGCTGATGCGCCAGTTCGTGGAAGATCAACGTGGCCAGCCGCTCATCACCCCAGTTCATCATCGAATTCATGATCGGGTCATTGAACCAGCCCAAGGTGGAATAGGCCTCGACACCGCCGATCGACACGTCCATGCCTCGCTGCTTCAACAACGCCGCCTCACCACGCGCCGCACCCTGGTTGTAGTAACCGCGATAGGCCACACAGCCCGCAATGGGGAAGCAATGGGTTTCAGGAGACAGGGAAAACTCCTGCGTGGCGAAGACGTTCCAGACCACATAGGGTCGGCCAATGTCGGCGTACAACCTGTAACTCTGGTTGTCAGGCAGATGCAGGTGTTCACTGGCGAACGTACGCGCCTTTTGCGATTGCGCCAGGTGTTCGCGCAACAGCGGTGGGCGGGAAGGGTCGGCGATCACCTGCGCCACCGGCTCCCGGGCCCGCAGCAATTGCCACTGACCGCTGGCCAACTGGCTGTAATAGCTGACACTGGAACAGCCGCTGAGCAGCACAACCATCAACCCTGGAAGAAAACGCCTGACCATGCCCCGACCGCTCCTGGGTAATTTGCTCGCCAGACTATCGCGCCCAGGCAGAATTTTTCCATGGCGCGACGTGTTTATACTCATGAGAGGTCTGCCGCCGTCGCAGCAGGCTCAATTCTATCTTCCCGTTGAGTGCCTGCCATGCGCCAGCTCTTGTTACCCGTCGCCGCTTTGTTCCTCAGCGCCTGCACGACAACACCCGTACCACCGATGGATCCGCAACAGGCGTGGGTCGATTTCACTACGCCGACGCCGGGCTCCAAGCTGGTCATGGCGCAGCGCCTGGACGGCAAGAACCTGGACGACGGACGTTTCTTCCAAATGCCACCCGGCCATCATGAACTGATGGTGCGCTTCGACTTTGAAGTCCCGGCCGGCGGCGGTTTGGGTGGGCTCAGCCAGATGATGTATCGCACCTGCTTCATGACCCTGGAATATGACCACTTCCAGGCTGGCCAGCGTTATGTGCTGGAAGGACGCTCGCTGGCCTTCACGCCGAATATCCGGTTGTACGATTCGGCGCGTCAGTTGCTCGCGGAGGAACGCAGCGTCAACTGCATCTGATCAGTTGTTGTTTTTCTGGTAGATGATGCGCTTGGTGCCGTTTTCGCACGAACCGACAATCATCGCACTGTCGTGATTCTTGGCTTCTTCGGCGGTGATGATTTCCAGGGTGTACGAAGGAATCGCCTTGGCCTGGATCTTCACTTCAATCTCTTTCCTGAGCTCTTCGCAGTCTTTTGGCGCGGCCACAGCCGATGTGGCCAATACACCGCAGATGATCGCCAAGGCAAAACGTTTCATGTGTGAAGCTCCCTGAATGCATTGCGCACGGGTGTGCGCCTAGGCTGCATGGTAATAGGACCACACTTACAAAACACGAGTTCTGATCTAACGCAGGGCTAAATGTGGAAGGGGGCTTGCCCCCCTCCCACATTGGACGGGCTGTGTCAGCTGACCAAGGTGGCATCCAGGCTGATTTTTGCGTTCAGCACTTTGGACACCGGGCACCCTTCCTTGGCTTTTTTGCTCAGTTCATCGAACTGCGCCTGACTCGCGCCCGGAATCTTGGCCTTGAGGATCAGGTGCACAGCGGTGATCGCAAAACCACCGTCAACCTGGTCCAGAGTCACTTCGGCCTGGGTATCAATGCTGTCAGCCTTGAGCCCGGCATCGCCGAGAATCATGGAAAACGCCATGGAGAAACAGCCGGCGTGGGCCGCACCGATCAGTTCTTCCGGGTTGGTGCCCTTGCCGCCCTCGAAACGGGCCTTGAAGCCGTAGGGCGCTTCACGCAGTACGCCGGTTTCCGTGGAAATAGAGCCCAGGCCAGTCTTCAGGTCACCTTCCCAATGCGCGGATGCTTTTTTAACGATACTCATAGCGGTCTCCTCGAACGGTGGTTTTGCGTCAGTAAGGGTTCTGAGGATAGTCGGCCCGGCAAAGTTCATCTTGTGAGAAAAACCTAGCGATTCAGTAGGAAATTTCCTGGCCTGCTATTGAATCTCGGGTATATGCCCTCATTGCATAGAGCATGCACATGAAGCGGCAGGTTTTGGTTCGTCTAAAAAGCCTGCGGCCCCTTTGGAGAAGCAGGCTTATGAAATCGCTGTCCGACGTAAAGTTCTCGACCCTCGACCTGGTGCCCGTGCGCGCCAACGGCAGTCCGGCGCAGTCACTGCGCAATTCCCTGGACCTGGCCCAGCATGTAGAAAAGTTTGGCTACACCCGTTTCTGGGTGGCTGAACACCACAACATGGACGGTATCGCCAGTTCGGCCACCTCGGTGCTGCTGGGTTACCTGGCCGGTGGCACCTCGACGATCCGCGTCGGCTCTGGCGGCGTGATGCTGCCCAACCATGCGCCGCTGGTGATCGCCGAACAGTTCGGCACCCTGGAAAGCCTCTACCCCGGCCGTATCGACCTGGGCCTGGGCCGCGCACCCGGCTCCGACCAGATGACCGCCCGCGCCCTGCGCCGTGAGCGCTCCGGCAGTGCCGACGATTTCCCCGAAGATGTGGCGGAGCTGATGGCCTACCTCGGCCCACGCACCCCCGACCAACGGGTAATCGCCGTCCCCGGTACCGGCACCAACGTACCGGTCTGGCTGCTGGGCTCCAGCCTGTTCAGCGCGCAATTGGCAGGTGAACGCGGTCTGCCTTACGCCTTCGCCTCGCATTTCGCACCGCGCCTGATGCATGAGGCGATTCGCGTGTATCGCAATCACTTCAAGCCTTCGGCCGTGCTGGACAAGCCTTACGTGATGCTTGGCATTCCGCTGGTCGCTGCAGATACGGATGAACAGGCTGAATACCTCGCCACCTCGGTCTATCAGCGCATCCTCGCGCTGATGCGCGGGCAAAGCCTGGTGCAGCGCCCACCGGTGAAAACCATGGACGGCCTGTGGCTGCCCCATGAAAAAGACGCGGTCGGCAGCTTCCTCGGCCTGGCCATGGTCGGTAGCCCGGCGAAGATCCGCGCCAAGCTGGAGGTGCTGATCGAACAAACCGGCGCCGATGAGCTGATCTTTACCTGCGACCTGTACGAGCACGCCGATCGGATTCATTCCTACGAACTGCTGGCGCAAGTGATGAAGGGCTAAAACCCTCAGGCGAAAAAAAACCGACGCACTCGCGTCGGTTTTTTACGTCTGCAACACGGGATTAACCGCGCTTGTAGGCGATTTCCTTGGTACCGGCTTCGCAGCTGCCGACTACCGTGTAGCCATCGGCTGCAGCGCCTTTATCCACAACTTCCAACGAATAACCCGAAGCGCCCTTGGCGTCGATTTTCGCCGCAATCTCGCTTTTCAGCTCTTCACAAGGCTTGCCTGCCGCCAGGGCTGTGCCTGCAATGCTCAACAAACCTACCGCTAACAGGAACTTCTTCATCCGTTACTTTCCTTGCGCTGATCAAAAAGAGCGTGCCGACGCTTGCGGCATCGGCACCCATTGGTTGTAGCGCAGGTTATGGCAATCGGCCAGTCAGCAAGTTCAACCGCTGCGATCAACTACTGGCAATTCGGAACCCTACCTTGAGGGTGACCTGATAGTGCGCAACCTTGCCATTCTCGATATGGCCACGTGTTTCAGTCACTTCAAACCACTCGAGATGCTTGATGCTCTTGTTGGCTTCAGCGATGGCATTGTTGATCGCGTCTTCGATGCTGGTGGTCGACGAGCCAACCAATTCGACTTTCTTGTAGGTGTGATGATCACTCATGGCAGTTCTCCTAAGGGTCGTTAAGCAAGCGTAGCAGTCAATGTTCGTACTGCTTCTGGCGACCGTTCCTACCTGAAAGTTCAGATTAACTGCACTTTCTGAAACGGCCGCAGTCGGTATCTACACACGCCACTCAATCACTTCAGGAGAGTCCACATGGCCAACACTTCTTTACGCAAAGCGTCGCTGGAAAGCATGGAAGCCGAGATTTCGAGCCTGCTCAAGTCTCTGGAAAGCCTCAAGGACGATGCGTCTGACGAATCGCGCAAAACCTTGAAGGCCCTGAAAAGCAATGCCGAGAATGCCCTCAAGCACTCCCGCCACCTGATCAGCGATGCCTACGAAGAAAGCAAAGTCAAAATTCGCGAAACCGGTGTTGCAACCCGGGACTACGCACAAGAACACCCATGGACTACAGCCGGTGTTGCCGTAGGCGCACTGGGCCTGCTGGCCGCCTACCTGCTGTGCAAGCGCGGTGACTAATCTGGCTGGCGCAACAGCTCAGCCTTGAGCCACTGCGCCAGTTGCCCGGCGCGTCCGTCCGCGGCGCGCTTGGGTAGCCACAATGCCAGGTGCGCCGGGGTTTCACTGAAACCCCATGGCGCCACCAGGCGACCCGCGCGCAAGTCTTCGACCACCAGCGGTTCTGGCGCAATCGCAACGCCCAGCCCGGCCACTGCGGCCTCCAGCAAATAATACAAATGCTCAAACCCCTGGCCGTGTTTCAACGCGCCGGGTTCGATGCCGTGTTGCCGCGCCCAACTGGGCCAGGCTTGCGGACGTGAGGTGGTGTGCAACAGCGCTTCACCACACAATGCCGACGCGGGTGCCCGGCGCAGCCGCTCGTAGCCGGCGAAACGCGGGCTCATCACCGGGCCGATGCGTTCGCTGGCCAGTTCATACACCTGCATATCCGCAGGCCAGGGTGGCTCGGCGAACACCAACAGGGCATCCAGGCCGGGGCGGCGCGGGTCAAGGTCACCGTCACCCGCCGACAGGTGCAGACGCAGGTCCGGCAGGTCCGCGTTCAAGCGCCCCAGGCGCGGGATCAGCCAGCGCGCCAGCAAGCTGCCCGAGCAACCCAGCACGAACGGTGCGTCGGCACTGCTCTGGGTCAGTTCGGCGCACACGTCCCTTAGCCGCTCGAACGCCTCGGCGCTGGCGTCACGCAAACGAGTACCGGCATCTGTGAGTTTAAGGCCGCGCCCCTCCTTGACGAACAAACTCACGCCCAAGTGCTCCTCCAGCACTTTCAACTGCCGGCTGACAGCCCCATGGGTCACATACAATTGCTCGGCTGCCTGGCTGACGCTGTTCAAACGGGCGGTGGCTTCAAAGGCACGCAAGGCATTGAGGGGTGGAAGGTCTCGACTCATCTGTGAGTTTTCCTGACAGGTTGCGGCGATCTTATCGGTTTTCAGCGCAGGACGTCAGGGGTAGAGTGGCCCTCATTGCTTCCTACACCCATTCTCTCCTGGAGCGTCCCATGACTCAGTCCCAGACCGATCTACGCAACGGCCCAGACGTCAACGGCCTGTTCGGCGCGTTCGGCGGCCGTTACGTCGCTGAAACCCTGATGCCGTTGATCCTAGACCTGGCCCGAGAATACGAAGCGGCCAAGATCGATCCGGCGTTCAACGAGGAATTGGCCTACTTCCAACGTGACTACGTCGGTCGTCCAAGCCCGTTGTATTTTGCCGAGCGCCTGACCGAGTTCTGCGGCGGCGCCAAGATCTACCTCAAGCGCGAAGAGCTGAACCACACCGGCGCACACAAGATCAACAACTGCATCGGCCAGATCCTGCTGGCGCGGCGCATGGGCAAGAAACGCATCATCGCCGAGACCGGCGCCGGCATGCACGGCGTGGCGACTGCCACCGTGGCTGCGCGCTTTGGCCTGCAATGCGTGATCTACATGGGCACCACTGATATCGAGCGCCAACAGGCCAACGTGTTCCGCATGAAGCTGCTGGGCGCCGAAGTGATCCCGGTGGTCGCCGGCACCGGCACCCTCAAGGACGCGATGAACGAAGCCCTGCGTGACTGGGTAACCAACGTCGACAGCACCTTCTACCTGATCGGCACCGTGGCCGGCCCGCACCCGTACCCGGCCATGGTGCGCGACTTCCAGGCCGTGATCGGCAAGGAAACCCGCGACCAACTGCAAGCCCAGGAAGGCCGCCTGCCGGACAGCCTGGTGGCGTGCATCGGCGGGGGGTCCAACGCCATGGGTCTGTTCCACCCGTTCCTGGATGACACGAGCGTGGAGATCATCGGCGTGGAAGCTGCCGGCCACGGCATCGAAACCGGCAAGCACGCCGCCAGCCTCAACGGTGGCGTACCTGGCGTACTGCACGGCAACCGTACTTTCCTGCTGCAGGACGACGATGGCCAGATCATCGACGCCCACTCCATCTCTGCCGGCCTGGATTACCCCGGCATCGGCCCGGAACACGCCTGGTTGCATGACATCGGCCGCGTCCAGTACACCTCGGTGACCGATGACGAAGCCCTCGACGCCTTCCACAAATGCTGCCGCCTGGAAGGGATCATTCCGGCCCTGGAAAGCGCCCACGCCCTGGCCGAAGTGTTCAAGCGCGCCCCGACCCTGCCGCAGGATCACCTGATGGTGGTCAACCTGTCGGGGCGTGGCGATAAAGATATGCAAACCGTCATGCACCATATGGAACAGTCGCAGCAGGAGAAACACTGATGAGCCGCCTGCACACCCGCTTCGCCCAGCTGAAAGAACAGAACCGTGCCGCCCTGGTAACCTTCGTCACCGCTGGCGACCCTGGCTATGACACCTCCCTGGCGATCCTCAAAGGCCTGCCGGCCGCCGGTGCCGATGTGATCGAGCTGGGCATGCCCTTCACTGATCCGATGGCGGACGGCCCGGCCATTCAGCTGGCCAACATCCGTGCGTTGAATGCCAGGCAGAACCTGGTGAAAACCCTGCAGATGGTCCGCGAGTTCCGCCAGGACAACAACGACACGCCGCTGGTGTTGATGGGCTACTTCAACCCGATCCACAAATACGGCGTACCGAAGTTCATCGCCGACGCCAAGGAAGCCGGGGTCGACGGCCTGATCGTGGTCGACATGCCGCCCGAGCATAACGGCGAGCTGTGCGACCCGGCCCAGGCCGCAGGCATCGACTTTATCCGCCTGACCACACCGACCACCGACGACGTACGCCTGCCTACCGTGCTCAACGGCAGCTCAGGCTTCGTGTATTACGTTTCGGTCGCCGGCGTGACCGGTGCCGGTGCGGCGACCCTGGAACACGTCGAAGAAGCCGTGACCCGTCTGCGCCGCCACACCGACCTGCCGATCAGCATCGGCTTTGGTATCCGCACACCGGAACAAGCGGCGGCCATCGCCCGGCTGGCCGACGGTGTGGTGGTGGGTTCGGCGCTGATCGATCACATCGCCAATGCCAAGAACGACCAGCAAGCCATCGACGGCGTGTTGAGCCTGTGTGCGGCGCTGTCGGAAGGCGTGCGTAACGCCCGTAAGTAAGCGCCCGGCGCTTTCAGCTTTTTCCGCTAGGCTTGAGGGTGGACATTGCGTCCTCCCTCAACGCACTTCATGCCTATTGCCGTCTAACCGCCTGCGCAAGCCCCGCATTCCTTGCCCTCCCGGTCGTTAAGTTAGTCGCATCAGAAGTCATTCTTGGCTCTTTGGAGTACATCATGGCATTTGATCTCATTACCGCTGCGGATCGTCGTCATTCAACGCTGCAAAAAGGTTTCAACCTGCGCTGGCCGCTGGGCAATGTGCAGGGTGAATCGTCGTCGAACGGCGCCAACTTGATTTATCTCTGTTACAGCCCCCAGGACATCATCGACGCCGCCGCCCAGGCGTTGGCGATCCCCGATGGCCGGATTACGGTGCGCAGCGGTGGCCACTGCTATGAGGGTTTTGTCGCGAACAAAATGCCCGACAGTCCCAACGAAGTGCTCTCGATCATCGATATCAGCCAACTGAACCAAGTGGTCTACGACGCCACGGGGCAGATTGCCTCACAACTGGTGCCCGCCTCGCCTCATCGCTACAGCTACCGCCTGGAAGCGGGCGGCCAGAACTGGGATGCCTATGTGGCGCTGTACAAACTGGCCAACACGAGCTTGCCCGGCGGCTCGTGCTATTCGGTCGGGCTGGGTGGGCATATTTGCGGCGGTGGCTACGGGCTGCTGTCACGCAAGGATGGCCTGGTGTGCGATTGGTTGAGCGGCGTCGACATCCTGGTGCCGAACGCCCAGGGCAACGGCCTGGTCCCTGTGCATGTCGCCCGCAATAGCACCCAACAGGACGAACTGGATCTGTTCGCCGCCTGCTGCGGCGCAGGCGGCGGGCAGTTCGGGATTATCACCAGTTACTACTTCGAACGTTTGCCACAAGCCCCCAAGGAAGTGCTGTGGCTGGTACTGGAATGGGACTGGTCCCTGCTGACCAAGCCAGCCCTCGACAGATTGCTGGCGGCCTATCAGGGCTGGTTTGCCCGCAACCAGGCCAACCCGGACACCTGGGGCCTGGCGACCAAACTTGAGATGCGCCATCAGAACACTGGCAACGTCACGATGGATGTTCATTACGTGGACAAGCAGGGCGAGCTGAATGATCAAGCGCCTTTTGAAGACTTTGTTAGCTCGATGCTCAATGCCATCGGCATTCCCGCGACCGAATGCCTGAGTCCTTCGCCGACGACCCACCTGCCACACAGCAACCCGCCAGGGCCGACGATCAATTCACTGGCGTCTGCCCTGGCGGCGACCCGTCGAATGGATTGGCTGCATTGCCAGCAGACACTCAACGGCTCAGGGCCCAACCAGCGTGGCCGGTATAAGTCGGCCTACCAGAAGGGTATTTTCACCGCCACTGTGCTGCAGGCGATCTGGGACACGCTGACGTGGGACGATCCCGATAAACGGCTGACTCAAAGCCTGATCCAGATCCAGTCCTTCGGCGGGCAAATCAATCAGGCCAGCGCCGCCGTGCGGCGGGAATCATCGGTTGCACAGCGTTCGTCCTACTTGAAGTGGCAACCACAATGCTACTGGCGTGACGAAAGCAGCGCTTCGGATCAAGCCCATGCGCAATGGATCCAGGGACTGTTTTTCGCAGCATTTGCCAGTGACAACGGCGTTCCAGTCAATGCCCAGTTCGAAGGGTGCTACATCAATTACCCCGACCGCGACATGCTGTTTATCGACGGCGATCCCAGCAAGGGACCCAACCCGCAGTGGTACAAGATCTTCTTCCCTGACCTGATGATCGAAAGCCGCCTGCGCCGCACCAAGCAGCGCTGGGACCCGCTGAATGTGTTCCGTAACGAGATGTCGGTGCCCTGAGCCAAAAGGAAAAAGGGCGACCGCAAGGGTCGCCCTTTTTTACAACTCGATCCGCTCGACTTTACCGACCAGCAACACGTAGGAAAGCGCCCCGAGCAAGGCCAGCACCGCGATGTAGGTAATCGCCGGCGCAAACGAATCACCGCTGGCCAAAAAGCCGATCACAATCGGCGTGGCAATCGCCGACAGGTTGCCGATGAAGTTGAACACCCCACCGGTCAGCCCCAACAGGCGGGCCGGTGCCAGGGTCGACACCAGCGACCAGGTAATCGACGCCAGGCCATTGCCAAAGAACGCCACCGCCAGGAACGCAATCACCCAGGCCGTCGAGTCCACATAGTTGGCGCCGATGATCGCCGTGGAAATCAGCAGCCCGCCAATGATCGGCAACTTGCGCGCAAACCCCACCGACGCACCGCGACGAATCAGCCAGTCGGAAAAGATCCCGGAACACAGCACGCCGACAAACGCCGCCAGGAACGGCAACGATGCCAGCAGGCCGGACTTGATGAAGTCCATCCCGCGATATTTCACCAGGTAGGTGGGGAACCACGTCAGGAAAAACCACAGCGTGGAGTTCAGGCAGAACTGCCCCAGGTAGATGCCCCAGAGTTTGCGCTTGCTCAGCACGATCCCCAGGTCGACCCAGCTGAACGGGGCCTTGGCGGTTTTTTCCTGCATGTCCACCAGGCCGCCGCCTTCGCGGATCAGCTCGATTTCAGCGGCGTTGGCGCCTTTGAAATCCTTCGGCTCGCGATACACCGCGTACCAGATGATCCCCCACAGGATGCCAACGCCACCGGTGACGACAAACACCATGTGCCAACCGAAGGCGTGTTGCAGCCAGGCCAGTACCGGCGTGAGGAATGCCAGCCCGACAAACTGCCCGGAGGTATAGAAGCCAATCGCCGTGGCGCGTTCGCGCTCGGGAAACCAGGTGGTGACCACGCGGCTGTTGATCGGATACGCCGGGGCTTCCAGGGCACCCACCGCCATGCGCAGCACGAACAACGCGATAAAGCTGGCAGCGAAGCCGAGCATCACGGTGGCGATGGACCACAAGATCAGCGCGGCGGTATAGAGAATGCGCGGCGGCACGCGGTCCACCAGCCAGCCGCCAGGGATCTGCATGGCTGCGTAGGTCCAGCCGAACGCGGAGAAAATCAGCCCGACCTGAACCGGGTCGATGCCCAGTTCGCTGGTCAGCGCCGGGGCTGCAATCGACAGGTTGCTGCGGTCGAGGTAATTGATCACCACGGTGATGAACAGCAGCACCATGATGAAAAAACGCTTTTTGGTAGGCGTGACTAAAGAAGCCTGCCCGGTGAAGGATTCAGGGTGCATGGGGGTTGCCTCTTCTTATGCTTATTGAGGGCTTGCAGGAGCCGGCATCCCGGCTCCTACAGGGTGCTTACCACTCGGCGAAGCTGCCGTCGGCATGCCGCCAGATCGGGTTGCGCCAGCGGTGGCCGATGGCCGCGCGCTCGATCACGTATTCCTCATTGATCTCGATGCCCAGCCCCGGCCCGTTGGGGATCTTCACGAAGCCCTGGTCATAGTCGAACACACCGGGGTCGCGCACATAGTCGAGCAGGTCGTTGCTCTCGTTGTAGTGAATGCCCAGGCTTTGCTCCTGGATAAACGCGTTGTAGCAGACCGCATCCAGTTGCAAACACGCCGCCAGGGCAATCGGACCCAGCGGGCAGTGCAGTGCCAGGGCCACGTCATAGGCCTCGGCCATGTTGGCGATCTTGCGGGTTTCGGTGATGCCACCCGCGTGGGAAGCATCGGGCTGGATGATGTCGACATAGCCTTCGCTGAGCACACGCTTGAAGTCCCAGCGCGAGAACAGGCGCTCGCCCAGGGCAATCGGGGTGCTGGTCAGCGGCGCGAGTTCCTTGAGCGCTTCGTAGTTTTCGCTGAGCACCGGCTCTTCGATAAACATCAGCTTGTACGGATCCAGCTCCTTCATCAGCACCTTGGCCATGGGCTTGTGCACACGGCCATGGAAGTCGACGCCGATGCCGACGTTGGGGCCGACCGCATCACGCACAGCGGCGACGTTTGCCAGGGCCAGGTCGACCTTTTCGAAGCTGTCGACGAATTGCAGTTCTTCGGTGCCATTCATCTTCACCGCGGTGAAGCCTCGAGCCACAGCCTCTTTGGCAGCGCGGGCGGTGTCGGCTGGGCGGTCACCACCGATCCACGAGTACACGCGGATCTTGTCGCGCACCTGGCCGCCGAGCAAGTCGCTGACGGACACGCCGAGGGCCTTGCCCTTGATGTCCCACAGCGCCTGGTCGATACCGGCGAGGGCGCTCATGTGCACCGCACCGCCGCGGTAGAAGCCGCCGCGATAGAGCACGGTCCAGATGTCTTCGATGTTGCGCGGGTCTTTGCCGATCAGGTAGTCGGACAGTTCTTCGACGGCAGCCGCCACGGTATGGGCGCGGCCTTCGACCACGGGCTCACCCCAGCCGGTCACGCCCTGGTCGGTCTCGACCTTGAGGAAGCACCAGCGCGGCGGGACGATAAAGGTCGTCAGTTTGGTGATTTTCATCTCTTGTCTCTCTTATAGATGCAGCGCCAGGGGCGCGGAACTTGATGTCAGCTCAGGACTTTCCAGGCGGCGACATAAGCCTGGGCACGGCTCGCTACCTGATCCACTGTCATACCCGGTTTGAACAACCCGGAACCCAGCCCGAACCCTTTGGCGCCGGCATCGACAAACACCTGCATGTTGTCCGGGGTAATGCCGCCGACCGGCAGCAGCAAGGTGCCTGCCGGCAGTACCGCCAGCCACGCCTTGATCACCGCCGGGCCCATCTGCTCGGCGGGGAACAGCTTCAGCACGTCAGCACCTTCGGCCAGGGCGGCGAAAGCTTCGGTCGGTGTCGCCACACCTGGCGACAGGAACAGGCCTGCGGCTTTCGCCGCTCGCAGCACCTTGGCATCGCTGTGGGGCATCACGATCACCTGGCCACCGGCCGCCTTCACCTGCTCGACCTGCTCAGGCAGCAACACCGTGCCGGCGCCGATCAGGCAATCGGCGGGCAGGCTGTCGCGCAGGGTGCGGATGCTGGTGTAAGGATCGGGCGAATTCAGCGGGACTTCGATCACACGAAACCCGGCCTCGTACAACACCTGGCCGACGGCCTGGGCTTCGTCCGGACGGATGCCGCGCAGAATCGCGATCAAACCGTTTTGTGCGAGTGCGTGCTTGAGCATGTCAGGCCTCCAATACAGGTTGAGTGAGCCCGGATGCCACCGCCAATTGCCACAGTCCGCGCTCGGTGGCCTCCTGCGCCAGACTGACGTGGGCGAAGCCGCAGAGGGCGAGGGCGCGTTGATAGCGGGCGCAGAGGGGCGCGGCGCCGACCAGGATGATCGGCTTGTGCCGGGCACTGCCGGGCAGGCCGGCGAGTTCATGGCCGATGAGCAAGCCGGAGAGGTAATCGGGCTGCTGCTCGGCAGTGAGTTCAGCGGTGAGGCCCAGGGTGCGCGCACTGAAAAGCGTCGACAGCACGCCGCGCTCGCCGTCTTTGGACAGCGCCACCTGCACGCCGCGGTCAAAGGCGTCAGCCTGGAATTGCGCGGATTGTTGCTGGGTACGCCCGAGGATGCTGTGCTTGCTCAACACCGCAAACAGCTCGCCGGTCATGAAGGTGTCGAAGTGAGTGATGCAGCCATCGACCACCTCGACCCACTTGGAATGGCTGCCGGGCAGGCCGATCAACCCATTGGTGCTCAGCCCTTGAAGCACGCCCAGCACTTGGGTTTCTTCGCCGCGCATCACGTTGGGCAAGCCGATCTGCTCGATCACGCCCGGCACGATATGCACATCCACGCCACGCAGGCTGCGCACCTTGTGCAGCGCCTGGCCAAGGCTGGCGACATCGACAGGGGTGTTGCGATAAGCCGCCTCGCTCCAGCCCTGGGCACTGCCGACCATGCCGCAGGCAATCACCGGCAAACCGGGCTCGGCGTCGAGCCAGTCACCACACGCCGCATCGAATGCCAACTCGAAGCCATCGCTGCAACGCACGCCAGCAATGTCCCGGGGTTCATTGGGCAAATGCATGATGCCCCACGCCAGCGAGCGCTGTTCCAGCACTGCGCCGACGGGGCCGAGTTTATAAGCACGAAGGGAACTGGTACCCCAATCGAGCGCGATCAATTGCGCCTGCATCGCTTCACCTGAGTTCTGAGCGGATGCAGCGAATATAAACCTACGGCGCAGAAAGTCTCAATATATAAATATCAATCCCATATTTAGGGATTTAATTTAAGAAAAGGCTGACAAGTTCAGCTCCCGCATTGCCCCCATCCAGACGGCATAGTCAGTGTGGTCCTTCAGGTCATCGCCGGTATCGGGGTGCAGGAACACCACCAGGCCATTGCGATGGATCACCAGCCACGGCAACACCACACCGATGTATTCCGGGTCGAACGCCAACTGGCAGCTCCAGTCCGGGTGCGGCCCTACAGGCCGCTCGTGCACACGGCCCATGCGCAGCGGGAACAGTTTGGCAGCGTCTTCACACAAGGTGCGCGCCTGTTCGATAGTGTTCGCGTCGAAGTAGATATGGGCGTGATAGCCCTTGATACGTTGCATGACGGACTCCGGATCCAATATGCGCCAGATGCTAGACCGCAATCGATGGCAGGGCCAGTCCGGTCAGCGACTGCGCGCTGCTGGCCTGCTCGGCCACCAGCCAGTCGACAAACCGCTCCACCAACTGCCCTCGGCGTTTGCGCTGGGGTTGCACCACGTAATAGCCGAAACGCGAGATCACCGTGTCGTGGATCGGTCGGCACAGCCAGTTCTGCTCCAGCAGGTTGTCCACTAGATGGCGCCAGCCGATGGCCACGCCCTGGCCGGCAATCGCAGCCTGGATCAACAGGGTGTAGTTATCGAAGCGCAGCTGGCCGGGAGTAGGCGCAGTGGTGATGCCCAGTTCGCGAAACACGCCACTCCAGTCGAACCACTGGCTGTTGTTTTCCTGGCGCAGGTGCAACAACGGAAAATCGTGCAAATTTTGCTTAGTCAGTGGCGTGGCCTGTTCTTTGAGCCACTGCGGGCTGCACACCGGGAACACTTCCTCGTTGAACAGCCACAGGCTATCGCCCTGCTTGAAACGGCCGTCGCCAAACAGTACCGCCACATCAATATCGCTGCGCAAGGTCGCGTGGTTGCGTTCGCTAGTCACCAGGCTGACGTCCACCTGGGGGTTGGCCTGGTGGAAGCGGTGCAAACGCGGCATCAACCAATAAGCGGCGAAGGCGAAGTCGGTCGCCACTTGCAGCACTTCATGCTGATCCTGCTGGGTAATCAGGCTCAGTCCCTGGTTGATGCCCTGCAAACCGCCCTGCACATGCTCGAACAACAGGGCGCCGGCATCGGTCAACTCAATGCCACGGTAGATGCGATCAAACAGGCGGATCGCCAGTTGTTCCTCCAGGCGCTTGATCTGCTGGCTGATCGCGGGCTGGGTGGTGCCCTGTTCCATGGCAGCGGCGGTAAAACTGCGGTGGCGCGCCGCTGCTTCGAACGCGCGCAGCAGATCGAGGGACAGGTCGCCAAGGGCTTCATACATAAGCGGTGCTTATCCTAGACATTGCTTTTCATGGGCTTTACCCCATTTTCCATGGGCTGCATGCTCATTCGCATAAACACCGCCTATGGAATGCCGATAGATCATGAAGCGCAAGAACATTCTTTTCATCATGGCCGATCAAATGGCCGCGCCGATGTTGCCGTTCTACGGACCTTCCCCCATCAAATTGCCCAACCTGAGCCGCCTCGCCGCACAGGGCGTGGTGTTCGATGCCGCGTACTGCAACAGCCCGCTGTGCGCACCGTCGCGCTTTACCCTGGTCAGTGGCCAGTTGCCGAGCAAGATCGGCGCCTACGACAACGCCGCCGATTTCCCCGCCGACGTGCCGACCTACGCTCACTACCTGCGCCGCCTCGGCTACCGCACCGCGCTGTCGGGCAAGATGCACTTCTGCGGTCCCGACCAACTGCACGGTTACGAAGAACGCCTGACCAGTGACATCTACCCCGCCGACTATGGCTGGGCGGTGAACTGGGACGAGCCGCACGTGCGCCCCACCTGGTACCACAACATGTCGTCGGTGCTGCAAGCCGGCCCGTGCGTGCGCACCAACCAGCTGGATTTCGACGAAGAGGTGGTGTTCAAGGCCCGGCAATACCTGTTCGACCATATCCGCGAAGACGGCGAACGACCGTTCTGCCTGACGGTATCGATGACCCACCCGCACGACCCGTACACCATTCCCAAGCCGTTCTGGGACCTGTACGACGACGCCGACATCCCCCTGCCTGCAACGCCTGCCCAGGCTGATCTCGACCCCCACTCCCAGCGCCTGCTCAAGGTCTACGACCTGTGGGACAAACCGCTGCCCGTGGATAAGATCCGCGATGCGCGCCGCGCCTACTTCGGCGCGTGCAGCTACATCGACAGCAATGTCGGCAAGCTGCTGCAGACCCTGGAAGACACCGGCCTGGCCGATGACACCATCATCATCTTCTCCGGCGACCACGGTGACATGCTCGGCGAGCGCGGGCTCTGGTACAAAATGCACTGGTTCGAAATGGCCGCGCGCGTACCGCTGCTGGTCAGTGCGCCGGGGCAATTCGCGGCGGGCCGAGTGACGCAAGCCGTGTCCACCGCCGACCTGCTGCCGACCCTGGTGGAACTGGCCGGCGGCGAACTGGACCCGCGCCTGCCGCTGGACGGCCGCTCGCTGGTCCCGCACTTGCAAGGGCAGGGCGGGCACGACGAAGTGTTCGGCGAATACATGGCCGAAGGCACCATCAGCCCGCTGATGATGATTCGCCGAGGCGCCTACAAATTCATCTACAGCGAAGACGACCCTTGTCTACTGTTCGATGTGCACAACGACCCGCACGAGCGGGAGAACCTCAGCCAGTCACCGGAACACCGGCCACTGTTCGAGGCGTTTTTGAGTGAGGCGCGGGCCAAATGGGACATCCCGGCGATCCACCAGCAGGTGCTCGCCAGCCAACGCCGTCGTCGCCTGGTATTCGAGGCACTCACCCAGGGCAAGCTGAAGAGCTGGGATCACCAGCCACTGGTGGACGCCAGTCAGCAATACATGCGCAACCATATCGACCTCGACGACCTGGAGCGCAAGGCACGTTATCCACAACCCTGCCAAAACCAATAAATACAGAGGGAAGGCCATGCAAAAGTTGACTGTGATGTTGAGCCTGTTGGTACTGACCAGCGCCAACGTGTACGCGGACGCCAGTTGTGAAACGGTAAAAATGGCCGATCCGGGCTGGAGCGATATCGCAGCCACCAACGCCATCGCCGGTTTCCTGCTGACCGGCATGGGCTACAAACCGAAGGTGGATACCCTGGCGGTGCCAATCACCTTCGGCGGGCTCAAGGACGGCCAGGTGGACGTGTTCCTCGGCAACTGGATGCCGGCACAGCAGGGCTTCTACGACAAGTTCGTGGCCAATGGCGATGTGGTGCAACTGGCGAAAAACCTCGACGGCACCGAGTTCACTCTCGCTGTGCCCGACTATGTGTGGGACGCCGGGGTGCATGATTTTGCCGACCTGAACAAGTTTGCCGACAAGTTCGACAAGAAGATCTACGGCATCGGCTCCGGCGCGCCGGCAAATATCTCGTTGCAGGAAATCATCAAGAAGAACGACTTCGACCTGGGCCAGTGGAAGCTGGTCGAGTCCAGCGAACAGGCGATGCTGGCCGAAGTGTCGCGAGCGGTGAAGAAACAGAAATTCGTCACCTTCCTCGGCTGGACCCCGCATCCGATGAACGTGCAGTTGAAAATGCGCTACCTCAAGGGTGGCGAGAAATACTTTGGTGACACTGGCAGCGTGTATACCTTGACCCGCAAGGGTTACGCACAGGCCTGCCCGAACGTAGGAAAACTGCTGACCAACCTGAGTTTTACCCAGGAGATGGAGAACGGCATCATGGCCGAGGTCGCCAACAACAAGGTCAGCAACGCCGATGCGGCGAAGGCGTGGATCAAGGCCAATCCGGCGGTATTGGATAAGTGGCTTGAGGGTGTAAAAACACTGGACGGTAAAGACGCACTCCCTGCAGTTAAAGCCAGACTCTGAGGCCTGATGCAATTCAAATGTGGGAGGGGGCTTGCCCCCGATAGCGGTGTCTCAGCCATGGATGTATCAACTGACACTCCCTCATCGGGGGCAAGCCCCCTCCCACATAGGCCCTGTGTGTACTGATACTCTGATGCAAACCTTCCGATCCGAGTCCGCGATGCCCCGGCCCAACCGCCACACACTCTTTCCCTTCCTCAGCTGGCTCCCGCGCCAAACCCGTGCCAGCGTCGGCCGGGATGCAATCGTCGGCCTCAGTGGCGCAGTCCTCGCCCTGCCACAGTCGATTGCCTACGCGCTGATTGCCGGTCTCCCACCCGAGTACGGCCTGTACGCCGCGATCATCCCGGTACTGATCGCTTGCCTCTGGGGTTCGTCCTGGCACTTGATCTGCGGGCCCACGGCGGCGATTTCCATTGTGCTGTACGCCAGCGTCAGTCCATTGGCCGTGCCGGGGTCACAGGACTACATCACCCTGATCCTGCTGCTGACCTTCCTCGCCGGCGTTTTCCAGTGGCTGTTGGGCATGCTGCGCTTCGGCGCGTTGGTAAATTTTGTATCGCACTCGGTGGTGCTCGGGTTCACCTTGGGTGCCGCCGTGGTGATCGCCCTCGGCCAGTTGCCCAACCTGATGGGGCTGGATCTGCCAAGCCAGGCCACCGCCATCAATAGCTTGTTGGCACTGATTCATCACAGCGGCGAATGGGACCACGCGTCCCTCTTACTGGGGTTTGGCACGTTGCTGGTCGGCGCGCTGCTCAAGTACCTGGTGCCTCGCTGGCCAACGCTGTTGATTGCGCTGGCACTGGGCAGCCTGGTGGCGTGGCTGTGGCCAGCGATGTTCGGGCACGTAGCGCTGGTCAGTTCGTTTGTGGGCAAACTGCCGCCGTTCAGCCCGTTGCCGATGGACCTGGACATGCTCCTGCGCCTGCTGCCGAGCGCCGTGGCGGTGGGCATGCTCGGGTTGGTGACCAGCCTGTCGATTGCCCGCTCGTTGTCGGCGCGCTCACAGCAATTGCTCGACGCCAACCAGGAAGTCCGTGCACAGGGTCTATCCAATATCGTGGGCGGATTTTTCTCCGGCTACCTGTCAGCCGGCTCGTTCACACGTTCCGGCCTCAGCTACGAGGCGGGCGCCTGCTCGCCGTTGGCCGGGGTGTTTTCCGCGTTATGGGTGGCGTTGTTCGCGTTATTTGGCGCGGCCCTGATCGCCCATATCCCGATCCCGAGCATGGCCGCGAGCATCTTGCTGATCAGTTGGGGGCTGGTGGACCGTCGCGGCATTCGTGCGCTGTTCCGCGTCAGTCGCGCCGAGTTTGTGGTGATGAGCTTGACGTGTGTGGCCACCTTGTTGCTGGAGCTGCAAACCGCCATTTATGCAGGGGTGCTGGCGTCGCTGTTTTTCTACCTCAAGCGCACCTCCCAGCCACGGGTACAACAGTGGCGAGATGGCGATGAGGATGTGCTGCGCGTGGGCGGCTCGATCTTTTTCGGCGCCAGCCATTACCTGCAAGTGCGTCTGCAAAGCCTGCAGGGCGAGCGGGTGGTGATCGAGGCGCAGCAGATCAACTTTATCGACTATTCAGGGGTGGAGATGCTGCACCAGGAGGCTCGGCGCTTGCGTGGGCTGGGCCGCAGTTTGACGCTGCGCCGGGCCAGGCCGCAGGTGGTGGAAGAGTTGAGAAAGCTGGAAGGGGCCGACAATTGCCCCATCCAGTTCCAAGACTGAAAACGATCAACAATGTGGAAGGGGGCTTGCCCCCGATAGCGGTGTGTCAGCCATGGATGTATCAACTGACACTCCCTCATCGGGGGCAAGCCCCCTCCCACATTTGGATCAGTGTCAGATCAACTGGCGGCGAAGTTCAGCCAATACAGGCGCCGAATCCGGGCGCACGCCGCGCCACAGGTAGAAGGCTTCCGCCGCCTGTTCCACCAGCATGCCCAGGCCATCCATCGCCACCGCTGCACCGTGCTCCGTCGCCCAACGGCAGAACGCGGTCGGTTCCTTGGCGTACATCATGTCGTAGCAAAAGGTCTTGCCCGGCTCGATCAGGCTACCCGCAATCGGCGGTACATCGCCTGACAGGCTGGCGGACGTGGCGTTGATGATCACGTCCACCGGCTCACGCAGCCAGTCGAAACCGCTGGCAGATACCGGGCCCAGGTCGTCGAACAGCTCGGCGAGCAATTCGGCCTTTTCCACGGTGCGGTTGGCGATGATCAGCGAGCCCGGCTGCTCGGCCAGCAACGGTTCCAGCGCGCCACGCACCGCACCACCCGCGCCCAGCAGCAGGATGCGTTTGCCTTGCAGGCTCAGCCCGGCGTTGATGGTGAGATCGCGCACCAGGCCGGCGCCATCGGTGTTGTCGCCCAACAGGCTGCCGTCTGCCAGCTTGCTCAAGGTATTCACCGCACCGGCACGTTGGGCGCGCTCGGTCAGGGTGTCGGCCAGTCGGTAGGCGTCTTCCTTGAACGGCACGGTGACATTGGCGCCACGGCCCTGCAGAAAGAACTCACGGGCACAGCCGGTGAAATCATCCAAGGGCGCCAGCAGTGTGCTGTAGTCCAGTTGCTCGCCGGTCTGCTCGGCGAACATGCGGTGGATCAGCGGCGACTTGCTGTGGCCGATGGGGTTGCCGAAGACGACATAACGGTCCATCAGACAGCCGCCTTGGGTGCGTCAAGGCCAAGCCAGTCGCGGTCTTGCAGGAAGTAGTCGGTGAGGCGTGCTTCTTCGCTGCCGGCCTCGGCCTTCCAGTCGTAGCTCCAGCGCACTTGCGGCGGCAGCGACATCAGGATCGACTCGGTACGCCCGCCCGATTGCAACCCGAACAAGGTGCCACGGTCGTAGACCAGGTTGAATTCAACGTAGCGGCCTCGGCGGAATTCTTGGAATTCGCGCTGTTGCTCGGTGTAGGCGATGGCCTTGCGGCGCTGCACGATCGGCAGGTAGGCGTCGAGGTAGGCATCGCCGATGGCACGGATGAAGGCGAAGCAGGTGTCGAAGCCCCACTCGTTCAGGTCATCGAAAAACAGGCCGCCGATACCGCGCGGTTCGTTGCGGTGCTTGATGTGGAAGTAAGTGTCGCACCAGGCTTTGTAGCGCGAATACACGTCAGGACCGAACGGCGCACAGGCCTGCTCGGCCACCCGGTGCCAGTGGATGCAGTCTTCTTCGTTGCCGTAGTAAGGCGTGAGGTCGAAGCCACCGCCGAACCACCACACCGGTTCTTCGCCTTCTTTTTCTGCGATGAAAAACCGCACGTTGGCGTGGGACGTCGGCACATGAGGATTGTGCGGGTGGATCACCAGCGACACGCCCAGGGCCTCGAAACCGCGACCGGCCAGCTCGGGCCGATGCGCACTGGCAGAAGGAGGGAGGCCGCTGCCAAACACATGGGAAAAGTTAACGCCGCCTTTTTCGATCACCGTACCGTTCTCGATCACACGGGTGCGACCGCCGCCGCCGGCAGGCCGGGTCCAGGCGTCTTCGATAAAGCGAGTGTCCGTCTCGAAGGTTTCCAGGGCGCTGCAAATGCGGTCTTGCAGGTCAAGCAGGTAGGCCTTTACAGCCTCGGTGCGGGTAGTCATGGCATCACCTTGAATCGGGCAAAGCTACGCGAGGCCATTGGGCGTCGGCGGCAAATGGGCGCACAGGATAACACCGCACCCATGTGCGTCGCAGTTGACGAAGATCAAGCTTAGGAGTCCGATAGGGGGCTACGCGATTCGAACCCAGGAGAAGTGCAGATGGCCAAACGTATCCAGTTCAGCGCCCATGGCGGCCCCGAAGTGCTTGAGTATGTGGACTACACGCCGGCCGAGCCTGGCCCGCAGCAGGTTCGCGTGCGTAACGAGGCGATCGGCCTGAACTTCATCGACACCTATTTCCGCAGCGGCCTGTACGCGCCGCCGGCCTTGCCATCGGGGCTGGGCGCAGAAGGCGCCGGCGTGGTCGATGCCGTCGGCAGTGAAGTCACCCAATTCAAAGTCGGCGATCGCGTGGCCTACGGCAGTGGCCCGCTGGGCGCCTACAGCCAACTACATGTGTTGCCCGCCGCCAACCTGGTGCACCTGCCGGACGATATCAGCTTCGAACAGGCCGCCGGCGCCATGCTCAAGGGCCTGACCGTGCAGTATCTGCTGCGACAGACCTATGAACTCAAAGGCGGTGAAACCATCTTGTTCCACGCAGCTGCCGGCGGCGTAGGCTCCCTGGCGTGCCAGTGGGCGAAGGCCCTGGGCGTCAAGCTGATCGGTACGGTGAGCTCGCCGGAAAAGGCCGCCCTGGCCAAATCCCTCGGTGCCTGGGAAACCATCGATTACAGCAAGGAAAACGTCGCCCAGCGCGTGCTGGAGTTGACCGACGGCAAAAAAGTCCCGGTGGTGTATGACGGCGTCGGCAAGGACACCTGGCTGACCTCGCTGGACAGCGTAGCGCCCCGCGGGCTGGTGGTGAGTTTCGGCAATGCGTCGGGCGCGGTGGATGGGGTGAACCTGGGGATCCTGTCGGCCAAGGGTTCGCTGTACGTCACCCGGCCGACCTTGGCGACCTATGCCAATAACCCGCAGAACCTGCAGGCGATGGCCGATGACCTGTTCTCGATGATCAAGAGCGGCAAGGTGCGCATTGATATCAACCAGCGGTACTCGCTGGCAGAGGCAGCCAAGGCGCAGACTGAGTTGTCGGCACGGCGCACGACGGGGTCGACCGTTCTGCTGCCGTAAGGCAACCGATATCTGGAGTCTGTAAGGGCCTCATCGCGGGCAAGCCCGGCTCCCACATTTGACCGCGTTGTCATGAAAGACGCGGATCAGGTGTGGGAGCCGGGCTTGCTCGCGATGGCCGCACCTCGGTCTCAGGAAGGCCGCACAACCTCGCCGGTCACCAGGTCGCGAATCAGGCTGGGGTTCTTGCGCCCCCCCAGGGCGCCGCCCAACACCAGGTCCACCTGGCCACGGAAGTACTGCTCCACGCGAATCCGCGTACGCGCAGCCGGGCGACCCTGAGGGTTGGCCGAGGTGGAAATCAACGGCCCCACCAGCGAGCACAAGTCCCGCACCAGCGGATGGTCCGTCACCCGCAGCGCCACCGTGTCATGCACACCTGTCACCCATTCCGGCAGCAAGTCCTGATGGGGCACCAGCCAGGTATTCGGCCCGGGCCAGGTGGCGGCCATGCGGTCGATCCATTCCTGCGGGAAGTCTTCGAAGAGAAAGTCGAACTGGCGGATGCTGTCCGCCACCAGGATCAGGCCCTTGTCCACCGAGCGATTCTTGATGGCGAGCAAACGGTCCACTGCTTCTTCGTTCCACGGGTCGCAGCCCAGGCCCCAAACCGCTTCGGTTGGGTAGGCAATCACCGCGCCTGCGCGAATTTCTCGTGCGGTTTCCAGCACACGCCACCGGTTGACCATTGTTCACTCTCCAGTCTAAAGCTCTGCGCAGTTTACCGATCTTCGTTACAAAACCTAGCAGCGCGCAAGCCAGCGCCCGCTTTCGCAGATGACCTGGCCTTCAAGCTCCAGCTCCGTAAGCGTCGCCAACACCTGGGACAACGGCCGCCCGCTGGCAATCGCCAGCGCTTCACTGGTGTGCGGCGCCGCGTGCAGCAGCGCTACCAGCGGATGGGTCACCGGCATCGGCGCCGGACGGGACAGCGCCTGCCAGCCGCGCAAGCCTTCAAGAATGTGCTCGATGGTCTCCACCAATACCGCACCGTCGCGAATCAACTGATGGCAACCCTTGGCGCCGGGATGATGGATGGAGCCCGGAATCGCGTACACCTCGCGTCCCTGCTCGGCCGCCAGCTTGGCCGTAATCAGCGAACCACTGGCCATGCTCGCCTCCACCACCAATACGCCAAGGGACAGCCCGCTGATGATGCGGTTACGCCTGGGAAAGTTGCCGGCCTGAGGCGGGGCGTCCAGCGGAAACTCGGAAACCACGGCGCTGCCCTGGTCAATCATCGCCGCCGCCAGCCGTCGGTGGCGCTGTGGATAAAAATTTTCGAGCCCGGTGCCGAGGACGCCGATTGTCTGGCCGCCCACGTCCAATGCGGCTTGATGGGCGGCGCCGTCAATACCCAAGGCCAGGCCGCTGGTGATGACAAAACCCGCGCTCGCCAGGCTGCGGGAAAATGCAGCGGCGGTGTCCATGCCAGGACGGGATGCGCGGCGGCTTCCCACCATCGCCAGTTGCGGTTTTTCCAGGATCAGAGGGTCACCCGCGACGAACAACAGCGGCGGCGCGTCGTCAATCTGGGCGAGCAGTGCGGGGTACTCCGGTTGGTCCCACATCAGCAAATGCTGGGTAGGGCACCCCAGCCAGGCCAATGCCGCGCTGGCGCCCTCGCGGATTTCATGGCTGCGCCGGGCATCGGCGCTGATGGCCGGCAACCCGAGCGAACGCCAGGCACTGGCGGGAGCACTGATGGCCTTTGACGCAGAGCCGAACGCTTCGATCAATAAGCGAAAACGCTTGGGGCCCAGTTCCGGCAGCCTGTGCAAGCGTAGTCGGGCTTCCAGTTCTGACGGGGATATTTCATGACTGTTTATCGGATTCATTTGATCATCCTTGACCGGAACAAGCTGTGGATAACTCTGTTGGTAACTTATTTAGCAACCTATTCATTGTGTTTGATGCGCAGTCTCGAAACGGTCCATCACCGCCAGTGGTCGCGAGGCATTGAGGATCAGGCCGTAACTGAGCTTTTCGTAGGTGCGAAATACCAGCAGGGTGCCGGCACGTTCATCGGGGAGTCGGGTCGGCGTGCCGGTGAGGCTGTCGCGCACGGTGGCGCCAGCCTTGATCACGCTGAGCAGTTGGCCTTCGACCAGGCCGTCACGGCGGCCTTTGTTCAGGGTGACAGCATCGAGCACGCCGATCTGGGTGACACCCTTGGGGATATCGATGATGTGCCCTTCGATGAAGGGTGCCGTTGAAATAACCTCAAGGATGGCCGGATCGACAGGAGATTGCGCGCGTAGCAAGCGGTCACCCGGGCGCACCTCCTGGGTCACTCGCTGCACGGCCAGGGTGGTGAGGTCGCCAGCCGTGACGAAACGGGCAGTGCCGATATCGTCGGCGTTGATGCCCAGTAGTTCTTGGGTCTGCGGGTCGGTGTAGACCTTGCCGCGTCGGAATATTCCGTAATGGGGTTGGGAAGGATCCAGGTTGCCCCTGGCATGCACCCGCTCACCGTTGCCCCCCAGCACTCGACCCGCATCAGCGGCAACAATGTACGGCGCGCTGTCCAGATCCTGTGGCGAATCAAGAATGCGGTTGTGGAGTAAAAAGCGCTGGATGGCCTGTTGTGTCGATTGATCCAGGCGCTGGACGGGCTGGGGCAGCAGGGCCATGGCAAACGGGGCCCACAGCAGCAAGACGAGTAGCGATTTCCTCATGGGGTGAATCTCCTTTATTATGTGCGTTCGCGTGAAATGCCAGGGCCTTCGCGGCTTCGGGGCGTTTCACACCGGCTGTCTGGGTCCATCCCAACGCCGATTTGCCTTTACCTCACATGTGCAGCAATTACGCTTATGGCTATTTTGAACATCCTCGAATTTCCCGACTCGCGTTTGCGCACGATCGCCAAGCCGGTGGCCGTAGTGGACGACAAGGTTCGTCAGTTGGTCGATGACATGTTTGAAACAATGTATGAAGCCCCGGGCATCGGCCTCGCCGCGACCCAGGTCAACGTACACCTGCGTGTCGTGGTCATGGACCTGTCGGAAGATCGCAGCGAACCGATGGTGTACATCAACCCCGAGTTCGAACCGCTGACCGACGAGATGGGCGAGTATCAGGAAGGCTGCCTGTCGGTGCCCGAGTTCTACGAGAACGTCGAGCGCCCGCTGCGCGTGAAGATCAAGGCTCTGGACCGCGACGGCAAGCCGTTCGAGCTGATTGCCGAAGGCCTGCTGGCGGTGTGCATCCAGCACGAATGCGACCACCTCAACGGCAAGCTGTTTGTCGATTACCTGTCCACGCTCAAGCGCGACCGGATCAAGAAGAAGCTGGAAAAAAAGCATCGCCAGCAAGCTTGATGCCCTTCTTCCAAAGGCTTGCTGCGGCAAGCCTTTTTCTTTTGTGACTGCTTTTAACCGAGACCTCCCATGACCGAGCCACTGCGCATTGTTTTTGCCGGCACTCCAGAATTCGCCGCCGAACACCTCAAGGCCCTGCTTGCCAGCCCTTATGACATCGTCGCGGTGTACACCCAGCCGGATCGCCCGGCCGGTCGCGGGCAAAAACTGATGCCAAGCCCGGTCAAGCAGCTGGCGCTGGAGCACAATATTCCCGTGCTGCAGCCGCCGACCCTGCGTAATACCGAAGCCCAAGCCGAGCTGGCAGCACTGAAGCCTGACCTGTTGGTGGTCGTAGCCTACGGCTTGATCCTGCCGCAAGTGGTGCTGGATATCCCGCGCCTGGGCTGCATCAACAGCCATGCCTCGCTGCTGCCACGCTGGCGCGGTGCGGCGCCGATCCAACGTGCCGTGGAAGCCGGCGACAGCGAAAGCGGCGTGACCGTGATGCGCATGGAGGCGGGCTTGGACACCGGCCCGATGCTGCTCAAGGTCACCACCCCGATCACCGGCGAAGACACCGGCGGCAGCCTGCACGACCGCCTCGCCGAACTGGGCCCGCCCGCCGTGATCCAGGCCATCGCCGGCCTGGCCGCCGGCACCCTGGAGGGCGAAGTCCAGGACGACAGCCTGGCCACCTACGCCCACAAACTGAACAAAGACGAAGCGCGTATCGACTGGAGCCGCCCGGCCGTGGAGCTGGAACGCCTGGTACGCGCCTTCAACCCCTGGCCGGTCTGCCACAGCACCCTCAATGGCGAAGCCGTAAAAGTGTTGGCCGCCAAACTCGCCGAGGGCAAAGGCGCTCCAGGTGAAATCATCGGCGCCAGCAAGGACGGCCTGCTGGTCGCATGCGGCGAGCAGGCGCTGTGCCTGACCCGTCTGCAATTGCCGGGTGGCAAGGCGCTTAATTTCAGTGATTTGTTCAACAGCCGTCGTGAGAAATTTGCTGTAGGCACCATCCTCGGGACAGCCCAATGAACCCACGTCTGGCTGCCGCCAAGGCTCTCGCCGCCGTCCTCAACGGCAAGGCGTCGCTGAACAGTTCATTGCCGACCCAGTTGGACAAGGTCGAAGACCGCGATCGCGGTTTCACCCAGGACCTGGCCTTCGGCACCGCGCGCTGGCAGCCACGCCTGTCGGCACTGGCGACCAAGTTGCTGCAGAAGCCGTTCAAGGCCGCCGATGCCGATGTGGAAGCGCTGCTGCTGGTGGGCCTCTATCAGTTGCTCTACACCCGTGTGCCGGCCCACGCAGCCATCGGCGAGACGGTCGGTTGCGCCGACAAACTGAAAAAGCCCTGGGCCAAGGCTCTGCTCAACGCCGTGCTGCGCCGCGCCCAGCGCGAAACCGAAGCGCTGCTGGCCGAGCTGGAACATGACCCGGTGGTGCGTACCGCTCACCCGCGCTGGCTGCAAAAATCCCTGAAGGCGTTCTGGCCCGAACAGTGGGAAGCCATCTGCGCGGCTAACAATGCGCATCCGCCGATGATCCTGCGGGTCAACCGCCGTCACCACAGCCGTGATGCCTACCTGCAATTGCTCACTACCGCCGGCATCAATGCCACGCCCTGCGTGTACAGCGTCGACGGCATCGTGCTCGAAGCGGCCACCGATGTGCGCAACCTGCCGGGCTTTGCCGAAGGCTGGATCAGCGTGCAGGACGAGGCCGCACAACTGGCTGCCGACCTGCTCGACCTGGCACCGGGCCAACGCGTCCTCGACGCCTGCTGCGCGCCAGGCGGTAAGACGTGTCACATTCTGGAGGTCGAAAAGGACTTGGCCGGTGTCGTCGCCGTCGACCTGGAAGCCAAGCGCCTGGTGCGCGTGCGTGAAAACCTGGCGCGCCTGGGCCTCAGCGCCGAGCTGATTGCCGCCGACGGCCGTGACACCGCTACGTGGTGGGACGGCAAACCCTTCCAGCGCATCCTGCTCGATGCACCCTGTTCCGCCACCGGCGTAATCCGTCGCCACCCGGACATCAAGCTCACCCGCCAACCCGATGACATCGCCGCCCTGGCCGTGCTGCAGGGCGAGTTGCTCGACGCGATGTGGCCGACCCTGGAAGTCGGCGGCATCCTGCTCTACGCCACCTGCTCCACCTTGCCGACGGAAAACACCGAGGTGATCGAAGCCTTCCTCGCCCGCACCAGCGGCGCACGGGAGCTGGACCTCGCCACCGCCGCTGGCATCAAGCAGCCCCACGGCCGCCAGTTGCTCGCGCAAGAAGGCGGACACGATGGCTTCTACTACGCCAAACTGATCAAGATCGCCGCCGCGCGCGGCTGAACGGGTTAAAGGGAGTGACCGGATGAAAATCATCATCCTTGGGGCAGGGCAGGTTGGTGGCACCTTGGCCGAACATTTGGCCAGCGAAGCCAACGACATCACCGTGGTCGACACCGACAGCGAGCGCCTGCGCAACCTCGGCGACCGCCTCGACATCCGCACCGTCCAAGGCCGCGCCTCGTTCCCGACCGTGCTGCGCCAGGCCGGTGCGGATGACGCCGACATGCTGGTGGCCGTGACCAACAGTGACGAAACCAACATGGTCGCCTGCCAGGTGGCCCACACCCTGTTCCACACGCCGACCAAGATCGCCCGCGTACGCGAAGCGGCTTACCTGACTCGCGCCGGGCTGTTCGACAACGATGCGATTCCGGTAGACGTACTGATCAGTCCGGAGCAGGTGGTAACCCACTACATCAAGCGCCTGATCGAAATCCCGGGTGCTCTGCAAGTGATCGACTTTGCCGGCGGCAAGGCGCAACTGGTCGCGGTAAAGGCCTACTACGGCGGCCCGCTGGTGGGCCAGCAACTGCGCCAGTTGCGCGAGCATATGCCGAATGTGGAAACCCGCGTCGCGGCGATTTTCCGGCGTGACCGTCCGATCCTGCCCCAGGGCGATACGGTGATCGAGGCCGACGACGAAGTGTTTTTCATCGCCGCCAAGGCGAATATTCGCGCGGTGATGAGCGAAATGCGCCGTCTCGATGAGACCTACAAGCGCATCGTCATCGCCGGCGGTGGGCAGATCGGTGAGCGTCTGGCCGAAGCCATCGAAAGCCGCTACCAGGTGAAGATCATCGAGATGAGCCCGGCACGTTGCCGGCATTTGTCCGACACCCTGGACAGCACCGTCGTACTGCAAGGCAGCGCCTCGGACCGCGACCTGCTGATGGAAGAAAACATCGCCGACGCCGACATCTTCCTGGCACTGACCAACGATGACGAAGCCAACATCATGTCGTCGTTGCTGGCCAAGCGGCTGGGCGCAAAGAAGGTGATGACCATCATCAACAACCCGGCCTACGTGGACCTGATCCAGGGCGGTGATATCGACATCGCCATCAGCCCGCAACTGGCCACCATCGGCACCTTGCTCGCCCACGTACGCCGTGGCGATATCGTCAGCGTGCACTCCCTGCGCCGTGGTGCGGCGGAAGCCATCGAGGCGATTGCCCATGGCGACTCCAAGTCGAGCAAGGTGATCGGCAAGGCCATCCGCGATATCGGCTTGCCGCCGGGTACCACCATTGGCGCGATCATCCGTGACGAAGAGGTGATCATTGCCCACGACGATACGGTGATCCAAACCGGGGACCATGTGATTCTGTTCCTGGTGGACAAGAAACATATCCGCGATGTGGAGAAGCTGTTCCACGTGGGGTTGAGCTTTTTCTGATCGAATGGAGTGAACGGCATGCTCGAATCCCTGGAGAAAATGCTCGCCAAGGGTGTGGATAACGCCCTGCTGCGGTTTGGCTTGGGCAAGGGTTATCTGGATCTGAAGGACAACGCCAAGGCGGCGGAGCATTTGAGCAAGTGCGTCGAGTTCGACCCGAAGTATTCGGCGGCGTGGAAGTTGTTGGGCAAGGCGCTGTTGGGGTTGGAAGATCGTGCAGCGTCGCGGCTGGCGTGGGAGAAGGGGATAGAAGCGGCGCTTGCTCACGGCGACAAGCAGGCAGAGAAAGAGATGACCGTGTTCCTGAAAAAACTCGATCGCCAAGCCTGAGCAGGACTTAAATGTGGGAGGGGGCAAGCCCCCTCCCACATTGGTTTTGCGTTGATCTTGAATCAGTACCAGCGCTCTTCACCCGGCGGGCGTTTCTTGAAGCGCTTCATGCTCCACATGTACTGGCTCGGGTAGGCACCGACGTAACGTTCCACCACCTTGCTCATCGCCGCGCAGGACGTGGCGGTATCGGTGCTGTACATGTCTTCCGGCGCCGCTTCCAGAATCACCTTGTAGCCCGAGCCATCCGGCAGCCGCAGTGCATGCAGGAACACGCCCACCGCCTTGTGGCCAGCAAGCATGTTCGGCACGAACTTGCTGGTGAGCGCCTGGGTGGCGAAGAACGGCACGAAGATCCCGGCGGATTCGGCCGGCTCCGGGTCGGCGGGAATCCCCACCTGGCCGCCCTTGCGCACTTCCTTGATCACGCTGAGGATGCCTTCCTTGGTCGACGCGGCCACGCGGTTACCCAGTTGCACGCGCTGCTTGCGCAGCAGTTCATCCACCGCCTTGAGCTTGGGCGGGCGGTAGAAAATGATCGGCTTGCACTGGCTGCAATAGAAGTGGTTGAGCACTTCCCAGTTGCCCAGATGGCTGGTGATGCCGACCACGCCTTTGCCCGAGGCCAGGGCTTCGTGCAGCACTTCCAGGCCTTCGACTTCACGTACCAGGTCGATGGAGCGCTGGGCCGGCCAGATCCAGGCGCAGGCGCTTTCGGTGAGGGACTTGCCGATGTCCATCAGGCTCTGGCCGACCAGGCGCTCACGGGCAGCCGGGTCCATGTCCGGGAAGCACTTGGAGAGGTTGATCCGCACCGTGTCACGGGAGCGGTTGGGGGTTTTCCACATGATCCAGCCGATGGCCGTGCCAACCGCCTGGACCGCGCGCCAGGGCAGCAGGGCAAACAACCGCAGAGCGCCTACCAGCAAGGCGCCTTTAAACTTTTCCACAGGTCACTCCTGATCGTGTGTGGTGCGCAAATCGCGCATTCTAACCGGCGTTGGCCAAGTCCGCGTAACGGTCGCAATCCTGAGTGTGGTCCATGACCATGCCCGAGGCCTGCATGAAGGCGTAGCAAATGGTCGGCCCGACGAAGGTGAAACCGGCTTTTTTCAGGGCCTTGCTCATGGCTTCGGCTTCGGGCGTGATCGCCGGGACTTCGCTGCGGTCCTTGAAGTGATTGACCTTGGGTTTGCCGCCGACGAAGGACCAGAGCAAACCCACCGGGTCCTCCAGCGCCAGCCAGGCAGCGGCGTTGCGCCGAGTGGCGTTGAGCTTCAGGCGGTTGCGCACGATGCCCGGATCGAGCATCAGCGCGTCTATCTCGGCGTCGCTCAGTTGGGCCAAGCGCTGCGCATCAAACCCGAACAAGACCTTCCGATAATGCTCGCGTTTGCGTAAAACGGTGATCCAGGACAGGCCCGCCTGGAACCCTTCGAGCAAAAGCAACTCGAACAAACCCTGCGCATCGCGCAGCGGCGTTCCCCACTCCTGATCGTGATAAGCCATGTACAGCGGATCTTCAGAACACCAAAAGCAGCGTGGCATAAGGCTCCAGGGAGTGGTGGCGGGGCCGAATCGGGTATACTCCCGCTCTTTAAATCGCAGCCCAAGTAACAGGTGAATTTCGTGAGCCAGCCTACGCCAGCCGTGCGTACCTTCCAAGACTTGATCCTCGCCCTCCAGCAATACTGGGCCGAGCAAGGTTGTGTGGTACTTCAGCCCTACGATATGGAAGTAGGCGCCGGCACTTTCCACACCGCTACGTTCCTGCGGGCCATCGGCCCGGAAACCTGGAACGCCGCTTATGTGCAGCCCAGTCGTCGCCCGACTGACGGCCGCTACGGCGAAAACCCGAACCGTCTGCAGCACTACTACCAGTTCCAGGTGGTATTGAAGCCGAACCCGGACAACTTCCAGGAACTCTACCTGGGCTCGCTCAAGCATGTGGGCCTGGACCCATTGGTCCACGACATCCGTTTCGTCGAAGACAACTGGGAATCGCCGACCCTGGGCGCCTGGGGCCTGGGCTGGGAAGTCTGGCTCAACGGCATGGAAGTGACGCAGTTCACTTACTTCCAGCAGGCCGGTGGTATCGAGTGCTACCCGGTGACCGGCGAGATCACCTACGGTCTCGAGCGCCTGGCCATGTACCTGCAGGGCGTGGACTCGGTCTACGACCTGGTGTGGGCTGACGGCCCGTTCGGCAAGGTCACCTACGGCGACGTGTTCCACCAGAACGAAGTGGAGCAGTCCACCTACAACTTCGAACACGCCAACGTCGACAAGCTGTTCGAACTGTTCGATTTCTACGAAAGCGAAGCCAAGCGCCTGATCGAGCTCGACCAGCCGCTGCCGTTGCCAAGCTATGAAATGGTGTTGAAGGCCTCCCATACCTTCAACCTGCTGGACGCGCGCCGTGCCATCTCGGTAACCGCGCGCCAGCAATACATCCTGCGTGTACGCACCCTGGCGCGTTGCGTCGCCCAAGCCTACCTGCTGGCTCGCGCCAAGCTGGGCTTCCCGATGGCCACCCCGGACCTGCGTGATGAAGTGTTGGCTAAGCTGGAGGCTGCACAATGAGTGTTCAAGATTTCCTGGTTGAACTGGGCACCGAAGAGCTGCCACCCAAGGCACTGAACACCCTGGCCGATGCGTTCCTGGCCGGTATCGAAAAGGGCCTGCAAACCGCCGGCCTGAAGTTCGCCGCGAAAAAAGTCTACGCCGCGCCGCGCCGCCTGGCCGTGTTGCTGACCGCACTGGAAACCCAGCAGCCGGACCGCAGCATCAACCTCGACGGCCCACCGCGCCAGGCCGCTTTCGACGCCGAAGGCAACCCGACCCAGGCTGCCCTGGGTTTCGCCAAGAAGTGTGGCGTGGAACTGAGTGAGATCGACCAGAGCGGCCCGAAACTGCGGTTCAGCCAGGTCATCACGGGCAAGCCGACCGCCAGCCTGCTGCCAACCATCGTCGAAGATTCGTTGAACGACCTGCCGATCCCCAAGCGTATGCGCTGGGGTGCACGCAAGGAAGAGTTCGTACGCCCAACCCAATGGCTGGTGATGCTGCTCGGTGACCAGGTCATCGACTGCACCATCCTCGCCCAGAAGGCCGGCCGTGACTCCCGTGGCCACCGCTTCCATCATCCGCAAGCGGTACGTATCACTTCGCCGGCCAACTACCTCAACGATCTGCGCGCTGCCTATGTGCTGGCTGATGCCAACGAGCGTCGCGAGCTGATCAGCAAGCGCACCGAAGAACTGGCCCGCCTGCAGGAGGGCACCGCCATCGTGCCGCCAAGCCTGCTCGACGAAGTGACCGCGCTGGTTGAATGGCCAGTGCCGCTGGTGTGCTCGTTCGAGGAGCGTTTCCTCGACGTGCCGCAGGAAGCCCTGATCACCACCATGCAGGACAACCAGAAGTACTTCTGCCTGCTGGACGTGGACGGCAAATTGCTGCCGCGCTTTATCACCGTGGCCAACATCGAGAGCAAGGACCCGCAGCAGATCATCGCCGGTAACGAGAAAGTCGTGCGCCCGCGCCTGACCGACGCCGAGTTCTTCTTCAAGCAAGACAAGAAACAGAAGCTGGAAGACTTCAACCTGCGCCTGCAGAACGTGGTGTTCCAGGAAAAACTCGGCAGCGTCTACGACAAAGCTGTGCGGGTTTCCAAGCTGGCCGCCTACATTGCGCCGCGCATTGGTGGTGACTCCGCCTGGGCTGCCCGCGCTGGCCTGCTGTCCAAGTGCGACCTGGCCACCGAGATGGTCGGCGAGTTCCCGGAGATGCAAGGCGTAGCCGGTTACTACTACGCCCTCAACGACGGCGAGCCGGACGACGTGGCACTGGCCCTGAACGAGCAGTACATGCCGCGCGGTGCCGGCGCTGAATTGCCAAGCACCCTGACCGGTGCAGCCGTGGCCATCGCCGACAAGCTGGACACCCTGGTGGGTATCTTCGGTATCGGCATGTTGCCAACCGGCAGCAAAGACCCGTATGCCCTGCGCCGTGCGGCCCTGGGCGTGCTGCGTATCCTGATCGACAAAAAGCTGGACCTCGACCTGACCCAGGCCGTGGTGTTCGCGGTCGGCCAGTTCGGTGCCAAGGTCAAACAGGCCGGCCTGGCCGAGCAAGTGCTGGAGTTTGTGTTCGACCGCCTGCGTGCGCGTTACGAAGACGAAGGCGTGGACGTGTCGGTGTACTTGTCGGTACGTGCCCTGCAGCCGGGTTCGGCGCTGGACTTCGACCAGCGCGTACAAGCCGTGCAGGCGTTCCGCAAACTGCCGGAAGCTGACGCCCTGGCCGCCGTGAACAAGCGCGTGTCGAACCTGCTGAGCAAGGCCGAAGGCCTGGGCAACGCTGACGTCGACCCTGGCCTGTTTGCCGATGCCAAGGAGTTCTCGCTGAACTCGGCCATCGCCAAGGCGGAAAACGCGGTGAAGCCGCTGATCGCTGAGCGCAACTACGCCGAAGCATTGGCGCGCCTGGCCACCTTGCGTGAGCCGGTGGATGCGTTCTTCGAAGCGGTGATGATCAATGCCGACGATGCCGGCGTGCGGAAAAACCGCTACGCCATGCTGGCGCGCCTGCGTGGCTTGTTCGTCAACATCGCTGACATTTCGACGCTGAGCTGACCATGTTGAAACTGCTGATTCTCGATCGGGACGGGGTGATCAACTACGACTCCGACGCTTACATCAAGTCGGTGGCGGAATGGATTCCACTGCCCGGCTCCATCGAGGCCATCGCGCAGTTGAGCAAAGCCGGCTGGACGGTGGCGATCGCCACCAACCAGTCCGGAATTGCTCGCGGGTACTACGACATCGCCACCCTGGACGCCATGCACGCACGCCTGCGTGCACTGGTGGCCGAGCAGGGCGGTGAGGTGGGGCTGGTGGTGTACTGCCCCCACGGGCCGGATGAGGGCTGCGATTGCCGCAAACCCAAGCCTGGCATGTTGAAAACCATTGCAGAACATTACAAGGTGCCCTTGGCTGGGCTATGGTTCGTCGGGGACAGCCTCGGTGACCTGGAGGCGGCCAAAGCCGTCGACTCTCAGCCAGTTTTGGTCAAGACCGGGAAAGGCGAAAAGACCCAGGCGAAAAACCTGCCGGTAGGCACCTTGATTTTTGACGATCTGGCGGCCGTTGCCGCAGAACTTATCAACAACTAGCCGCCCTCGACTTCCTGACCAAGGACTGTTCGGGAGTGCGCTTTTAACAGGCGGGCGTTGTCCCGCAACGGTAAATGCCGCCATGTCGATTTTGCAGGCCATCAGAACCTTTTTCTTTTACCTGCTGTTGGGCACCAGTTCGTTTCTCTGGTGCACCCTGAGCTTTTTTATTGCGCCCTTCTTGCCGTTCAAGGCGCGCTACCGCTTCATCAACGTTTACTGGTGCCGCTGCGCGTTGTGGCTGACCAAGGTGTTCCTGAACATCCGCTTCGAGATCAGGGGCGCGGAAAATGTCCCGGACCAGCCGTGCGTGATTCTGTCGAACCATCAGAGCACTTGGGAGACGTTCTTTCTCTCGGCGTACTTCTCGCCGTTGAGCCAGGTGCTCAAGCGTGAGTTGCTGTATGTGCCGTTCTTCGGCTGGGCCATGGCCATGTTGCGTCCGATCGCCATCGACCGCGACAATCCCAAGGCAGCGCTCAAGCACGTGGCCAAGAAGGGCGATGAACTGCTCAAGGATAACGTGTGGGTACTGATCTTCCCGGAAGGGACTCGCGTGCCCTACGGCACCGTAGGCAAGTTCTCACGCGGGGGTACGGCTTTGGCAGTCAACGCCAACTTGCCCGTGCTGCCGATTGCCCATAACGCCGGCAAGTTCTGGCCAAAGACCGGATGGGCCAAGCGCGAAGGCACCATCACCGTGGTGATTGGCGAACCGATGTACGCAGAAGGTGAAGGCCCACGTGCCATTGCAGCGCTGAATGACCGCGCTCAGGCGTGGAATGAAGCGCAGCAACGGGCAATGGGTTCGCTGCCGCCAGAGCCTGTTGTGGTCGACACTCCGGTGACCTGAGCATCTGTGGATAACCTGTGTACGGTTTGTTGGCGAATTGTGCTTTTTTAATCATAACATCTTGATTTTATTGCATATTTCCCAATCTCATAAAATCGCGGAAAAGGTGCATAAGTTTTTCCGCATAAAAAAACCGGTCCTTGCGACCGGTTTTTCATGCACAGCAGAAAAGTACGTTTTTTCAGTCTTCCAGCAGCGGTAGTTGCAGGCTGAACGTGGTGCCTTTGCCTACCACGCTTTCGCAACGGATATGTCCACCGTGGCGCTCGATTACCGCCTTGACCATGGTCAACCCCAACCCTAATCCTTCACTACCCTGAGCGGACTCAAAGCGCCGGTATTGGCTGAATAGCTCCGGCAAATCCTCTGCCGCAATCCCCGGCCCCTGGTCGCTGATACGGCATTCCAACCAGCCCTGCGCACTGCTGTGCCGCAACCTGACGGTGGTACCGGAAGAGGAGTATTTGATCGCGTTCTCCAGCACATTGAACAACGCACGAGTGAGCAGCGACTGGTCAGCGGAGACCATGCCCTCGTCGGCCTCATCCAGATCATGAACCAGGTGGATCCCCTTGAGCTGGGCGATCAGCGCCACTTGATCAAAGGCGTCCATCACCAACATCGCAAATAGCGTCGGCTGGAACTGGTAACCGTCAGCTTCGGCCTTCGCCAGTTGCACGAAGGATTCGGTAAGGCCCAGGGCGCGGCGAACCTGTTGTTCTATCTGGGCGAAGACTGGGGACTCGCCGTTATGCACATCCAGCAGCGCGAGGATCGCCGAGTGCGGTGCACGCAAGTCATGAGAGAGGAAACGCAACATGGTTTCGCGGTGCTGTTGCGCATCACGCTCCTTGCTCAAATCCGTCAGGCTCAACAGCCAGCCCAGTGCAACATCACCTTCAGCCGGCAGCAAGGGTGCCAATTCCATGCGCAGGCTGCGTTGATGGATGTCGCGGAACTCGACCAGCTCCAGCGCCGAGAGGGCGGGGCGCACACCATTGTGCAGCGGCGGGTAGCCCAGGTCGGCCAATTGTTCCAGCAGGTTTTCGGTGACCAGGTCATTGCCGAACACCTCGCGGGCAATGCGGTTGGCCAGCAGGATGTTACCCGTGGGGTCGGTAATCAGCGTCGCTACCGGCAGGCACTCCAGGCCATCGGCCATGAAGCGCCGCGTATCCCGCGTGCGGCTTACGGCCTGTTCCAGGGCAAAGATACGCGCTTGCAGCACGTCGCCTTTGCTGGCGGGCGCACGGCGGCGTTCGGGCAGGACTTTGGGTTCGTTATCCAGGCGCGCCAATTCCCAGCCGAAGTAGGCGAGGATCACGCTCAGGCGACGCCAGTTCCAGATCAGGTAGCTGAGCAGCAAACCAATCAGACACGCGGCGGGCGACCACCAGTGGCCCAGGCGCAACAAGGCCCAGGCGCCGAGCAACGCAGCGATCATGCAGCCCAGTGTCATCCACAGTGCATAGCGCGGGCGATAGAGCAGCAGGCCCAGCAACAAAGCCACCAGGGAGGTCGCCATCAGCGCCGCGAGCCAGCCCGGCAGGTCGACAATGCTGCGACCTTGCAGCAAGCCGTTGAGCACGTTGGCCTGGATTTCCACGCCTGCCGTTGTACCGACCGTGGAGGAGAGGGGGGTGACGAACCGATCCCCCATACCGGAAGCCGTTGAACCCACCAGGATCAGGCGCCCTCGTAGCTGCTCGGGAGGAACCTCACCGCGCAATACGCTGACGTAGGACACGCTGGGGAAATGGGTATGGGGTGCGATAAACGGGATGCGGATGGCGTGTTCACGGTGCCAGTGTTGTGCGGTCGCCTGCTGCGGCTCGCCCGGCATGTCCGATAGCTCGCCGCTCATCTCATAGGCCAGCCAGGCCAGTTGCGGTGCCGTCGTCTCGGGAGGGCCTTCACGTAGATACAGGCTGCGGACCACGCCGTCGCTGTCCGCTTCGACATTGATGTGGCCCACGCCCTTGGCGCACTTATGCAACGCCAGCATCTGACCACCGGGCTGGCTATAACTTGAAGTGCCCTCACGTACCAGAGGCAGCAAGACGTTGCCTGCATTGCATACCGCTTCGGCCAAGCGTATGTCATTGGCGGGATCGCCGGGCTCACTGAAGATCACATCGAAGAGGATACCCGCCGGTTGACCGGCGCTGAGGCGGTCGATCAGGTCGGCGTGCAAGCTGCGTGGCCAGGGCCACTGGCCAAGCTTTTTCAGGCTGGCGTCATCAATGGTAACCAGCAGGATGCGCGGGTCTACAGGAAGCGGGGTAAGGCGCCGAAGGCTGTCGTACAGCGGATTATTCAACGCCAGGCCTGGGCTCAACGACAGATAGACGGTAACAGGCAGCAACAGCAAACCGATCCACAACCACTCGCGCACCAGACCATGAAACAGGCGCTGGGCATGGGTGGGCTGGCGTTTCTCGGTCTTGCCCCAGAGCTTCATAGGTCAATGTGCCTGGGTGGTGGGTGGGTAGTAAAAGATGTCATAGACCCCGGTTTCTCCCTCCAGCCCGTTTTCATCGTAGGCCGAAAGGCGCACGTGGTAGAACGAGGCTTTGAGCCCAGTGAAGCTCATTTTCGGCGCACTGGAAAAGTTTTCCTGCTTGATGTCCATGAAGGCTTTGTCGGTAGCGACCTGTGCCCGGTATCGCTGGGCTCCGGGCAAAGGCCGCAGGTACAGGCTCCAGACCGGCGCATCACCTTTCTGGCCGTCCTGACCCACGAGCTTCGGTGCAGCAAGTAGCTCAACCGGTTTCAGGTCTCCCTGCTTCTTGAACAGCAGACCTTGCCGGGCACCGATTTTTACCTCCTGTTCCATCGGCTGGTTTTTTGCCTCGCGGCTGACGGCAACCTGCCCATCCAACACTTCGAGCACCGATTGCTCTGCGTCGTTACGCACCCGGAAATGCGTGCCGCGTACGCCCAACACCCCCACGGGGGTCACGATCTGAAAACGATCATGGTCGCTGGCACGCTTGATCACATACGCTTCCGCCTGGCCCTGTTCGAGTACAACCTGGGGAATCGACAGCTTGCGCTCCAGATGCAATCGAACCTGTGAACTTGCGGGCAACACCACGCGGGATCCGTCACCGAGCAACAGGCTGACGAACGCGGACGCCGAGGTCTTCACGCCTTCCTGTTCATCAATGGTCATGCCTTCCAGCAAAAGGCTCGCCTGGCCCTTGGTATCAATTTTCCAGGCTTCCCCGGTGAGATGCTGAACCACCGCCGGCAGGGGCTGGGGGCGGCACAGCATGTGATCATCAATGTAAGGCGTGCGCGTCTTGCCAACCGCCCCTGCAGAGCCTACAGCCATGATCAACAATGAGGGGAGGGCACGGCACAGGCGGTTCGAAGAAAGGATCATGGTGCTCATCAAGATTGGGTTCCAGAAGGTATCTGACACCAGCACGCAGGAGTGTACGGCAGCGCATGCGTCGGCTGATCCTTTTCCTTATGGGCGGGAGCCGGTATCTTTCCCACATCGGTATCAAGGACTTTCAATGGGTTAATCGCACATTGATGCCAGCGTACCGAGAGATCCAAGGGGTCGACGGATCTGAACACAATTCTTCAGATTCAGAGACCGGCATCTGCGCAGTACGTGCCCATCACTAACCCGGCTGACGGCTGCCGTATTTTTCAAGAAGAAAGGACCCACCCATGCGTGTCGCAATACTGGATGACGAACCCGCGGAACTGCGACGGGTGGAACAGACACTGCGACAAATCCCCAGCACCGCCGAACAACCCTGGACCCTGCACTGCTTCGAACGCGGTGAAGACCTGCTACGCCAATTGCGCCGGGAAACCTTCGACCTGTTGATACTCGATTGGCAATTGCCGGATATCAGCGGTATTGCTCTGTTGCGCTGGACCCGTGAACACATGGAGTCGCCGCCTGCGGTCATCATGCTGACCAGCCGCGATGCAGAGAGCGATATCGTCACTGCGCTGAACAGTGGTGCCGATGATTACGTCAGCAAGCCCTTCCGTCCCAATGAACTGAAGGCGAGGGTGACGGCGGTTCTACGTCGCCACGGCCTGCAGAAATCAGCCAACCATGAAGTGCAGAGCTTCAACGACCTGACCTTTGATGATGCGGAGTTGACCGTGACCCGGGCGGGAAAACCGATCAACCTCACCGAACGCGAGTACCGTCTGGCCAGTTGCTTGTTTGCCAACCTGGCCCGACCGCTTTCCCGAGAGTATCTCTATGAGCGATTTTGGACCCACGAAGAAATGGTGTCGTCGCGGCCGCTCGATACGCACATCTATCGACTGCGTAATAAGTTGGGACTGACCGCGGATAGGGGGTGGCAGCTGTTGACGATCTATGGGTACGGTTACCGATTGGAAAGTGTAGCGGTGCCCTCGCAACAGGGCTGAAAACCAGAATGTTCCACGTGGAGCATTCAGCAGACAGCCGATATTCACCCAATAAAAAAGGCCAACGCATAGCGTTGGCCTTTTGGGTTCAGCAGACTATCAGAATCAGAAGTCCAGGTTGGAGACCGCCAGGGCATTACTTTCAATGAAGTCACGACGAGGCTCCACCGCATCACCCATCAGGGTGTTGAAGATCTGGTCCGCGCCAATGGCGTCCTCGATGGTCACGCGCAGCATGCGACGCTGAGCAGGGTCCATGGTGGTTTCCCACAGCTGATCCGGGTTCATTTCACCCAGACCTTTGTAGCGCTGGATGGTATGGCGCTTGGTGCTTTCGGCCATCAGCCAGTCGAGGGCTTCCTTGAATTCCTTGACCTGCTTCTTGCGTTCGCCACGTTGAATATAAGCGCCGTCGTCCAACAGGGTGCTCAGTTGTGCGCCCAGCGTTACTACGGTCTTGTAGTCATTGCTGCCGAAGAAGTCGCGGTTGAATGTGACGTAGTTCGACAGGCCGTGGGAGATCAGTTCGACCTCCGGCAGCCATACGTTACGTTCACGGTCTTCACGCAGGCTGGCTTTGTACACCAGGCCGGACTTCTCGACAGTGCGCAGACGCACTTCGTACTGGGCCAGCCAATCCTGCATGTGCGCGTGGTCGCCCAGTTGCTCCAGGCTTACGGCTGGCAGGTAGATGAAGTGCTCGGTCAACTCCTGAGGGTAAAGGCGCGACAGACGCTTGAGGGTCTTCATCACCATGCGGAAGTCGTTAACCAGACGCTCCAACGCTTCACCGGAGATGCCCGGAGCCTCATCGTTCAAGTGCAGGCTGGCATCTTCCAGGGCCGACTGCGTCATGTACTCTTCCATGGCGTCGTCGTCTTTGATGTATTGCTCTTGCTTGCCTTTTTTGACTTTGTACAACGGCGGCTGGGCGATGTAGATGTAGCCACGCTCGATCAGCTCCGGCAACTGACGGAAGAAGAAGGTCAGCAGCAGGGTCCGGATGTGCGAACCGTCGACGTCAGCATCGGTCATGATGATGATGTTGTGGTAGCGCAGCTTGTCGATGTTGTACTCGTCGCGGCCGATACCGCAGCCCAACGCTGTGATCAAGGTGCCAACTTCCTGGGAAGAAATCATCTTGTCGAAGCGCGCCTTCTCGACGTTGAGGATCTTACCCTTCAACGGCAGGATGGCCTGGGTGCGACGGTTACGACCCTGCTTGGCGGAACCGCCAGCAGAGTCACCTTCCACCAGGTACAGTTCGGAGAGGGCAGGGTCCTTCTCCTGGCAGTCAGCCAGTTTGCCTGGCAGGCCAGCGATATCCAGCGCACCTTTACGACGGGTCATCTCACGTGCCTTACGCGCCGCTTCACGGGCACGTGCAGCGTCGATCATCTTGCCAACGACCAGCTTGGCTTCGTTCGGGTTCTCCAGCAGGAAGTCGGAGAAATACTTGCCCATTTCCTGTTCAACGGCAGTCTTCACTTCGGAAGACACCAGCTTGTCTTTGGTCTGGGAGCTGAACTTGGGATCCGGCACTTTCACCGAAATAATCGCGGTCAGGCCTTCACGCGCATCATCACCGGTGGTGGCGACTTTGTGCTTCTTGGCCAGGCCTTCGGCCTCGATATAGGTATTCAGGTTACGCGTCAGTGCGGAACGGAAACCCACCAGGTGAGTACCGCCGTCGCGCTGAGGAATGTTGTTGGTGAAGCACAACAGGTTCTCGTTGAAACTGTCGTTCCACTGAAGGGCGATTTCCACGCCAATGCCGTCTTCACGCTGGATGTTGAAGTGGAACACCTGGTTGACCGCAGTCTTGTTGGTGTTCAGGTATTCAACGAACGCACGCAAGCCGCCTTCGTACTTGAACAGCTCTTCCTTGCCGCTGCGCTCGTCCTTGAGGACGATACCCACGCCGGAGTTAAGGAACGACAGTTCACGAATCCGTTTGGCCAGGATGTCCCAGCTGAAGTGGATATTCTTGAAGGTTTCAGCCGATGGCTTGAAGTGGATCTGCGTACCGGTGGTTTCACTGTCGCCGACGATTTTCATCGGTTCTTGTGGAACACCGTGGACGTAGGTCTGTTCCCAGATCTTGCCGCTACGGCGCACGGTCAGGATCAGCTCTTCGGACAGTGCGTTCACTACCGAAACGCCCACACCGTGCAAACCACCGGAGACCTTATAGGAGTTGTCGTCGAACTTACCGCCGGCGTGGAGCACGGTCATGATGACCTCCGCCGCCGAGACGCCTTCTTCTTTGTGCACGTCTACTGGAATACCGCGACCGTTGTCACGCACGGTAATAGACTCATCCGGGTGGATGATGATGCTGATGTCGTCGCAGTGACCGGCCAAAGCTTCGTCGATGGAGTTGTCGACCACCTCGAACACCATGTGGTGCAGACCGCTACCGTCATCAGTGTCGCCAATGTACATACCGGGACGTTTGCGTACGGCATCCAAACCTTTCAGCACTTTAATGCTGGTCGAGTCGTACGTGTTTTCTTCGCTCATGCCTTCACTCCCGATGGTCGTGGGTCTGGGTGATACGGCCTTGTTCCACGTGGAACAAAGCGACTGGCGTTTCCGTCTGCCAGCCTTCCCTCAATAATTCGTGGTCTACACAAGTGATAAACACCTGGCAGCGTAATTCTTCCAACAAGCGGCATAGCGCGTGGCGGTGCTGCTCGTCGAGTTCCGACGGCAAGTCGTCCACCAGATAAATACACTGACCGCGCCGGGCTTGGCTCACCAAGTGGCCCTGGGCAATCCGCAGTGCGCACACCACCAACTTCTGCTGGCCACGGGACAAGATGTCCGCAGCATTGTGAGCGCCTAATCTAAGGCGCAAATCAGCCCGTTGTGGTCCGGCCTGGGTATGACCAATTTGCTGATCCCGCTGCAGGGACGTCGCGAGCACTGCGCTCAGCTCACGCTCTTTGTCCCAACCACGGTAGTAGCTCAGCGTCAGCCCTTCGAGGTCCAACAACTCACTCAAGGTCTGCTCAAAGACTGGTTTCAAGGCTTTGATATAGGCGCGGCGGTATTCATCTATTTCGTCGCTGGCCAGGCACAGTTCACGGTCCCAGGCCGCTTGCGAAGCGGCGTCAAGTGTACCATGCCGCAGCCATGAGTTCCGCTGCCGCAGGGCCTTCTGCAAGCGCTGCCACGTGGCCATGAAACGTGGTTCCACGTGGAACACTCCCCAATCGAGGAATTGCCTGCGGATTTTCGGGGCACCTTCCAACAAACGAAAACTGTCGGGGTTGATCAATTGCAGCGGCAGAATTTCCGCCAGCTGCGCGGCACTGCGAGCATTTTGCCCGTCAATGCGGATTTGGAACTCTCCACCGCGATCTCGGGATATGCCCAGGCTGCTGTGCCCGCCTTCAGCCAATTCGACCTGGCCAAACACCGTGCACGCCAATTGTTCGTACTGGATGACGGGTAACAGGCGAGCGCTGCGAAAGGAACGGGCAAGCCCCAACAGATGAATGGCTTCCAGCACGCTGGTTTTGCCACTGCCGTTGGCGCCGTGGAGGATATTGATGCGGGGAGAGGGGGAGAAGGTCACCGGGTGCAGATTGCGCACCGCGGTGACCGAGACGCGACTGAGGGACATCTAGCTTCTGCTGAGCATGGTTACAGGCGCATCGGCATGACAACGTAAGCCGAGTCATCGTTGTCGGATTCCTGCACCAGGGCGCTGCTGTTGGAGTCCGACAGAATCAGACGAACCTGTTCGGTGGTCATCACACCCAGTACGTCCAACAGATAGCTAACGTTGAAGCCGATTTCCAGTGAACCGCCGTTGTAGTCAACGCCCACTTCTTCTTCCGCTTCTTCCTGCTCCGGGTTGTTCGCCTGGATTTTCAACTGACCGTTGGCCAGTTGCAGACGGATACCACGGTACTTCTCGTTGGACAGGATCGCGGTACGGCTGAACGCTTCACGCAGCGCTTGGCGATCGCCCAGCACCAGCTTGTCGCCACCTTTAGGCAACACTCGCTCGTAATCCGGGAACTTGCCGTCAACCAGCTTGGAAGTGAAAGTGAATTCGCCGGTAGTCGCGCGGATATGGTGCTGCCCCAGCACGATGCTGACGTTGCCTTCCGGCTCTGTAAGCAGACGCGCCAGCTCAAGGATACCCTTGCGCGGCACGATCACCTGGTGACGATCCGGTTGGCCGATATCGGCACGCATCGAACACATCGCCAGACGGTGACCGTCGGTGGCCACCGCGCGGATAATACCTTCCGACACTTCCAACAGCATGCCATTGAGGTAGTAGCGTACATCCTGCTGGGCCATGGCGAAGCTGGTGCGCTCGATCAAGCGACGCAGCTTGCTCTGATCCAGGCTGCACGTCAGAGAACCCGGGCCTTCTTCAACCGTCGGGAAATCATTTGCCGGCAAGGTGGACAAGGTGAAGCGGCTGCGGCCGGCCTTGACGACCAACTTCGCTTCATCAACCTTGATGTCGATCAACGCATCGTTCGGCAGGCTTTTGCAGATGTCCATCAGCTTGCGCGCCGGCACGGTGATCTCGCCAGGCTCGGCGGGTTCTTCCAGCTGTACACGACCGACCAGCTCGACTTCCAGGTCGGTACCGGTCAGGGACAATTGCTGGCCTTCGACGACCAGCAATACGTTAGAGAGCACCGGCAAGGTCTGTCGGCGCTCGACGACGCCTGCGACCAGTTGCAGGGGTTTCAACAGGGCTTCGCGTTGAATGGTGAAATGCATGGTCTAGTCCCTTGCCTTAATAAGCTGCGCTGGTGTCATCAAGTAGTCAGTGTACGCAGCAGGTTCTTGTAGTCCTCGCGAATATCCGCGTCGGATTCCTTAAGTTCGTTGATCTTGCGGCACGCGTGCAAGACCGTGGTGTGGTCGCGTCCGCCAAACACATCACCGATTTCCGGCAGGCTGTGGTTGGTCAACTCCTTGGAGAGCGCCATGGCCACCTGACGGGGACGTGCAACCGAGCGCGAACGGCGCTTGGACAGCAGGTCGGAAATCTTGATCTTGTAGTACTCGGCCACGGTGCGCTGGATGTTATCCACACTCACCAGTTTGTCCTGCAGCGCCAACAAGTCTTTGAGGGATTCGCGAATCAACTCGATGGTGATATCGCGGCCCATGAAGTGTGAGTGCGCGATGACCCGCTTGAGTGCACCTTCGAGCTCACGCACGTTGGAGCGGATGCGTTGGGCGATAAAGAAGGCGGCATCGTGTGGCAGGTCGACTTTGGCCTGATCGGCCTTTTTCATCAGGATCGCGACGCGGGTTTCAAGCTCCGGCGGCTCTACCGCAACAGTCAGGCCCCAGCCGAAGCGCGACTTCAAGCGTTCTTCCAGGCCTTCGATTTCCTTCGGATAACGGTCGCTGGTCAAGATGACCTGCTGGCCACCTTCGAGCAGGGCGTTGAAGGTGTGGAAAAACTCTTCCTGGGAACGCTCTTTACGGGCAAAGAATTGAATGTCATCGATCAGCAACGCATCAACCGAGCGGTAGAACCGCTTGAACTCGTTGATCGCGTTGAGCTGCAGGGCCTTGACCATGTCTGCCACGAAACGCTCCGAATGCAGGTACACGACCTTGGCATTCGGGTTCTTCTTTAACAGGTGGTTACCCACAGCGTGCATCAAGTGAGTCTTACCCAAGCCAACGCCACCATAAAGGAAGAGCGGGTTGTAGCCATGCTTGGGGTTATCGGCGACCTGCCAGGCGGCTGCGCGAGCCAACTGGTTGGATTTACCTTCGACAAAGTTCTCGAAGGTGAACGTACGGTTCAGGTAGCTGGTGTGCTTGAGCGCGCCTTCGACCTGGACGGTGCGCTGTTCGGCGCGGACCGGGGCTTGCTGGGACGCGGCGCCTGCCATCGGGTCAAAGCTGTCGCGGGACGGCTCTTCATTTTCTGGCGCGCTTTTTCTCGCAGACGATTTGGATGATGCCGGTGCAGGAGCAGGCGCACTGGCGGCCGGTGCGGCGGCTGCCTGGGCTTGCGACGCCGCAGCAGCCAATGGCGCATTCGGCGCAGCGCGAGGTGCAGAGCTGCGTTTGCTGCCTATTAATAAGGAGAGCACGGGCGCGAGGCCGTTGCCATGTTCATCGAGCAATTCGAGAACGCGGCTCAGGTACTTCTCGTTGACCCAATCGAGAACAAAACGATTGGGTGCGTAGACACGCAACTCGTCGCCTTCGGCTTCGACCTGTAGCGGACGGATCCAGGTGTTGAATTGCTGGGCAGGCAGCTCATCGCGCAAAAGCTCCACGCACTGCTGCCAAAGTTCCACTGACACGGATATCCCCTAAGTTAAAAGCCGGTGAGGCAAAAACAGCCGCCATTGTAGCGGCGAGCCGTCCACTTATCCACATGTAGCTTGATCACAGGCCAGCCAAAATCAACGTCTTAACAGCAATAAAGGCGACCAATGGTCTGTGCATAAGCTCTGTGGATAAGCGGCCCTGAGATCGTTGCACAAGTAGGGGCGAAAGTCTGTGGGTAACCAGCCTGTGGATAACAGCCCATTCCACACACAGCTTATCCGACAGCGCAGCACAGGCAGAGCACCGTTTCTCCCCCGTGTTGTCATTCTCTGTACATCACGTGGTATATGACCTAAAGGCAGTTATCCACAGCTGAATGCCTGTCTAGCTTTTATAAGCTTTACAGAAAAGCTTTAAATAACTTCCTTCTTTATTTTTATATCTATCCCATGAGCACTGGAAGCCAAGCGGACAGAAAAGAGCCGATGGCCTGTGGAGATCTAATTAAAGGAAAAGCTGGTTGGAAATTGACCTAGAGGCTTGCTTTCACTAGAATCGCCGGTCTCTTAAAACGGGGGCCATTCCGGCCCGTTGTGGACGAACCAGGTAACAACGCCATGAAACGTACTTTCCAACCAAGCACCATCAAACGCGCCCGCACCCACGGCTTCCGTGCTCGCATGGCTACCAAGAACGGCCGTGCTGTCCTGTCGCGTCGTCGCGCCAAAGGTCGTGCGCGTCTGGCAGTTTGATAATCCGGTACTGGTGGTGAGTCAGGACTTCAGTCGGGAAAAGCGTCTGCTAACCCCCCGGCATTTCAAGGCAGTCTTTGACTCCCCCACCGGCAAGGTTCCGGGGAAAAATCTCCTGCTCCTTGCGCGTAACAACGATCTGGATCACCCCCGACTCGGGTTGGTGATCGGCAAGAAGAGCGTAAAGCTCTCCGTTGAGCGCAATCGCCTCAAGCGTCTGATGCGCGAATCGTTTCGCCTCCACCAGGACACTCTGGTTGGTTGGGATATTGTTATCGTCGCGCGCAAAGGCTTGGGGGATGTAGAAAACCCCGAATTGATTCAGCATTTCGGCAAGCTCTGGAAACGTTTGGCGCGTACCCACAAGCCAGCACCAGCAGTCAGCACCGAAACTGTAGGGGTAGACAGCCTTGATGCGTAAACTGGCCCTCGTTCCGATCCAGTTTTATCGCTATGCCATTAGTCCTCTGATGGCCAACCACTGTCGTTTCTACCCCAGTTGTTCCTGCTACGCGTTAGAGGCCATAGAAAACCATGGTCTTCTGCGCGGTGGCTGGCTGACCTTTCGTCGTTTAGGTCGCTGTCATCCGTGGAATCCCGGTGGTTATGACCCGGTTCCACCTATCCCTACCTCCCGTTCTTCTTCGATGGCCGAGTAATCATGGATATTAAACGCACGATCCTGATCGTCGCCCTGGCAATCGTGTCCTACGTCATGGTTCTTCAGTGGAACCAGGACTATGGCCAGGCTGCCCTGCCGACTCAGAATGTTGCTACCAACCAGGCTGCGCCGGCTATTCCGGACACCCCGCTGGGTAACAATGCGTCCGCGAGTGCCGATGTTCCCAGCGCGAATGGCGAGACAAGCGCCCCGTTAGAAACGCCAGTGGTCACCAACAAAGACCTCATCCACGTGAAAACGGATGTGCTCGACCTGGCTATCGACCCACAAGGTGGTGATATCGCGCAGTTGAAACTGCCGCTGTATCCACGTCGCCAAGACCATCCGGATGTTCCGTTCCAACTGTTCGATAACGGTGGTGAGCGTACTTATCTGGCGCAAAGCGGCCTGACCGGCACCAATGGTCCGGATGCACGTGCTACCGGTCGTCCGATTTACTCGACCGAGCAGAAGACTTATCAACTGGCTGATGGCCAGAACCAGTTGAACGTCGACCTGAAATTCAGCCTCGACGGCGTCAACTACATCAAGCGCTTCAGCTTCACCCGTGGTTTGTACGACTTGAAGGTCACTTACCTGATCGACAACGAAAGCGACAAACCATGGAGCGGCAACCTGTTTGCCCAGCTCAAGCGTGACGCCAGCTCCGATCCTTCTTCCAGCACTGCCACCGGCACCGCGACTTACCTGGGCGCCGCCCTGTGGACAAGTAGCGAACCGTACAAAAAAGTGTCGATGAAAGATATCGACAAGGGCTCGCTGAAAGAAACCGTGCAAGGCGGCTGGGTTGCCTGGCTGCAGCACTACTTCGTGACCGCCTGGATCCCGAACAAGGGTGAGGCCAACCTGGTTCAAACCCGCAAGGACAGCCAGGGTAACTACATCATTGGCTTCACTGGCCCGGCGTTGACCGTCGCACCCGGCGCCAAGGCTGAAACCAGCGCTATCCTGTACGCCGGCCCGAAAAGCCAGGCTGTGCTGAAAGAGTTGTCCCCAGGTCTTGAGCTGACTGTGGATTACGGCTTCCTGTGGTTCATCGCCCAGCCGATTTTCTGGTTGCTGCAACATATCCACAGCATTGTGGGTAACTGGGGCTTCTCGATCATCTTCCTGACCATGCTGATCAAGGGGATCTTCTTCCCGCTGTCGGCAGCCAGCTACAAGTCGATGGCGCGCATGCGTGCCGTGGCTCCGAAACTGGCGGCGCTGAAAGAACAACATGGCGATGACCGGCAGAAAATGTCGCAGGCCATGATGGAGCTGTACAAGAAAGAGAAGATCAACCCGCTGGGTGGATGCTTGCCGATTCTGGTGCAGATGCCGGTGTTCCTGTCGCTGTACTGGGTGCTTCTGGAAAGCGTGGAAATGCGCCAGGCGCCGTTCATCCTGTGGATAACCGACCTGTCGATCAAAGACCCGTTCTTTATCCTGCCGATCATCATGGGCGCGACGATGTTCATCCAGCAGCGCCTGAACCCGACTCCGCCGGATCCGATGCAGGCAAAAGTGATGAAAATGATGCCGATCATCTTCACCTTCTTCTTCCTGTGGTTCCCAGCTGGTCTGGTGCTGTACTGGGTGGTCAACAACGTGTTGTCTATCTCCCAACAGTGGTACATCACACGCAAGATCGAAGCGGCTACCGCAAAAGCCTCTGCGTAACTTACTCTGTGGATAACCACTCAAGACGCCCCCTAGTGGGGCGTTTTGCTTTCTGTCACTTTTGGTCTGGAACCTGTTGATGAGCGCTCCTCGTGAAACCATCGCTGCTGTCGCTACCGCTCAAGGTCGCGGCGGTGTCGGCATCGTTAGAATTTCCGGGCCGCTTGCGAGTGTGGCAGCCAAGGCCATGAGTGGCCGTGAGTTGAAGGCGCGTTATGCGCATTACGGCCCGTTCCTGGATGCTGACGGCAACGTGCTGGACGAGGGGTTAGCACTTTATTTCCCTGGGCCGAATTCATTCACCGGGGAAGACGTCCTGGAGTTGCAGGGACACGGCGGTCCGGTTGTGTTGGATATGTTGCTGCAACGCTGCCTGCAATTGGGCTGCCGCCTGGCACGTCCAGGGGAATTCAGCGAGCGGGCATTTTTGAATGACAAGCTGGATCTGGCCCAGGCCGAAGCAATTGCCGACCTGATTGAAGCCAGTTCTGCACAAGCGGCACGTAATGCATTGCGCTCCCTGCAGGGTGCGTTCTCCCTGCGTGTGCATAACTTGACCGAGCAGTTGATCAGCCTGCGTATCTACGTCGAGGCGGCGATTGATTTTCCGGAAGAAGAAATCGACTTTCTCGCCGATGGCCACGTACTGGCGATGCTGGATAAAGTTCGCGATGAGTTATCCACAGTGCTGCGTGAAGCCGGGCAGGGGGCTTTGCTGCGAGACGGCATGACCGTTGTGATCGCGGGGCGGCCCAATGCGGGAAAATCCAGCCTGCTCAATGCCCTGGCGGGGCGTGAAGCCGCCATCGTCACTGAGATTGCCGGCACCACACGGGACATCCTGCGCGAACATATCCACATCGACGGCATGCCGTTGCACGTTGTAGACACCGCCGGTTTGCGCGACACCGACGACCAGGTGGAAAAGATCGGTGTGGAACGCGCGCTCAAAGCCATCGGCGAAGCGGATCGGGTGCTGCTGGTGGTGGACGCAACGGCGCCCGAGGCTATGGATCCTTTCGCCCTGTGGCCGGAATTCCTCGAGCACCGGCCGGACCCGGCCAAGGTCACCTTGATTCGCAACAAGGCTGACTTGACGGGAGAGGACATTGCGCTGGAAACCAGCGCGGATGGCCACGTCACGATCAGCCTGAGTGCGAAGTCGGCCGGTGAAGGCCTGGAACTGCTGCGCGAGCACCTCAAAGCCTGTATGGGCTACGAGCAGACCTCGGAAAGCAGCTTCAGTGCGCGCCGTCGGCACCTGGAGGCGTTGCGCCATGCGAGCGCAGCATTGGAGCACGGTCGGGCGCAGTTGACCCTGGCGGGCGCCGGGGAGCTGCTGGCGGAAGATCTGCGTCAGGCGCAGCAGCTGTTAGGCGAAATCACCGGCGCGTTCAGCTCCGATGATTTGTTGGGGCGGATCTTTTCCAGCTTCTGCATCGGTAAATAACCGAGTTATCCACAGCGTCCTACCAATTGTAAGACACCGTACCGAGCAGGGTACGGCTGTCACCCCAATAGCAGCGGCCCGCATCGTTGCAACCAGATACATATTCCTTGTCGAACAGGTTCTTGGCGTTCACATCTACAGACCAGTGTTTGTCGATCTGATAGCCAACGGCTGCGTCCACTAAGGTGACGCTTCCTGCATCCAACTTTCCATACAGCGTGGGTGCGGTGTAGGAAAATGTACTGTCGAAATAACGCACGCCACCGCCCAGGGACAAGCCCTTGAGTTGGCCATCGAAGAAGCGGTACTTGCCCCACACTGAGGCCTGGTTACGCGGAACCCCGGTCATCTGGTGGCCCTCGACCAACGACGTCGCCGAATCCTTGGTAATTCTCGCGTCAGTGTAGGTATAGGCTGCGGTGACATTCAGGTTGGGCGTGAGATTGCTGTTGACCTCTACCTCAGCGCCCTTGGCCCGGCTTTCGCCTACCTGGCGATAGCTATTGGTGGTGGCATCAAGGTAAGTGTCGTCTTCCTTGCGCAAGTCATACACCGACACCGTCATTGCCGTATCCCAGCCGATCGGCTCGTACTTCACGCCCACTTCGTACTGGCTGCTGGTGATCGGTTTCAAGGGCGAGCCGGCGTTGGAGATCTGCTGCACGGGGACAAAGGCAGTGGAGTAGCTGACATACGGCGTCAGGCCGTTGTCGAACTGGTACATCACCCCGCCCTGATAGGTGAACTTGCGGTCTTCGGACCCGGTATTGCCGGCCTTGTTCACCTTGTCACGGAAATCGCTGTCGACCCAGTCCTGACGGCCGCCGAGCAGGAACAGCCAGTGATCGTATTTGCTCTGGATCTGTGCATAAACGCCTTTCATCTGCTGCTCGAGCAGGGTGTTTTGCACCGCCACCGGCGTCAACGGGTCACGCAGGTACACCGGGTTATACACATTGATGGTGCCGGCAAACCCCGCATCCCAATCCTGATTGAACGAGGTGCGGTCATAACTGGCGCCAAACAGCACCGTGTTTTCCAGGCCACCGACCTGGAATTTGCCTTCCAGCTGGTTATCCATCGAATAGACCATCGACTTGTTGTAGCGGTCATAGGCGGTCATGTTCAGTTGAGTGCCAAAGCCGCGGTTATTCAGGGCACTGGGCCAGGTTTCATGGCGGTTGATGCGTGACTGCATGTAGCGCGAGTTCTGACGGAACTGCCAGTCATCGTTGAAGCTGTGGCTGAACTCGTAACCGGTACTCCAGGTTTCGCGTTCGAACGTATTCCAATCCGGGTCGCCGAGCATGGTGTGCTTGGAGAGCTTGCCATTGGGATTTGTAAGCAAGGTGCCGGCAGCCGGTAGGCCGAGTTCCAGATTAGTGTGGTCTTTCTGGTAATTGGCCAACAGGGTGAGGGTGTTGTAGTCGTCGAAATTCAGGGTCAGTGATGGCGCGATGTACAGGCGATCGTCTGGCACATGGTCGGTCTGCGTATCGGATTTGCGACCGAGCATCACAACCCGGCCGAGGATATTGCCGCTGTCATTGAGCGGCCCAGAGATATCCACACCCAACTGACGCCGATTATTGGAGCCATAACCCAACTGCACTTCACCTTGTGGCGTAGCAGTAGGGTGTTTGCTCACCAGATTCACCAGACCGCCAGGCGCATTTTCACCGTAGAGCAGGGAAGAGGGGCCGCGGAAGATTTCGACCCGCTCCAGGCCATAGGGCTCACTGGTGGTGTCGTACCGATTACCTTGTACGCGCAGGCCATCTCGCAGCAGGCCGTAGCCGTAATCCGTGGCATTGAAACCGCGAATGAAGAACAGATCGCCCGCCAGCCCATCACCTGCGGCAAAGGGCGGTGCAAAGATACCGGGCACGTAACCCAACACTTCGGTCAGGGTTTGCGACTTCTGGTCCTTGATACGCTGGCCGGTGACGACCGATACCGAACGTGGTGTTTCCGACAGCGGCGTACTGGTCTTTGTACCGACCCTGCTGTTCTGCGCCTTGTAGCCCACATCCCCAGCAATCTCCTGATTGAAACCGCCCTGTTGATAAGTGCTGACTGTGGTGGGCGCGAGGGTGAGTTCGCCGGTGGAAGCGGCCTGCAGGACATAACTGCCAGGCGCCTGGACTACCGCCTGTAAACCGGAGTTTTGCAGCAGCAGCGCAAAACCTTGGTCCACGGAGTAGTCACCTTCCAAGCCTGCTGTGTTTAAACGTGTGGTTTGTTGAGGTGAAAAAGACAGGATCACATTCGCCTTGGCGGCAAATTGGCTCAAGGCGTTATCCAGGGGGCCGGCCGCAATAACGTAGTGTTGCACCGCGCTGGCGGCCTGGGCGCCCGTGGATAACAACACACTGACAGTGGTGGCCGTGCCGAGCAGCAGGCTGCATGTCATACCGTGGTAGGAAAGTCGCTGGCGGAGCTTGGTGGGAACGCGCATAGGTGAGTAAGCCCTGAAGGTGGCATCGTGATTACCTGTAGGGCCGTGTCAGGTAAAACAAAGATAACCCCGCGTGCAGATATTTTTTCGATCAACCGATTCGCTTCACCGAAACCCAATAGCGAGTGAAGTATTTCACCTGAATCGGCAGGGTGGCCTGCAGATTGGCCAGCACTGCGTCGGTGGAATCCAGGCGAAAGGTCCCGGAAACACGCAGATGTGCCGAGGCCAGGTCGCATTGCAGGACACCTGGACGATAGCGGGCGAGCTCTTCGATAACATCACCGAGGCGTGCATCCAATACAATCAGTTGGCCATCGACCCAGGCGGCCTGGGATGTGCGGTAAACGGTGTCTGGCTGCACTTTTTGGCGATCGAAGTCTGCGCTTTCGCCGGCACTGAGCAGCCGGGCCTGGAGGGGCTGGTCACCAGGCGACACATTCACCCGATCCTCCAGAACGCCAACGCGGGTTGAGTCCTGCAACTGGCGTACGGTAAACCGAGTACCCAATGCCTGGACGCGGCCTTGGCGGGTTTCGACATAAAAGGGCGTCTGCACACCCAGCTTGCCGGTGTGAATAAGTACTTCACCTTCGCGCAAGCGGATCAAACGCTGGCGCTCATCAAATAGCACATCAATCGCCGTGCCGGTATTCAGGTCAATCCGCGTGCCGTCGGCCAATTCAATACGCCGGCGTTCACCTACGACCGTGCGGTAATCGGCCCACAGATTACCCAGGGGCGTGTGTTGCTGAACATTCCACCCCAGGTACCCGGTGCCGCCCAGCACCAACATCCACTTGAGTACCTGGCGACGTTGCTGTGTGGCCGACAATGCGCGGCGGGTGAAATCCGGAGGCAGGGCGCCGAGACTGCGCTGCAACTGTTCCATCTGATTCCATGCGGCCTGATGGGAGGGATCGCCGTTGAGCCATTGTTGCCAGGCTTGGCGCTCGTCGGCGGTAGGCGTCTGGGATTGAAACTGTACGTACCAACTGGCAGCAGCCTCAAAGGTTTTGCGATCGGGCGCCGCCATTACAGGCTGGCCATGATCAGTGAGCATTCAGTCAATACACGGATCATGTGCTTCTTCACCGTGGTCAGTGAAACCTGAAGCTGATCGGCAATCTGTTGATAAGTCAGCCCCTCGACCTGGGACAGCATGAATATCCGCCGTGCTCGCTCGCCGAGTGCAGACAAGGCTTTATCCACAGCCACCAACGTCTCGATGATGATGGCTTTGTCTTCTTCACTGATGGTTATGGCTTCAGGCCGTTCGGCCAGGGTTTGTTTGTAGGCCTGTTCGATGGCGTGTCGACGGTAACGATCAATCACAAGGCCCCTGGCGATGGTCGCCAGGTAGTCACGTGGTTCAACGATCTGTGCCGCATGCCGCCCGCCCAGAATGCGCACGAACGTATCGTGCGCCACATCGGCCGCATCACAGGCGTTATGTAGCTTCCCTTTGAGCCACCCGCGCAGCCAGGAGTGGTGCTGCTCATAAATGTGCTGGACCGCAGCCGTGTGTGAAGAAGAGGACATAGGGCATGACAAGATAGGTTAATGATAATCGCTATTATTAACTGCCCCGCCGTTTTCTCACAACAGATCTCTTTTTGCTGTGCTCACCACCGAGTGAAAGGTTTCGGTTGGCGTTGTGGCGGACTGAATACAGACAGATTTGCCGATTTCTGTGGATTAAGCTCTGTGAATAACCGTCCCTGTGCCCAGTTGATAACAGGCCCTGAAACCTGAGTAAAAAGGCCTCTGTGGATAACCGTCTGTTTAATCCACAGGCTTAAAGGACTTATCCAAGGGCCTCATTGGCACATGACCACAGACTTTTTAATCTCTGTACACGCCGTAAATAAAGGCCTGTGTAGATCTATCCACAGAAAGTATGCTCAGTAGAAATAAACATAAAAACAAAAATTTAATAAATTTCTCTCTTTTAATTTCTATTGTCTGTGATTCATCCACAGCTGGTTAAATTTTGTGCAAAGGGTTCTTTAGGAAGGGCTAAGTCCCTATACTTGCCGCCAAAGCTCTAAAACTCTTTCAACAATCAATTCCTGATTACCTACATAAGCAGGCACGAGGTGCGTGGTGGATTTCCCTTCCCGTTTTGAAGTGATCGTCATCGGCGGCGGTCATGCCGGTACCGAGGCAGCACTGGCGTCAGCACGAATGGGCGTAAAAACCCTGTTGTTGACGCATAACGTGGAAACTCTCGGCGCCATGAGTTGCAACCCCGCCATCGGTGGGATCGGTAAAAGCCATCTGGTCAAGGAAATCGACGCCCTTGGCGGCGTGATGGCCATGGCTACCGATAAAGGTGGCATCCAATTTCGCGTGCTCAACAGCCGCAAAGGCCCGGCCGTAAGGGCTACCCGGGCTCAGGCAGACCGCATCCTGTACAAGGCTGCAGTCCGCGAAACCCTGGAAAACCAGCCGAACCTGTGGATATTTCAACAAGCAGCAGATGACCTGATCGTCGAACAGGACCAGGTGCGCGGAGTTGTCACCCAAATGGGTCTGCGTTTCTTCGCAGAATCCGTGGTGTTGACCACTGGTACATTCCTCGGCGGACTTATCCACATTGGCATGCAGAACTATTCCGGTGGCCGTGCCGGTGATCCACCGTCGATTGCCCTGGCAAAGCGTCTGCGTGAACTGCCGCTGCGTGTCGGTCGGCTGAAAACCGGGACCCCGCCGCGTATTGACGGGCGTTCCGTAGATTTCTCGGTGATGACCGAGCAAGCAGGCGATACACCGATCCCGGTCATGTCGTTCATGGGCTCCAAGGAACAGCATCCGAAACAGGTGAGCTGCTGGATCACCCACACCAATGCGCGCACCCACGAAATCATTGCCGCGAACCTCGACCGTTCGCCGATGTACTCCGGGGTGATCGAAGGCATCGGCCCGCGTTATTGCCCGTCGATCGAAGACAAGATCCACCGCTTTGCCGACAAGGAAAGCCACCAGGTTTTTATCGAGCCCGAAGGCTTGACCACTCATGAGCTGTACCCGAACGGTATCTCCACTTCCCTGCCGTTTGACGTGCAAATTCAGATCGTGCAATCAATTCGCGGCATGGAAAACGCGCACATCGTGCGTCCGGGCTACGCCATCGAGTACGACTACTTCGACCCGCGTGACCTCAAGTACAGCCTGGAAACCAAAGTGATCGGCGGTTTGTTCTTTGCCGGGCAAATCAACGGCACCACCGGTTACGAAGAAGCAGGTGCCCAAGGTTTGCTGGCCGGAACCAATGCTGCACTGCGCGCGCAGGGCAAAGACAGCTGGTGCCCGCGTCGCGATGAGGCGTACATCGGTGTGTTGGTCGACGACCTGATTACCCTGGGTACCCAGGAACCGTACCGGATGTTCACATCCCGGGCGGAATACCGCTTGATCCTGCGCGAAGACAACGCCGATCTGCGTCTGACCGAGAAAGGTCGCGAACTGGGCCTGGTCGACGACGCACGGTGGGCTGCCTTCTGCAAAAAACGCGAAAGCATCGCGTTGGAAGAACAGCGGCTGAAAAGCACTTGGGTCCGCCCGGGCACCGAACAGGGCGATGCGATTGCCGAAAAATTCGGTACGCCGTTGACCCACGAATACAACTTGCTCAACCTGCTGTCGCGTCCGGAAATCGACTACGCTGGTCTGGTCGAAGTGACCGGGCAGGGTGCAGAAGACCCACAGGTCGCCGAGCAGGTCGAAATCAAGACCAAATACGCCGGTTACATTGACCGCCAGCAGGATGAAATCGCCCGCCTGCGCGCCAGTGAAGACACCAAGCTGCCTGTGGATATCGACTACACCGGGATTTCCGGGCTGTCGAAAGAAATCCAAAGCAAGCTGGGGATAACTCGGCCAGAGACCCTGGGCCAGGCTTCACGTATCCCCGGCGTAACCCCGGCAGCGATTTCGCTGTTGATGATTCATTTGAAAAAACGCGGCGCGGGCCGTCAGTTGGAGCAAAGCGCTTGAGTTCGTTGGTCACCTCGCAACACGCCGAAGAGTTATCCACAGGTGCGCGCCAGTTGGGCGTCGACCTGACCCCGGCCCAGCACGAATTGCTGTTGGGCTACCTGGCCCTGTTGATCAAATGGAACAAGGCTTACAACCTGACCGCGGTGCGTGATCCCGACGAAATGGTGTCCCGTCACTTGCTCGACAGCTTGAGCGTGATGCCATTCATCGAAAACGGTCGCTGGCTCGACGTCGGCAGTGGGGGCGGCATGCCAGGCATCCCACTGGCCATTCTGTTTCCCGGGTCGCAAGTGACCTGCCTGGACAGCAACGGCAAGAAGACCCGCTTCCTGACCCAGGTCAAACTCGAACTCAAGCTGGATAACCTGCAAGTTATCCACAGTCGCGTCGAAGCCTTCACGCCTGAACAGCCATTCAACGGAATCGTTTCCCGGGCGTTCAGCAGCATGGAGAACTTCAGCAACTGGACCCGCCATCTGGGCGACCGCGACACCCGCTGGCTGGCAATGAAGGGCGTCCATCCAAGCGATGAGCTGTTAGCATTGCCGGCAGACTTCCACCTCGATAGCGAACACGCCTTGGCCGTACCCGGTTGCCAAGGCCAACGCCATCTGCTGATACTGCGCCGCACGGCATGATTGGGAACACAAGCAAGAATGGCTAAGGTATTCGCGATAGCGAACCAGAAAGGTGGCGTGGGCAAAACCACCACCTGCATCAACCTCGCAGCATCCCTGGTCGCAACCAAGCGCCGGGTGCTGTTGATCGATCTCGATCCACAGGGCAACGCCACCATGGGGAGCGGTGTGGATAAACACGGCCTGGAAAACTCGGTCTACGACTTGCTGATTGGCGAGTGCGACCTGGCCCAGGCCATGCACTACTCCGAACATGGTGGTTATCAACTGCTGCCGGCCAACCGCGATTTGACTGCGGCGGAAGTGGTGCTGCTGGAAATGCAGATGAAAGAAAGCCGTCTGCGCAGCGCCCTGGCGCCAATCCGCGAGAATTACGACTACATCCTGATCGACTGCCCACCGTCGCTGTCGATGCTGACACTGAACGCGCTGGTGGCCGCCGATGGGGTGATTATCCCCATGCAGTGCGAGTACTACGCGTTGGAAGGGTTGAGCGACCTTGTGGATAACATCAAGCGCATTGCCGAATTGCTCAACCCGAACCTGCAGATCGAAGGCTTGCTGCGGACCATGTTCGATCCGCGCCTGAGCCTGATGAACGATGTATCGGCGCAGCTCAAGGAACACTTCGGTGACCAGCTGTACGACACGGTGATCCCGCGCAACATCCGTTTGGCCGAAGCCCCGAGCTACGGCATGCCGGCTTTGGCCTATGACAAACAATCCCGTGGTGCCATTGCCTACCTGGCGCTGGCCGGCGAGATGGTTCGCCGTCAGCGCCGCAATTCACGCACCGCTGCAGCCCAGCCAACTTAAGGAATCCCCATGGCCGTCAAGAAACGAGGTCTCGGACGTGGACTGGATGCACTGTTGAGTGGTCCGACCGTCACATCGCTTGAAGAACAGGCGGTGCAGGCCGACGAGCGCGAGCTGCAACACCTGCCGCTGGACCTGATCCAGCGCGGCAAATACCAGCCACGCCGGGACATGGACCCCCAGGCGCTGGAAGAACTGGCCAATTCGATCAAGGCCCAGGGTGTGATGCAACCGATCGTGGTGCGTCCGATTGGCGGCGGCCGTTTTGAAATCATCGCCGGTGAACGCCGCTGGCGCGCGAGCCAGCAGGCCGGCAAGGAAACCATCCCGGCGATGGTGCGCGATGTGCCGGATGAAACCGCCATCGCCATGGCGTTGATCGAGAATATCCAGCGCGAAGACCTCAACCCGATCGAAGAAGCCATTGCCCTGCAGCGCTTGCAGCAGGAATTCCAGCTGACCCAGCAACAAGTGGCCGAGGCGGTGGGTAAATCCCGTGTGACCGTGTCCAACTTGCTGCGTCTGATCGCGTTGCCGGAAGTCATCAAGACCATGTTGTCCCACGGCGACCTGGAAATGGGTCACGCCCGTGCATTGCTCGGTTTGCCGGAAAATCAACAGGTTGAAGGGGCGCGACACGTTGTCGCACGGGGGCTCACCGTTCGTCAGACCGAGGCCCTGGTTCGCCAATGGCTCAGCGGCAAACCTGCACCGGTCGAAACGGCCAAACCTGATCCGGATATCGCCCGCCTCGAGCAGCGCCTGGCCGAGCGCCTGGGCTCTGCGGTGCAAATTCGCCACGGGAAAAAAGGCAAAGGCCAATTGGTTATCGGATATAACTCCCTCGATGAGCTTCAGGGCGTCCTTGCCCACATCCGCTGAAACATTTGCTTATGTAGCGCGTGATCGGAAATCACTACCCGGCAGTTGAATAGGGGCAGAACCGCCCCTATACTCTGCGCGCATTTTGTCGGCACAAATTATGCCAAGTTATTGATTTCCGGCAGCCGACCATTGAGGAGCAAGAGTGATGGAAACCCGCACGCCAAACACGTTGCCGTTCCATCGCTTGGCCGTTTTTCCGGTTTTATTGGCTCAATTTGTCATCTTGCTGATCGCCGCATTGGCGCTTTGGTACTGGCATGGAGTCGTAGCCGGATATTCAGGACTCTGCGGAGGCCTGATAGCCTTGCTGCCCAATATGTATTTCGCTCACAGGGCCTTTCGGTTTTCCGGCGCCCGAGCAGCCCAGGCTATCGTCCGGTCATTTTATGCCGGCGAGGCAGGGAAACTGATTTTGACGGCAGTGCTGTTTGCACTGACCTTTGCAGGTGTGAAGCCATTGGCGCCGCTGGCTGTATTCGGCGTCTTCGTGTTGACCCAACTGGTCAGCTGGTTCGCTCCCCTGCTAATGAAAACAAGACTTTCGAAACCTTAGGGCGTTTGAGGCAACCATGGCAGAAACAACCGCTTCGGGCTATATCCAGCACCACTTGCAGAACCTGACCTTCGGTCAGCTTCCTAATGGCGGCTGGGGCTTTGCCCACTCCGCAGCAGAGGCCAAAGAAATGGGCTTCTGGGCTTTCCACCTGGATACTCTGGGCTGGTCGGTCGCATTGGGTCTGATCTTCGTCCTGATTTTCCGCATGGCGGCAAAGAAGGCGACTTCCGGTCAGCCAGGTGCTTTGCAGAACTTCGTTGAAGTACTGGTCGAATTCGTCGATGGCAGCGTGAAAGACAGCTTCCATGGTCGCAGCCCGGTGATCGCACCGCTGGCACTGACTATCTTCGTCTGGGTGTTCCTGATGAACGCCGTCGACCTGATCCCGGTCGACTGGATTCCTCAGCTGGCCATCCTGATCTCCGGCGATCACCACATTCCATTCCGTGCGGTTTCCACCACGGACCCTAACGCCACCCTGGGCATGGCCCTGTCGGTGTTCGCGTTGATCATTTTCTACAGCATCAAGGTCAAGGGCATCGGCGGTTTCATCGGCGAACTGACCCTGCACCCGTTCGGCAGCAAGAACATCTTCGTTCAAGCCCTGCTGATCCCGGTGAACTTCCTGCTGGAGTTCGTGACCCTGGTCGCCAAGCCTATCTCCCTGGCCCTGCGACTGTTCGGCAACATGTATGCCGGCGAGCTGGTGTTCATTCTGATCGCTGTGATGTTCGGCAGTGGTCTGCTCTGGCTTAGCGGCCTGGGCGTGGTTCTGCAGTGGGCGTGGGCTGTGTTCCACATCCTGATCATCACCCTGCAGGCCTTCATCTTCATGATGCTGACCATCGTCTACCTGTCGATGGCGCACGAAGAGAACCATTAAGACCAGTCTCGACTAGTCTGATGTCCTTCCCGGTGAAACGGGAAGGTAGGCCCCACCGGGCTATGAAACGATTTGTTTTACCGCTTTAAAATCTAAAAAACCTAAACCATACGACGTAAAAGTCGGGAGGAAAGATGGAAACTGTAGTTGGTCTAACCGCTATCGCTGTTGCACTGTTGATCGGCCTGGGCGCCCTGGGTACTGCCATTGGTTTCGGCCTGCTGGGCGGCAAATTCCTGGAAGGCGCAGCGCGTCAGCCAGAAATGGTCCCAATGCTGCAAGTTAAAATGTTCATCGTCGCCGGCCTGCTCGACGCCGTGACCATGATCGGCGTTGGTATCGCTCTGTTCTTCACCTTCGCGAACCCCTTCGTTGGTCAACTCGCTGGCTAATCACTCGAACTTTTCGAGTTGATTGGAGTGATGGACAACGAATGAGCGAGGTGTTGGCGTGAACATTAATGCAACCCTGATTGGCCAATCCGTTGCGTTCTTCATTTTTGTAGTGTTTTGCATGAAGTTCGTGTGGCCTCCGGTCATCGCGGCTTTGCACGAACGTCAGAAGAAGATCGCTGATGGCTTGGACGCTGCCAACCGTGCAGCTCGCGACCTGGAGTTGGCCCAAGAGAAAGCGGGTCATCAACTGCGCGATGCTAAGGCACAGGCAGCTGAAATCATTGAGCAAGCCAAGAAGCGCGGTAACCAGATCGTCGAAGAGGCTGTTGAAAAAGCCCGCGTCGAAGCTGACCGTGTGAAGGCTTCGGCTCATGCCGAGATCGAACAGGAACTGAACGGCGTCAAAGACGCGCTGCGTGCCCAACTGGGTGCTCTGGCGGTCGGCGGTGCTGAGAAGATCCTCGGTGCCACAATCGATCAAAACGCGCACGCGGAGCTGGTTAACAAACTGGCTGCTGAAATTTAAGCGAGGGCGATCATGGCAGAACTGACCACGTTGGCCCGACCTTACGCTAAGGCAGCCTTCGAGCACGCCCAGGCCCACCAGCAGCTGGCCTCTTGGTCAGCCATGCTCGGCCTGGCTGCAGCAGTGTCGCAAGACGACACCATGCAGCGCGTGCTCAAGGCCCCGCGCCTGACGAGCGCAGACAAGGCCGCCACTTTTATTGAAGTGTGCGGCGACAAGTTTGATGTGAAAGTGCAGAACTTCATTCACGTCATTGCCGAAAACGACCGTCTCCCGCTGTTGCCGGAGATCGCCGCTCTGTTCGACCTGTACAAGGCCGAAGCAGAGAAGTCGGTAGACGTTGAAGTGACCAGTGCTTTTGCATTGAACCAAGAACAGCAAGACAAACTCGCCAAGGTTCTCAGTGCACGACTCAATCGGGAAGTGCGCCTGCAAGCTTCGGAGGACGCATCCCTGATTGGTGGTGTTGTTATCCGTGCCGGCGACCTGGTTATCGATGGCTCGATTCGCGGAAAAATCGCGAAACTTGCCGAAGCATTGAAATCTTGAGTTTGAAGGGGCAGCAGAGCAATGCAGCAACTCAATCCTTCCGAAATAAGTGAAATTATCAAGGGCCGCATCGACAAGCTCGATGTGACCTCCCAAGCCCGTAACGAAGGCACTGTCGTCAGCGTATCTGACGGCATCGTGCGGATTCACGGTCTGGCCGACGTCATGTACGGCGAGATGATCGAGTTTCCGGGCGGCGTCTACGGTATGGCCCTCAACCTGGAGCAAGACTCCGTAGGTGCCGTTGTATTGGGCGCTTACACCAGTCTGGCTGAAGGCATGAGCGCCAAGTGCACAGGCCGCATCCTGGAAGTTCCGGTTGGTAAGGAACTGCTGGGTCGCGTAGTCGACGCACTGGGTAACCCTGTTGACGGTAAAGGTCCACTGGGCAACACCGAGACCGACGCGGTCGAGAAAGTTGCTCCAGGCGTGATCTGGCGTAAGTCGGTAGACCAGCCTGTACAGACTGGCTACAAGGCTGTCGATGCCATGATCCCAGTCGGCCGTGGCCAGCGTGAGCTGATCATCGGTGACCGTCAGATCGGTAAGACCGCTCTGGCGATCGACGCGATCATCAACCAGAAGAACAGCGGCATTTTCTGCGTCTACGTAGCTATCGGTCAGAAACAATCGACCATTGCCAACGTGGTTCGCAAGCTGGAAGAAAACGGCGCCCTGGCCAACACGATCATCGTGGCTGCCAGTGCTTCGGAATCTCCTGCGCTGCAATTCCTGGCACCGTACTCCGGTTGCACCATGGGTGAATTCTTCCGCGACCGCGGTGAAGACGCGCTGATCGTTTATGACGATCTGTCCAAGCAAGCAGTGGCTTACCGCCAGATTTCCCTGCTGCTGCGCCGTCCACCAGGCCGTGAAGCCTACCCAGGCGACGTGTTCTATCTCCACTCCCGTCTGCTGGAGCGCGCATCCCGCGTTTCGGAAGAGTACGTAGAGAAGTTCACCAACGGCGCAGTGACCGGCAAAACCGGTTCCCTGACCGCACTGCCGATCATCGAAACCCAGGCTGGCGACGTTTCCGCGTTCGTTCCGACCAACGTGATTTCCATCACCGACGGTCAGATCTTCCTGGAATCGGCCATGTTCAACTCGGGCATCCGCCCTGCAGTGAACGCCGGTGTTTCGGTATCCCGTGTGGGTGGTGCCGCTCAGACCAAGATCATCAAGAAGCTGTCCGGTGGTATCCGTACCGCTCTGGCTCAGTACCGTGAACTGGCGGCATTCGCCCAGTTCGCTTCTGACCTGGACGAAGCGACCCGTAAGCAACTTGAGCATGGTCAGCGCGTTACCGAGCTGATGAAGCAGAAGCAATACGCCCCTATGTCGATCGCTGACATGGCGTTGTCGCTGTATGCCGCTGAGCGTGGGTTCCTGACCGACGTTGAAATCGCCAAGGTCGGCAGCTTTGAACAAGCGCTGATTGCTTACTTCAACCGCGATCACGCCGAATTGATGGCGAAGATCAACGTGAAGGGTGACTTCAATGACGATATCGACGCTGGCATGAAAGCCGGTATCGAGAAGTTCAAGGCCACCCAAACCTGGTAAGCCGCAGCGGGAGCCGCAAGGCTCCCGCTTGCTAACCTGATAGGTGTTACATGGCAGGCGCAAAAGAGATTCGCAGTAAGATTGCGAGCATCAAAAGCACGCAAAAAATTACCAGCGCCATGGAAAAAGTGGCGGTCAGCAAAATGCGCAAGGCACAAATGCGCATGGCTGCTAGCCGTCCTTATGCGGAGCGTATCCGCCAGGTAATTGGGCATCTGGCCAACGCCAACCCGGAATACCGCCACCCGTTCATGATCGACCGCGCAGTCAAGCGTGTGGGTTATGTGGTTGTGAGCAGTGACCGTGGTTTGTGCGGTGGTCTGAATACCAACCTGTTCAAGGCCCTGGTCAAGGACATGGCGGTAAACCGCGAAAACGGCGTCGAGATCGATCTGTGTGTCGTTGGTAGCAAGGGTGCGGCCTTTTTCCGCAACTTCGGCGGTAACGTCGTTGCAGCTATCAGCCACCTGGGTGAAGAGCCGTCGATCAATGATTTGATCGGCAGTGTGAAGGTGATGCTGGATGCGTACCTGGAAGGCCGGATTGACCGCCTGTCCGTGGTATCCAACAAGTTCATCAACACCATGACCCAGCAGCCAACCGTGGAGCAGTTGATTCCACTGGTGGCGACTCCGGATCAGGAACTCAAGCACCACTGGGACTACCTCTACGAACCGGACGCCAAAGAGCTGCTTGACGGCTTGATGGTGCGCTACGTGGAGTCGCAGGTGTACCAGGCGGTGGTCGAGAACAACGCAGCTGAACAAGCGGCGCGGATGATCGCGATGAAAAACGCTACCGATAACGCCGGTGATCTGATCAGCGATTTGCAGCTGATCTACAACAAGGCGCGTCAGGCTGCGATCACCCAAGAGATCTCGGAAATCGTCGGCGGCGCTGCCGCGGTTTAACGGTTCAAATATTCAGAGGATCCAGCTATGAGTAGCGGACGTATCGTTCAAATCATCGGCGCCGTTATCGACGTGGAATTTCCACGCGACAGCGTACCGAGCATCTACAACGCGCTGAAAGTACAAGGCGCGGAAACTACTCTGGAAGTTCAGCAGCAGCTGGGCGACGGCGTAGTTCGTACCATTGCGATGGGTTCCACCGAAGGCTTGAAGCGCGGTCTGGACGTTGTCGACACTGGCGCTGCCATCTCCGTACCGGTCGGTAAAGCGACCCTGGGCCGGATCATGGACGTACTGGGCAACCCGATTGACGAAGCTGGCCCTATCGACACCGAAGAGCGCTGGGGCATTCACCGTCCAGCACCTTCGTTCGCCGAACAAGCTGGCGGCAACGACCTGCTGGAAACCGGCATCAAGGTTATCGACCTGGTTTGCCCGTTCGCCAAGGGCGGTAAAGTGGGTCTGTTCGGTGGTGCCGGTGTAGGCAAGACCGTAAACATGATGGAACTGATCCGTAACATCGCCATCGAGCACAGCGGTTATTCCGTGTTCGCCGGTGTGGGTGAGCGTACTCGTGAGGGTAACGACTTCTACCACGAGATGAAGGACTCCAACGTTCTGGACAAAGTGGCACTGGTTTACGGTCAGATGAACGAGCCGCCGGGAAACCGTCTGCGCGTAGCACTGACTGGCCTGACCATGGCCGAGAAGTTCCGTGACGAAGGTAACGACGTTCTGCTGTTCGTCGACAACATCTACCGTTACACCCTGGCCGGTACTGAAGTATCCGCACTGCTGGGCCGTATGCCTTCGGCAGTAGGTTACCAGCCGACCCTGGCTGAAGAGATGGGCGTTCTGCAAGAACGTATCACTTCGACCAAGGAAGGTTCGATCACTTCGATCCAAGCGGTATACGTACCTGCGGATGACTTGACCGACCCGTCGCCAGCGACCACCTTCGCCCACTTGGACGCCACCGTCGTACTGTCCCGTGACATCGCTTCCCTGGGTATCTACCCAGCGGTCGATCCACTCGACTCGACTTCGCGCCAGCTGGACCCGAACGTGATCGGCCAGGAGCACTACGACACTGCTCGCGGCGTTCAGTACGTGCTGCAGCGTTACAAAGAGCTGAAGGACATCATTGCGATCCTGGGTATGGACGAGCTGTCGGAAACCGACAAGCAGTTGGTATCCCGCGCTCGTAAGATCCAGCGCTTCTTGTCGCAGCCGTTCTTCGTGGCTGAAGTCTTCACCGGTGCATCGGGTAAATACGTTTCCCTGAAAGACACCATTGCTGGCTTCAAAGGCATCCTCAACGGTGACTACGACCACCTGCCAGAACAAGCGTTCTACATGGTCGGCGGCATCGAAGAAGCGATCGAGAAAGCCAAGAAACTGTAATCCAGGCGCCCGGAAACGGGCGCTCATCAGGTTGAGGCAATCAGATGGCTATGACAGTCCATTGCGATATCGTCAGCGCGGAAGGGGAAATCTTCTCCGGTCTGGTAGAGATGGTGATTGCACACGGCGAACTCGGTGACCTTGGCATTGCCATGGGGCACGCGCCGTTGATCACCAGCTTGAAGCCAGGTCCGATCACGCTGACCAAACAGGGCGGGGAAAAGGAGGTGTTTTACATCTCCGGTGGTTTCCTCGAGGTTCAGCCGAACATGGTCAAGGTACTTGCCGACACCGTGCAACGTGCTGGCGACCTGGATGAAGCCTCCGCTCAGGAAGCCGTCAAGGCTGCCGAGAAGGCCCTGAACGAAAAGGGTGCGGACTTCGACTACAGCGCTGCTGCTGTACGTCTGGCCGAGGCTGCAGCCCAGCTGCGCACGCTCCAGCAGTTGCGCAAGAAGTAAGCGGCCTAGCCGTCGTACATCATGCGCGATTGATTAAAAAGGGTAGCCTCGGCTACCCTTTTTCTTTTTCAGCAAAACACTTCTCTGGTCTGAAGCCGGACCGCCCAGGATTGGTAGCCACTCATGTCTCTTGAAATCGTTATTCTCGCCGCAGGCCAGGGCACCCGCATGCGTTCGGCCTTGCCCAAGGTGCTGCACCCGGTTGCCGGCAATTCCATGCTGGGCCATGTTATCCACAGCGCCCGGCAACTGGACCCCCAGCGCATTCACGTAGTGATCGGTCACGGTGCCGATGTGGTGCGTGAGCGTCTCGCCGCAGACGACTTGAATTTCGTTCTACAAGACAAGCAACTCGGTACCGGCCACGCCACCGCGCAGGCCGTGCCCTTCATCACGGCGGACACCGTGCTGATCCTGTATGGCGACGTGCCGCTGATCGAAGTCGAAACGCTGCAACGCCTGCTCAAGCATGTAGTCCCAGGCCAGATGGGCCTGTTGACCGTTGAACTGGAAGACCCCACCGGCTACGGGCGCATTGTGCGCAACGCCGATGGCAAGGTTGCCGCTATCGTTGAGCACAAGGATGCCAGCGAAGCCCAGCGCGCCATTACCGAAGGCAATACAGGGATCCTGGCAGTGCCTGCCAACAAGCTCGCCGACTGGATGAGCCGCCTGTCCAACAACAACGCCCAGGGCGAGTACTACCTCACTGACGTCATTGAAATGGCCGTGAGCGATGGCCTGCTGGTCGCCACCGAGCAACCCCATGACCCGATGGAGGTGCAGGGTGCAAACGACCGCAAGCAACTGGCCGAGCTGGAGCGTCATTACCAACTGCGCGAAGGCCGCCGCCTGATGGCGCAGGGCGTGACCCTGCGCGACCCGGCACGCTTCGATGTACGGGGTGAGGTCACCGTCGGCCGCGACGTGCTGATCGATATCAACGTGATCCTCGAAGGCCGTGTGGTCATCGAAGATGACGTGGTGATCGGCCCGAACTGCGTGATCAAGGACAGCACCCTGCGCAAGGGCGTGGTGATCAAGGCCAACACTCATATCGACGGTGCCGTGATGGGCGAGGGCAGTGACGCTGGCCCGTTTGCGCGGTTGCGTCCAGGTAGCGTGCTGGGCGCCAAGGCCCATGTGGGCAACTTTGTCGAATTGAAGAACGCCAAGTTGGACGCCGAAGCCAAAGTCGGCCACTTGACCTACTTGGGTGACGCCACCGTAGGCGCGCGAACCAACATCGGCGCGGGCACCATCACGTGTAACTATGACGGCGCCAATAAGCACCAGACCACCATTGGGGCGGACGTGTTTATCGGTTCCAATAATTCGTTGGTGGCCCCGGTCACCCTCGACGATGGCGCCAGCACAGCCGCCGGCTCAACCATCAACCAGGATGTGGATAAGTCTCAACTGGCAGTAGCCCGCGCCCGTCAACGCAACATCGACGGCTGGGAACGCCCGGTCAAAATCAAAAAGACCTGAGTTATCCACAGTCTCCTCAGCGACAAGTATTCAATGTGGGAGGGGGCTTGCCCCCGATTGCAGACTCTCAGCCAACATCCTTGTAGCTGATAGACATCAATCGGGGGCAAGCCCTCTCCCACATTTGCTCTGTGTCGTATAAAAATTTGCTGCGTCCCGCTTGACGACCTTTCGCCAATAGGTTTTGATTGCCTTCGTTATCTTTCGAAACGAAACTTGTCATTACCATGTCGAAACGAAATACACCCCAACGACGCCACAACATCCTGACCTTGCTCAATGAACAGGGCGAAGTCAGCGTGGACGAGTTGGCCAAGCGTTTCGAAACGTCGGAAGTTACGATTCGTAAAGATCTGGCTGCCCTGGAAAGCAACGGCCTGCTGCTGCGTCGCTACGGCGGCGCGATCACCATGCCCCAGGAACTGGTGGGCGACGCCACCCAACCCATCTCGGTGTACAAGCGCGCCATCGCCAGTGCGGCTGTGATGCGCCTGCGCGAACACGCCCGCATCATTATCGACAGCGGCAGCACTACCGCCGCGATGATCCCTGAACTGGGCCACCAGCCCGGCCTGGTGGTGATGACCAACTCCCTGCACGTGGCCAGTGCCTTGAGCGAACTGGAACACGAGCCGGTGCTGCTGATGACCGGCGGCACCTGGGACCCGCATTCGGATTCATTCCAGGGCCAGGTCGCCGAGCAAGTACTGCGTTCCTACGACTTCGACCAGCTTTTCATTGGGGCTGATGGCATCGACCTGGAGCGCGGCACCACCACCTTCAACGAATTGCTGGGCCTGAGCCGCGTCATGGCCGAGGTCGCCCGTGAAGTGGTGGTGATGGTCGAGTCCGACAAGATCGGCCGCAAGATTCCCAACCTGGAACTGCCGTGGAGCAGTGTCCATACCCTTATCACCGATGATCGCCTGCCGCTCGAGGCCCGCGACCAGATCCAAGCCCGCGGCATTACGCTGATATGCGCGGCAATCATCTAGGAGAAACACCATGTGTGGCATCGTAGGCGCAGTCGCTGAACGCAACATCACTCCCATCCTGCTCGAAGGCCTCAAGCGCCTTGAATACCGTGGCTATGACAGCGCCGGTGTGGCCGTCTTCACCAATGCCGGCAAACTTGAGCGCATGCGCCGCCCGGGCAAGGTCAGCGAGCTGGAGCAAGCGCTGCTTGGCGAGCCGCTGGTAGGCCGTCTGGGCATTGCCCACACCCGCTGGGCGACCCACGGTGCACCGTGCGAACGCAATGCCCACCCGCATTTCTCCGGCGACCTGGCCGTGGTCCACAACGGCATTATCGAAAACCACGAAGTACTGCGCGAACAACTCAAGGGCCTGGGCTACGTATTTACCTCGGACACCGACACCGAAGTCATTGCCCACCTGCTCAACCACAAGCTCAAGGACCTTGGTGACCTGACGGTTGCCCTCAAGGCCACGGTCAAGGAACTGCACGGCGCCTATGGCCTTGCCGTGGTCAGCGCCAGCCAGCCCGACCGCGTGGTTGCCGCGCGCAGTGGCAGCCCGCTGGTGATCGGCCTGGGCCTGGGCGAGAACTTCCTCGCCTCCGACCAACTGGCGCTACGCCAGGTCACCGACCGCTTCATGTACCTGGAAGAAGGCGATATTGCTGATATCCGCCGTGAAAGCGTGCAGATCTGGGACGTGAACGGTCAGTCCGTCGAGCGCGAAGCCGTGCAATACCGCGACGGTGCCGAAGCGGCCGACAAGGGCGAGTACCGCCACTTCATGCTCAAGGAAATCCACGAGCAACCCGCAGTGGTGCAACGCACCCTCGAAGGTCGCCTGAGCCAGCACCAGGTATTGGTCAATGCCTTCGGCCCACAAGCTGCCGAGCTGTTCGCCAAAGTGCGCAACGTGCAAATCGTCGCCTGCGGCACCAGCTACCACGCCGGTATGGTTGCCCGTTACTGGCTCGAAGAACTGGCCGGCATCCCGTGCCAAGTGGAAGTTGCCAGCGAGTTCCGCTACCGCAAAGTGGTGGTGCAGCCTGACACCCTGTTCGTGACCATCTCCCAGTCCGGTGAAACCGCCGACACCCTGGCCGCGCTGCGCAATGCCAAAGAGCTGGGCTTCCTCGCCAGCCTGGCCATCTGCAACGTCAGCATCAGCTCGCTGGTGCGTGAATCCGACCTGACCCTGCTGACCCAGGCCGGTCGTGAGATCGGCGTGGCGTCCACCAAAGCCTTCACCACCCAGCTGGTTGGCCTGCTGTTGCTGACCCTGTCCCTGGGCCAGGTTCGCGGCACCCTCGCCGAAGGCGTCGAATCCACCCTGGTCGAAGAACTGCGCCGCCTGCCAACCCGCCTGGGTGAAGCCCTGGCCATGGACAGCACCGTGGAAAAAGTCGCCGAGCTGTTCGCCGACAAGAACCACACCCTGTTCCTCGGCCGTGGCGCGCAATACCCGGTGGCGATGGAAGGCTCGCTCAAGCTCAAGGAAATCTCGTACATCCACGCCGAAGCCTACCCGGCCGGTGAGCTCAAGCATGGTCCATTGGCCCTGGTGGATGACGACATGCCCGTGGTCACCGTGGCGCCGAACAACGAACTGCTGGAGAAGCTCAAGTCCAACCTGCAGGAAGTCCGCGCTCGTGGCGGCCAACTGGTGGTGTTCGCCGACGAAAAGGCCGGCATGACCAACGGTGAAGGCACCCATGTCATCAACATGCCGCACATCCACGACACCCTGTCGCCGATTCTCTACACCATCCCGCTGCAATTGCTGTCGTACTACGTGGCCGTGCTTAAAGGCACCGACGTGGACCAGCCGCGTAACCTGGCGAAGTCGGTGACGGTGGAGTAACCCGCCACACCCTGGAGGCCCGATAGGGTCTCCAGCATCAACTCGGGGAAGAGGGGAATCAAACTACGTTAAGTGCGGCAGTCCCCCTAAGGTACAAACTCCACCTTCAACCCCCGGCTCGCACTGCGCCCCTGATCATCACTGACCCGCAACCGATACTCCCCCGACTTGCCCGGCCGCCAGTTCAGCGTGGTCTGCGGCGAACCCTGGCCGATCAAGGTTTGATCAGCAAACCAATACAGCGTCGCCGCATCGCTGGCCGCATTGGCATTCAGCGGGATGCTTTCCTGGGGTTGAGACAAGCGCAACTGGTAGCTCACCTGGGTCAGTGGCGAGCGGATCTGCGGCGCTTCACTCTGGTCACTCAGGCGGTTGGGCTGGCAGTTTTTCATCACACTGGGCGGCGTGCGCCGGGGCAGGCCGGCGGCGCGGTACAGGCGTTGCACGTCGCTGGGCCAGAATTCGAAGACTTCTTCGCGGGTGTACTGCGGATCGAACGGCGGGCAGGCGGCCTTGCCGGTGCGGGTGTCGATCAGCACCGGGCGGTGCAGGTTGGACACGCGAATCGGCGAGACGCCGGGGATGTACCAGGTCTTGCGGGTTTGCGGGCACCAACGGTTGGGCAGCTCGCCGGACGCGGCGCAGACGTCGATGCGCACCAGCCCGGCGGGCGGTTTGTCAGGCTTGATGACGGTGTTGGGCAAGGCCAGGGGCAGGGCGTCGGCGATGCGGAAGAACAGCGGCGCAGCGGTCTTGGCACCGATAAACGCCGGGTTCGGGTGGCCATCGAAGTTACCCACCCACACCACCAGCACGTAAGGGCCGACCAGCCCCGCGCTCCAGGCATCGTGAAAGCCCCAGGAGGTGCCGGTCTTCCAGGCGGTGCGCCAGTGGCGGCCGGGCAGGCCATCCGGGCGTGGGTTGCGACGCAGCATGTCGCGCACCATGAACGCGGCCTGGGGCGTGAGCAACGGCGCGCCGGTGGATTGCGGCTGTTCCTGCAAATAGCGCAACGGGCGCAGGTGCCCGTCACCGGCCAGCATCACATACAACCGCGCCAGTTCTTCCGGGGTCATCTCGCCGCCACCGAGGGCCAGGGCCAGGCCGTAGTGGCTCTCGTCGCGCAGGCCTTTGATGCCGGCGCGTTGCAGCAATCCGTATAGAGACGGGGACTTCACTTGGCTGGCGAGCCACACCGCCGGGATGTTCCGACTGCGGATCAACGCATCTCGCGCTGTCAGCGGGCCGACAAAACTGCCGTCGAAGTTTTCCGGTTGGAAGTAGCCGAAGTTACTGGGCAAGTCTTTAAGGATGCTCATGGGGTGGATGACCCCCTGGTCCAGCGCCAGCCCGTATAGAAAGGGTTTGAGCGTCGACCCCGGCGAGCGTCGCGACAGCACGCCATTCACCTGACCGTGCAGGTTTGTGGATAAGTAATCCGCCGAGCCCACCAGTGCCTTGACGCTCTGGTCGCGGCTGTCGATCAGGATCGCCGTGGCGTTTTCCACCCCTGTGCTGCGCCGCTCGGCGATAAACCCGGTGATCAGGCGTTCGAGCAGTTGCTGCAACGGCAGGTTGAGGGTGCTGTTCAATTCATTGCCGGCTTGGGAAGCCAGCAGCTGTTCACTCAGGTGCGGGGCGAGGAACGGGATCTGCTGGCGGTTGCGCGCTTCCAAAGGCAAATCGAGCAGGCTGCCGTTGCGCGGGTCCTGTGGATAAGTCTGGCGCCAGTCCGCCATCAAGCGCAGTCGCGCATCTTGCAGTGAGGGCCCGAAGCGCGCCCGCCGCCCCGGCTGTTGCGGAATCACCGCCAGCGCCAGCGCTTCGGACAGCGACAGCTGCGTCGCCGACTTGCCGAAGTAGATACGGCTTGCGGCTTCAGCCCCTTCGATATTGCCGCCCATGGGCGCCAGGTTCAGGTAGGCCTCAAGGATATCGTGCTTGCTGTAGCGTGCCTCCAGCCACAGCGCCAGCGCCATCTGCTGCAACTTGCCCGGCACCTGGCGGGTGTTCAGGTCCCACAGGCGCCGGGCCAGTTGCATGCTCAAGGTCGAGCCGCCCTGGCGCTGGCCACCGCTGTAGGTGGCCATGGCCGCCCGCAGCAACGCCGGGGGATTGATCCCCGGATGCCAGTAGAAATTGCGGTCTTCCTTGAGCAGCAAGGCTTGGACCAGCGAAGGAGAGATCCGCTCCAGCGGTAGCCACAGGCGGTATTGACCGTCATCCGCCAGCGTCATGCGCAGCAGTGAACCATCGTCGGCCAACACTACCCGCGATGAGCTGACAGCCTGTGCCAGCGGGGCATGGGGCCAGAGCCGCAGGCCCACCAGCACCGCCGCCGCTACGAGCAGCGGCGGCGCCAGGCGCTTAAGGCTTGGTAATTTCAAGCTGGCCTACTTTGCCGCGCCCTTGCAGGGTGGTCTCGTACATGCCTTCGGCGTAGGCCGGTGGCGTGTTGAAGGTGCCGGCGTTGGTGGCGCGTACACGGTAGACGAACGTGCCGACATCACGCAGCGCGGTACCGTACAACACCACGCGATCATCACGCACATCCACGTAGTCCGGCTGCCAGTTGCTCAGCTCGGTTTCGCCGATGGGGGCTTGCCAGCTCTGCTCTTCCTGGCTGTCTGCTTCCACGTACTCGGACTCTTCGCCCTCGTTTTCCTCCGTGCTGGCGGCTTCTGGCTCCGGCGGCAAGTTATACACAGGCTCGACGCCACCCGGCAGCAGGTCGACCACGGCCACTTGCTGTACCTGATCGCGGTCGGTAGCGCGCAGGCGCAGGCGCACCAGGAACTCATCACCCACCGCAACCTTGCTCACGGGCTCGCCCTTGAGGTCGAGGTATTCGTGGATGATGTCCAGGCCATTGTTGATCGGCTTGAGCTTGGCGCCCTTGTCGAAACCGGCTTCGCTGAGCATGTAGAACGCGGTCGGGCCGTCGGATTTTTCCATCACCAGCTTTTGCGTGTTGCCCGGCACGGCGGCGCGCGGCGGCTGGCCGGCCATCTCCAGCAATTGCTGTTGCTTGTCACCCAGCCAGGCGGTGGCCTTGAGGGTCATGTCGCTTTGCGCACGCTGGCCGTAGTTGTCCAGGGCACGCAGCAACAGGGCCGCCGACAGCGAGTTATAGCGCTGTTCGTTGAGACGTTTGCCGAGTTTATCCAACAGCGCTGTAGGCACATCGTCCATCAGCTCCGGGAAGTGTCGTGCCAATAGATGCAGGTGTTCGGCGTCGTGCACCAGCGGGTCGTAATACAGGCCGTCGCTGTCCCACTTATCCACAAGGGCGCGCCATGGCACCTTGCGGAACAGGGTATCGGCCTGGCGATCCTGCTTGAGCAGCTTGTAGCTGGCTGCCAGGTAAGCGGCGCCCAGGTCGTTCTGCCAGGTGTCCTTGAAGTAGCTTTCGTAGCGCTCGCGGATATCGCTCAGTGCACCACTCACCAGAATCCCCTGACGGCTCAGCAGGTAACTGGCGTAGGCGCGGTTGCGCAATTCCGACAGGCCTTCGCTGGGACCATTGGCCAGATCGGTCAGGTACGCATTCGAGCGCACCAGCAGGTCTTCCGGCACTGGCAGCCCGCGCTCCTTGGCTTCGATCAGAAAGTCGGTGGCGTAGAGGCTGGCGTAGGGCGCCACATCCGGGTTGGCCGCCCACAAGCCAAAGCCACCGGCCTGGTTCTGACGCTGGCGCAGCATGCGTACTGCACTGCCGAACGCTTGCTCGGCTTCCGGGGCGTTGCCGCCCCAGATCAATGCCGGCATGGCCTTGGACACCAGTTGCTCGGTGCAGGCGTAGCCGTAGTCGTCCAGGTAATGCTTGAGGCCGTTTGCCCACACCAGCGGCGAGGCGGCCACGCCCAGTTGCACATCGCGCAATTGGCTGAACAGTTCGCGGGCCGGTTTCAGCTCTTTGCTGGCGCTGTCGAAGCGACCCAGGCTCAGGGCGACGCGATGTTCGCTCAGCGGGCGGATCGAGGTGGTTTCGGCGACCTGGATGCGCTTGCCATCCGGCAACACCGCGACAAAGCGCAAATCCGCCGAACCAAGGGTGTCGCCGACCTTGATCTTGAACTCGGCCGTGCCTTCCTTGCGCGGTTGCAGGGACAGTGTGCTGCCCTTATCGCCTTGCACCACCAGACCGTCACTGGTCTGCACTTCAAACTTCACGTTCGCCGCTGCGTCGAGGTTGCTGAACACCCCGGCGCTGACGTTGAACACATCCCCCGGCGCCACAAAGGCCGGCACGTTCGGTGTGATCACGATCGGCCCGCGTACGTCGGTGCTGGCTTCGCTCACACCCACGCTGTCGCTGTCCACGGCCACCGCAAACAGGTGCAGCTTGCCGTTGAAGCTGTCCGGCACCTGGTAATGCAGCACGGTTTCGCCGGCCGGCAAGTCCACCAGCCCGGACCACCAGGCCACCGGCGGCTGGTGTTTACGCTTGAACGGGTTGAGGTGATTGGCCAGCGCACCTTCCGTATCGCCACCGGGCGCCGCCCCACTGAGCAGGCGGCTGAATTCCGGCAGGATCAGGTCAAGGATCTGGCTGGTGCCGACTTCCAGCGCACGCTTCTGGAAGAAGAAGCCCAGCGGATCCGGTGTCTGATAGCGCGCTACTTGCAGGATGCCTTCATCGACGGCGTATACCACGGCGCGGCCCGGGCGATCAGCGTTGACCTTGATATCCAGCGTCTGCCCCGGCTCGATCTTCGCCGGACCCTCCACCTTCAAGGCCATGCGCCGCGCATCCAGGTTGATGCTGAACGGCACCACGCCGTAGGACAGCGGGCTCATGTACACCTCGGCCGAGCCCATGTCGCGCACAAACTGCACGTTCACGTAGGCATTGCCCTCAAGCCCTGCGGGAACACGGATATGTTGCACGCTGTTGGTGCTGTCGGCCTTGAACCACTGCTGGGTGTAGACCTTGTCCCGTTCGATAGTGATCAAGCCGGCGCCGGTGTACGGGGCACGGATGCTGATGGCGATTTCATCACCGGTGGCATAGCTGCGTTTATCCAGGCGCAGTTGCAGCTCGGCATTGCGTTCCAGGGAGCGCGAGGTGTTGCCACGCCCGGCCACGCTGTAGTCGATCTGGTTGAGCAGGTTGCCGTTGGCGTCCTTCAACTGCAGGGTGAAATCGCCCGGTGTCGACGTGTTAAGCGTCTGCTTGGCGCCTTCTTTCGTCATCACCAACGGTGACGCCGGCTGGCTGATGTTCTTGATGCGTGACTCGTACTTGTAGGTGCCGTTGGACTGTTTCACCAGCACCGACACGTAACGGTGCTCGACCACTTCGCTGGTCAGGCCGTCCACCGCCAGTGGTGTCAGGTCCGGCGCGACGGCCAGCCATTGCACCTGGCGCGGTGCATCCTTGGCGACGTAAGACAGCGAATCCTGACTTTTCACACCCACCAGGTAGGGCGCGGACGACACCAGCAGGGCACTTTGCGCCGCCACGTTGCGACCGCCTTCGGCCTCGAACACTTGGGTCATCACCTGCAAGCGATAGGTGCTGTTGGCAAAGCGTTGCAGGTTGAGGTCGATCACGGCCTGGCCGTTGTCGTCGACGGTGGTTTCGGCCAGATCTTCGGTCGTGGCGTCTTCCAGGGAATCGTTAAGGCGGAAACGGTAGTCCGGGTAGCGATCAAATGCCGCGAGCGTCGGGCTCAGGGACATCTTCGCGGTGACACGACGGCCCGCAGCCGGAGCGCCGAACAGGTGCATGGCGGTGACCTTGGCCACCACTTGGTCCGGTGCAATCCAGCCCTGCACCGGTGTGTCATGCAGGCTCAGGCTGACTTTCATGCGGTCCGGCTCGAAGTCGCGGACCTTGAAGTTCACGCTGCCCAGGTCGGTGCGCGTCTGCTTCTGGCCGATCAACTGCAAGGTCGCGGTGTACTCCCCGGCGGGGGCGACTTCGCTGCTGGGGAAATCAAAGGTTTCAAAGCCGCTGGCGGACAGTTTCAACGGCTGGCGAATCACCTCCAGCCCACGCGGGTCGGTGATTTGCAGCTCCACCGGCAGGCCTTGCAGCATGCCCTTCCAGTTGCCACTGCGCACGATCATGCCCAGGTGCGCGGTTTCACCGGGCCGGTACAGGCCGCGGTCAGTAAACAGGTAGGCGCTGAGACGATCACTCGCACCGTCTTCTTCCAGGCCGCCTACGTCGAAACGCGACAAATCCAACTGCTGGGACTGGCGGGCGATCGGCAGGAACGACTGGTCATTGCCGCGGGTGACCACATACATCAATGGCGTTTTCTCACGACGCAGTTCATCCAGCTTGGCGAAGTGCGCGTGGCCTTCGGCGTCGGTGCGGCCGCTGCTCACCGGCAAACCGTTACGCCCGATGATGTCGACTTGCGCGTCGGACACTGGTGAACCATTGCCGATGGATTGCACGTACACGTCATGGCTGCCATCACTGGAACGCTTGGCGATGATGCCCAGGTCTGTCACCACGATGAAACGCAGGTCGCTGGTGCTGCTGCGCTCGTACTCGAATGTGCGCGTGGCCGGGTCGTCCTGGGGGCTGAGCTTGAGCACGAAAATGCCGCGCCGACCGCCGTTGGCGGTGAGGTAGTGGCTGAGGTCGACATTGTCGTAGACGGTTTTCGCCGGGTCATTGGAGGACAGCGGGATATCCAACGCCTGACGCTCGACCATGCGATCGAAATACTCATTGCCGAAATTCGGCCGGGCAAAGCTGCCGCTGCTCTGGTCCACCAGGTGTTGCAATTGGTTGGGCAGCAGGCGGGCGATTTCCACATGGGCGCCGGGCACGCCACGGGCCATGAAGCCCAGGCGTTTTTCGCCGTTGAGGCTGAGCAAGGCGCCGTCGGACAGGAACTGCAAGGTACGCGGATACGCCGGCATGCTGATCAGCGACGCCGTAGGATTTTTTGCCAGGTAGCCGCCGATGGCTTCCAGGTTGGCGGGCACTCGCACATACAGGGCGCGACCGGCCGGAGCCTTGAATTTGAAGGCGTGCAGGGTGTTCAGCGGCTCGACGCTGGGCACGTGGGTCAGGTTGACCTTGGTGCTGCGGGCGAGCAGGGCGTCATCGATGTCGTTGCTGCTATAGGGGCGCGTGTCGTCCTGGGCTTTTTCCGGCAGGAGCCAGGCCTGTACCTTGCCAGCGATGGTCTCATCGGCCACGGCGCTGGAACTGCTGAACATCAGCACGGGCTCCGGCTCACCACGTTGGTTGTCGACAAAGCTGACTTCGGCCCCGGTGAAGGTCAGGCGATAGCGACCGGGCACGGTGACTTCCGCCACCAGCGGCGCAGTGCTGGTGTTGCCGCCGTCGCGGGCCTTGATGCCTTCGTCGAGCCGGGCGCTGACTGGCGTGCTTTCCAGTGGCGTGGCCAGGGCGGCGGAGCGTACGTAGGCGTTGAGTTTCTTCTCGTCGAAGGTAATTTCCGGGCGGTTGGGCAACTGGGCGTCGCGGTAGGCCATGCCTTTGCCGAGGGTCACGCTCACCCGCTTGCGTAGGGTGTCTTCATCCACCGGGTGGGAAAAATGGAAGGTCGCCACCAGCTGTTTCAGCGTCGGGTTGGACGGGTCCTGATACAGCTCGTTTTGCGCCAGGGTGGCGCGGAACGGTTGGGTGGAAAACTGCGTGCTGTATTGGTCCAGCAATACGCCATCGGCCAGCAGGTTTTTCTTCGCCAGGTCGAGGGTGTAATGGGCGTCGATGGGCCAGTCGTTTTCCGGGACGAACAACAGGGTGCGGTCGTCCGCCCAGCGCCAGGTGCCTGCGACCGCAGGTTTCAGGGTGATACCCTCAGTGACCGGCTTGCCGATGGCCGCCAGCGGGGCCACGGATTCGCCGAAGCGCACCTGCAAGTTATCCACAACCGGCGTGGGCTGGGTGTAGTCGGTGAGGTTCGGTTTGTGCAGCGAATAGCTCGCGGTATGTGGTTGCGGCAGGTTGGAATACCAGTGCCAGCCATAGAAACCAGCGGCCGCCAGCAACGCCAGGCCTACTACGCCGGCACCGGTTTGACGTGGATAAGCGCGGGCTTGGCTGCCCAGGTTAGCCAGCCCACGGCCAACGGCACGCAGCCAGACCGGCGGATGCCACTGGCCAAAGACGGCCCCCACCACAGTCAATAACGCACCGAGAATACGGCGGCTGATCGCTTTGAACGAATCGAACATGGTGAGCATCCCTGGCTAAGTGCGGCGTATCTTACACGCGTCTTTGATACAAAAGATGACGCCGATACACCGTCCCGCCAGGCGTGTTGCACAAAAGTGAGGCGCACCTCACAACTGATACGCCGCGCCGCCGAGGCGCGGTTTGTCATGGGGCTGCTGCGCAGCCCAACGCGGGGCAAGCCCGCTCACCACCTGCCAGATCGTTATCTGGCTTTAGAGCGGACCTCAGGTCCACCAGTAGCGCACAAGGTGAAAGAAGATCGGCGCCGCAAAGCACACCGAATCCAACCGATCCAGCATCCCGCCGTGCCCTTCGATCATATGCCCCCAGTCCTTCACGCCCCGGTCGCGCTTGATCGCCGACATCACGATGCCGCCGGCAAAGCCGAGCAGGTTGATCAGCAGCGCAATCAGGAACGACTGCCACGGGTTGAACGGCGTGGTCCACCACAGGGCTGCGCCGATCAGGGATGACAGGAGAATCCCGCCGACGAAGCCTTCGACGGTTTTGGAGGGCGACAGGTTGGGTGCGATCTTGTGCTTCCCGAACAACTTCCCACACACGTACTGCAGCACGTCCGACAGTTGCACCACGATCACCAGGTAGGCAATCAGCAACAGGTTGCGGCCTTCGTAGCCAGGGATGTCGAGGGTGAGCAGGGCGGGCACGAAGGATACGCAGAACACTGCGATCATCAGGCCCCATTGCACTTTCGAGGCACGTTCGAGGAAGTGCGTGCTGTCGCCACCCAGGGAGGCGAGGATCGGCAGCAGCAGGAACACGTACACCGGGATGAAAATCGAGAACAGCCCGTACCAGTCCGAATAGATCAGCAGGTATTGCAGCGGCAGCGCCAGGTAGAACGCGGCGACCAGCGCGGGATAGTCGCTGCGGCGGGTGGGGGTGAGCGTGAGGAATTCGCGCAGGGCGTAGAACGAGACGGCGTAGAACAGCAAGATCACCGCGCCGGTGCCGAGCCAGAAGGCGATGCCGATGACCACCACCATCACCCACCAGGCGTTGATGCGGGCGTTGAGGTTGTCGATCACCGCGTTGGGCGTACCACGGGTGCGCAGTTTGAGGATCAGGCCGATCAGCGAGGCCAGCACCAGAATCGCGCCGATACCGCCGAACAACATCAGGGTTTGGCTATCCATGTCAGACGTGCTCCGGAGCAAGGGCGAGCAGAGCATCGCGGGTACGGGCCAGGAAGGCGGCTTTGTCTTCGCCGTCTTCCAATTGCAGCGGGGCGCCGAAGCTGGTGGTGCACAACAAAGGCAGCGGCAGCACGCGGCCCTTGGGCATGACGCGGTTGAGGTTGGCGATCCACACGGGGATCAACTCGGCCTGTGGGTAACTTTTCGCCAGGTGATAAAGGCCGCTTTTGAACGGCAGCAGGCCGTCTTCGAGGTTGCGCGTGCCTTCCGGGAAGATGATCAGCGAGTCGCCGCCTTCCAGGGCGTCGAGCATCGGCTGTAGAGGGTTATCCACAGGGTCCTTGCGTTCGCGGTCGATCAACACGCCGTTGAACACCCGGTTGATGATGTAGCGGCGCAGGGCGCTTTTGTTCCAGTAATCACTGCCGGCCACCGGGCGCGTGAATTTACGCAGGTTTTGCGGCAATGACGCCCAGAGCAACACAAAGTCGCCGTGGCTGCTGTGGTTGGCGAAGTAGATGCGTTGCACCGGCACCGGCGCGCACCCAAGCCACAGGCTGCGGGCGCCGGTGACGGTGCGGGCCATGGAGGTAATCAGCGTGGCGACCACGGGTTCGAACATGGGGATTCCTTATCCGGCGAAAGGCAGCCAAGGGCTGGCGAGGATCACGCCCAGGGTCAGCAGCGCTTGCGCGCCGAGCAGCCAGGCTTGTTTGCGCAACAGTTTGAGCGCGCCGCGACGGCGTTCAGCCCAGGGCCGGCCAATGCGCTTGGCCGATTGCAGGCCGAGCGTCACCAGGGCCTGGTCGAGGTCCGGCGTGCGCTCGATGTCGCGAGCCAGCAGGGCGAACAGGTCGGCGTCGAACGCCACGCGCAGCGCCCAGTACTTTTGCAGCAGCCCGAGGATAATCATCCACAGGCTGAGCAGCAGGCAGATGATCGAAATACTCGCCATCAACAACTGCGCCATGCCGAACAGCACACCGGCCAGCGTCAGGCCTGTGGATAACTGATCCAGCGAACGGCCACGACGCAGCAGGCTGGCGACCACCTGCAGTTCCATATCAGCGGGCATGGGGCAATCCCTCCAACGCTTCTCGGTGTGCGGGGCGCAGGACCACATCGGTCCGTGCTGTACGAATGATAGACAGCGCTTGCTCTACCGTCGCGGCGCGCCGGGTGTGCAGCAACCAGGCGGCGACGGCGGTAGCGCTGCGCGAGTAGCCGAGGGCGCAGCACACCAGCAAGGGGCCGCTGGCGCGCAGACGTTCGATGGCTTGGGCGGCTTGCAGGCATTCGGCAGGCGTGGGCGCGATCAGGTCGAGTACCGGGATGGATTGATAGGCCCGCCCCTGTGGATTAATCGGTAATTCGGCACACAGGTCGACGATGGCCTTGAAGGGCACTTGCTCGCTTGTGGCAGGAATACGCCCGAGCCAGACGTTATCCACAATCAGGTCGGGCTGTGGATGTTTGCGTGTCCACAGGCGCGAGTTGATCCAGGCGGCGGCCAGATAGGGTGCATATAGCCAGCGTGCAGCGGGCGTCTGTTGGCCGTCAGTGCGTTTCTGGAAGCCCGAAGCCCCCAGCACCAAGTAATTGGCCTTGATCAAGGCGAGGGAAACCGCCGGCCACAGTAGCCACAGCCACCAACCGCCCAGTACAAACGCTGGAATCGCCAACAGTACCGCGCCAAGCCCATAGCGCACGCCCAACCGCCAGCGCTTGGGATCTCGCGTCAGCCGTGCACTCAACAACGGGCTCGGATGTTCCACCGGCCACAGCCACACACAAATCCACCCGGCGAGGGCGCCTGTGGGTAAGTCGATAAAGTGGTGTTGATAAGTGGTCAGCACCGAAATACCGATCAACGCGAACCAGCCATGTACCAGCCAACGCCATACGCCTTGGGTGTGGCGCTGGTACATGACCCACAGGATCACCAGCAGCGCGATGTGCAGCGAGGGCGCCTGATTGAACGGTTTGTCGAACCCGGCCAACACCGCAAACAGCCAGCCAAACACACCATCCAGTTCCGGCCGTTCGAAGGTAAAGCGCAACGGCCAGAGCAGGAAGCAGCTCACGGCAATCACCTGGGCACTCAGCAAGCGCAGTGCATGTTGCTTCAGCTCATGCCGGGTGTTGGGCAACAACAACGAAAACCCATATAGCAGGTCGATGGACCAGTAAGGCACGATCGTCCATGCCCAGAACGGCATATGGGTTTCCCAGCCGAACACCAGCGTGCCGACGTCGCTGCGCTGGCTGGTGACCCAGGTGGCAAAGCCGTAGGTGCTGAAGAACAGCGGCGCCAATAGCAGCAGCCACAGCACCGCGGGTTTCAATAAACCGGGTTCGCGCATGTTCAGATCTTCTGTGCCAGGGACACGGTGAAAATGCCCCACTCATCCACACGCTGGGTGATTTTGCGGAAACCGGCCGCCTCCACCAGTTGATCCATTTCCGCCTGGCTGCGCCGGCGCATCACCCAGGCCTGGCCCTGGCGGTGGCTGGTCAGGGCACGGGCGATCAATTCCAACTGTGGGTGCCAGGGTTGGCCGGTGTAGACCAGGTAACCGCCGGGCTCGACTGCTTCGGCCAGCCCGGCCAGCGAACCGCCGACCATGCCGTTATCGGCAAACAACTCATACAGCCCGGACACCACCGCCAGGGTCGGCTTGGGGTCGAGTGCCGCCAGGTCCAGGCGATCAAACGCATCACCTTTGACGAACTGCGCGATATCCCCCAAACCCTTCTCGCGAATCAACGCGCCACCGTCGCGCACGTTGATGTCGCTGTAGTCGCGCAGCAGGATCGATTCCGGCAGCGGCGACACGCCCTGCAAGGCTTCCAGGATGTAGCGACCGTGGCCGGCGGCGATATCCACGATGCGCACTTCACGATCTTCACCGCGCAACTTGGCCATGGCCAGGCGCAGCAGTTCCTCCACATTCAGCTTGCGCTGGCGAATACCACGCCAGCCGATGGAGTTGAGGTAATTGGTGTCGATCATCCGCCCCAGCCCGCCTTTGCCGGTAGGCGTGTTGCGGTACACGTAGTCCAGAGTGCTGCCGGAGTCGAAACCGGTATCGAAGCCCAGTTTCACCCCGTCCGACAGGTTCTTGCCCAGGCCCATGCTGGCGCGGGTCATGCGCCAGTACAGGTCGCGCAGGGAGTTGCGCGGCAGCGGTGCGGCCAGGGCTTCGGATTCGGCGCAGGTGGCGCCGAGTTTGTCGGCGTCCAGCAGCGAAGCGCGATCCAGCGGGTGTTCGAAGTTCTGCAGGATGAAGCGCCGGGCGCTGCTCACAGCGGTGGCGCGATCACGTTCGCCGAGGGTGTCGTGGAAGAAACCGGGGAGAACGTGCAGCTCTTTTTTCAGGCTGCCCAGGCGGTCGAAGAACTGTTGCTGGGGCTTGCGGTGCACCACAAAGTCGGAGCCGGAGACCAGCAACTGGGTCGGCACCTGGATCGCCTGGGCATCGGCTACGACCCGGTCGGCGGCTTCGTACAGGCCCAGCAGCACATTGACCGAAATGGCCTTGGTGATCAGTGGGTCGCTGTCGTAGGACGCCACGCGTTCCGGGTCATGGCTGAGGAACCTGGCCTTTACGTAGCTGTTGACGAAAAAGTTGCCGCGAAACTTGCGCATCAACGCCAGGCCCGGCCGGGCGAAGGGCACGTAGAGCTTGACCTTGAACGCCGGGGAGGCAAGCACCAGCGCGCGGATTTTCGGTGCGTAATCATGCACCCAGGTCGCGGCAATCACCGCGCCGACGCTTTGCGCGACGACGGCAAAATTTTCTTCCTCGATGGCGTAAGTGGCGCCGATGTGGTCGCAGAAGGTCTGCACATCGCGGGCGCTGGTGGCGAAGCTGGGGCTGTCGCCGCGCTCGCCGGGGGATTGGCCGTGGCCGCGGGCGTCCCAGGCGAAGAAGTCGAATTGCGGCAGGTTCAGCTCATCCACCAGGTGGGCGATACGCCCGGAATGCTCGTGGCCGCGATGGAACAGCACGATGGCCTGGCGCTGACCGGTGGTTTCCGTGGCCGGCCAGTGGCGATAAAAAAGCTCGACGCCATCATGGGTACTGAAGGTGTGCTCTTGCTGTTCGCGCATCGCAAAAATCCTTATGCAATCGGTGAGGTTTCTTGTTGTTCTTTAAGGCCCTGGCGCACCCGGTTGACCAGGGTGTAGGCGAGCAGGGCGGCCACCAGCCACATCACCGCGTCGACCCAGCCGACGCCCAGCCAGCCCAGCGCCACGCCGGTGGCCAGTACGCCGAGCACAAAGGCACGATCACTCTTGCCCATCGGCCCGTCATAGCGGCGCGAAGCACCGACCATCGGACCGAGCACACCGGCGTACTCGCTGAACACCGCCAGCAGCGCCACCAGCAGCACCGGCACCAGGCTCACACCTGGGATCAGTGCGAATGGCAGGATCAGCGCGCTGTCGGCGATTACGTCGCACAGCTCATTCAGGTAGGCGCCCAGGCGCGATTGCTGGCCGAATTCCCTGGCGAGCATGCCGTCGATGGCGTTGAGCGCCATGCGCAGGATCATCCACAGCGGGATCAGCGCGAACAGCCACAGGTGGGTGGCGAAGCTGGCGATCAGCAGGCCGACCAGCAGCGAAATCACGCCGGCCAAAACGGTGATCTGATTGGCGGTGGTGCCGTTGTCGTAGAGGCGCTGCACCAGTGGACGCAGCAGGTTTTGAAAACGCGGCTTGAGCTGATAGATCGAAATCATGGGGGGTGACGCTTCCTTGTCTGTGAGCCCGCGAAAAACTGTTCTGGAGTGTGACGATAATTCGTTGCCGGCACTAGTGATGGCTCGCGTTTATGGGGGGTTAATCACGATCTTGACGATGCGGTAGATCAAATGTGGGAGGGGGCTTGCCCCCGATGGCGGTGGGCCAGTTGATACCGGTGTTGGATGACACACCGCTGTCGGGGACAAGCCCCCTCCCACACGGGAACGGTGTACCGCTTAAAGCAATGTTTTTCGAACAAAAATTTCACGCTCCGTGTTATATCGTAACGAATTATGTACACGTGAGCGTTGAGTGGATGCAAGTGGATCTGGAAGCTGACGGCGCTTCGGTGGAAGGCCTTCCGCGTTTTCAACAAGGGTCGTTTCATGCCCGTCGATTGCGCCAGGCTGGTATCAGCCTGACGGTGCTGGCCGTTGCCGGTTGGGTGCTGGCGCTGTTTGTCGCGCTGTTTGCGCCGCTGTCGATCTGGCCGGTTGTGTTGATCAACTGTGCGTCGGCGTTGCTGCTGCTGGTGGCCGGATTGCAATCGGCGTGGTGGGTGGCGGACTGGCGCGCCCAGGCGATGGAGCAACCCGCGGCTGAAGTGCCGCTTGAAGATCCCGGCCGCTATGCACGGCTGATGCAGCGTTTTGGCACGCAGATCGGCACGCCCGTGTTGTGGCTTGGCGGCTGGGCGTTGCTGGCGTTGATCAGCATTGTCGAGTTCTGGAACCTGGGGTTGCCCGCTGCACCGGTCGGCCAGTCGGCCAGCATCGGCGCCGCGCTGGCGTTGGCCCTGGCGTTTGGCTTGCTGGTATTTGAACGTCGCCTGGCCCAGGAAACCGTCGCGCAATGGCCGGAAGCCGGGCAGCTCGCGCAGTTGAGTCGGGTGGCGATTGTGTGCCTGGTAGTCAGCGCGATTTGCCTGTTGTTCGCTGGTGCCGAGTCCATCTGGCCATTGCGCCTGGCGGTGTTGATCGGCCTGCTGCCCGCGCTGGTCTCGCTGGAGTTTGTACTGAGGGCCGTGTTGTCGCTGTTCAGCCCACGCCAGCCCCGCCTTGAGCCCCGCCTGATGGCGCACAGTTTTATCGCCGGGCTGCTGCGCTGGCCGCCTCAACCCTTGCTCGCCTTGCAGCACGAATTGCATAACCGCTTCGGCATCGACCTGCGCCAGATCTGGGCGTTTACCTACATGCGCCGGGCGTTCCTGCCGGTGCTGCTGGTGGTGCTGGCAGTAGGTTGGGCACTGACCGGCGTGCATGAAGTGCCGCTGCAAGGCCGTGGGATTTATGAACGCTTCGGTAAACCCATCCAGGTATTCGGCCCCGGTTTGCATGCCGGCCTGCCCTGGCCGTTGGGCCGCGTGATCAGCGTCGAAAACGGCGTGGTGCACGAGCTGGCCACCAGTGTCAGCGACGCCGCCGCGCCGGCGTTGACGCCCGCCGAAGGCCCGGCGCCGCTGATCGCCAACCGCTTGTGGGACGCCAGCCATGTGAACGATAAGTCCCAGGTGATCGCCAGCAGCAGCGGCGACAAGCAGGGCTTCCAGATCGTCAACATGGACGTGCGTTTCGTCTACCGCATCGGCCTCAGCGACCAGGCCGCGCTCGCCGCCACTTATAACAGCGCGGACGTGCCGACCCTGATCCGCAGCACCGCCAGCCGCATCCTCGTACATGACTTTGCCTCGCGCACCCTCGACGAATTGCTCGGCGAACAACGCACCAGCCTGGCCGACGAAATCGGCCGCGCCGTACAGGCCGATCTGCAAAAACTCGACAGTGGCGTGGAAATCCTCGCCACGGTGGTCGAGGCGATCCACCCGCCGGCCGGTGCCGCCAACGCCTACCACGGCGTGCAAGCCGCGCAGATCGGCGCCCAGGCGCTGATCTCCCGCGAGCGCGGCGCGGCCAGCGAGCAAACCAACCAGGCCTTGTTGCAAGCCAGTACCGCCCGCGACCAGGCCACGGCCAGCGCCCGTGAAGTGAACGCTGGCGCCCAGGCGGCCGACCTGCGTTTTGCCGCTGAACAAAAGGCCTATGCCACCGCCGGGCAGGCGTTCGTGCTGGAACAGTACCTCGGTCTACTCAGCCAGGGCCTGGCCCACGCCAAGCTGCTTATCCTGGATCACCGCCTGGGCGCCGATGGCGCGCCGACGATCGATCTGCGTTCTTTTACCTTGCCGGCCGATCCTTCGCTGCCGCGTAAAGCCGTTCAATAAGGAGTCGGTCCGTTGAGCGCTCATTCCCACGATCACGGTCATCATCATGGCCATCACCACCATCATCATCACGGTGACGAGCACGCTGCCGGCCCATTCCCCTGGCGGCGCATGGCCTGGGCGGCGTTGCTGGTGCTGTTTGCAGTTGCAGCCGCCAGCCTGGTGCAGGTGCGGTCCGGCGAGGCCACGGTGATTACCCGGTTCGGCAACCCGGCGCGGGTGCTGCTGGAGCCCGGCCTGGGCTGGCGTTGGCCGGCACCGTTCGAAGCGGCGATCCCGGTGGATTTGCGCCTGCGCACCACCTCCAGCGGTCTGCAGGATGTGGGCACCCGCGATGGCCTGCGCATCATCGTGCAGGCCTACGTGGCGTGGCAGGTACAGGGCGATGCGGACAATGTGCAGCGCTTCATGCGTGCGGTGCAGAACCAGCCGGATGAAGCGGCGCGGCAGATCCGCACCTTCGTCGGCTCGGCGCTGGAAACCACGGCGGCCAGCTTCGACCTGTCGAGCCTGATCAACACCGACGCCAGCCAGGTGCGCATCGCTGATTTCGAAGCACAACTGCGCCAGCAGATTGATCAACAATTGCTCAATACTTACGGGGTGCGTGTGGTACAGGTCGGTATCGAACGGCTGACGCTGCCGTCGGTCACCCTGACGGCCACCGTCGACCGCATGCGTGCCGAGCGTGAAACCATCGCCACCGAACGCACCGCCGTGGGCAAGCGCGAGGCGGCGCAGATCCGCTCTGCCGCCGAGCGTGATGCGCGCATCATGCAGGCCGATGCCACGGTGAAAGCCGCCGATATCGAAGCGCAATCCCGGGTCGAAGCCGCGCAGATCTACGGCCGTGCCTACGCCGGCAATCCACAGCTGTATAACCTGCTGCGCTCGCTGGATACCCTGGGCACCGTGGTCACGCCGGGCACCAAGATCATCCTGCGCACCGACGCTGCGCCGTTCCGTGCCTTGGTAGACGGGCCGAAGGACATCCAGCCATGACCGAGCGTGAGAGCCCGGACAGCCCATGGATCCAGGCCGGGCGCCTGACGTTCCTGGCGCTGTACGCAGTGACGGTGCTGGCGGCACTGGCCTGGGCGTTTTCCAATGTGCGCCAGATCGACCCGCAGAACCGTGCCGTGGTGCTGCACTTCGGCGCCCTCGACCGCATCCAGAATGCCGGGCTGTTGCTGGCGTGGCCGCAGCCGTTCGAGCAGGTGGTGCTGTTGCCGGCGGCTGACCGGGTGATCGAGCGTCGGGTGGAGAACCTGTTGCGCTCCGATGCGGCGACCCAGGCCGACCGCGTAGCCAGTTTCGCCACGCCGCTGAGTGATGCACTGGCCGGCTCCGGGTACCTGCTGACCGGCGATGCCGGCGTGGTGCAACTGGATGTGCGGGTGTTCTACAAAGTCACCGAGCCTTACGCCTTTGTGTTGCAGGGTGAGCATGTGCTGCCCGCCCTGGATCGACTGGTGACCCGCAGCGCCGTGGCCCTGGCCGCCGCACGTGACCTGGACACGATCCTGGTGGCTCGCCCCGAACTGATCGGCACCGACAACGGCGCCGCCGAACGTCGCGAACGGCTGCGCGGCGACCTGGTGCAAGGCATCAACAAGCGCCTCGTGGAGCTAGCGTCCACAGGCTTGGGGTTGGGCATCGAAGTGACTCGCGTCGACGTGCAGTCGAGCCTGCCGGGCCCGGCGGTGAATGCCTTCAATGCGGTACTCACCGCCAGCCAGCAGGCCGACAAGGCGGTGGCCAATGCGCGCACCGACGCCGAGAAACTCACCCAGACCGCGACCCAGCAGGCCGACCGCCTGGTGCAAGTCGCCCATGCCCAGGCCAGTGAACGCCTGGCCAATGCCCAGGCGCAGACCGCCACCGTCGCCAGCCTGGCCCAGGTGAAAGACCCGGGCTTGCTGCTGCGCCTGTACCGCGAGCGCCTGCCGAAGATTCTCGGCCAGGCTGGTTCCGTGACCACGGTCGATCCGAAAGACGACGCTCGCTTGATCATCCAGGGAGCCGAACAATGAGCGCACCCATGCTGACCTCTGCAGAACAGCGCAGCGCTGCCCGGCAATTGACCCTGGCTATGTTGGCCCTGGGGTTGCTGGTGCTGGGCCTGGTGTGGCGCTGGCTGGCGCCGGACCAGAGCGGTGTGAGCCAGTTGCTGCTGGGTGTCGCATCGCTGTTGGTGGCAGTGCCGGTGATGCGTTCGGCGTGGTACAGCCTGCGATTCCCCAGCCTGCATGGCATCACCGACCAACTGATCGCCCTGGCCATGCTCGGCGCCTGGGCCACGGGTGACCTGCTGACCGCCGCGTTGCTGCCGATCATCATGATTTTTGGTCATGTGCTGGAAGAGCGCAGCGTGATCGGCTCCCAGGAGGCGATCCATGCCCTGGGCAAGCTGACCCGCAGCCATGCGCGTTTGGTGCAGGCCGATGGCAGCATCCGGGAAGTAGACAATGGCACGCTGAATACCGGTGACATCGTCGAGGTGCGTGCCGGCGACCGGGTGCCGGCGGATGGCGTGGTGCTGTCAGGCCAGGCGAGCCTGGACACGGCGCCGATTACCGGTGAGTCGGTGCCGTTGGAAGCCAGCGTGGGTGTGCAGGTGTTTGGTGGGGCGATCAACCTCGATGGGTTGCTGCGCCTGCAAGTGACCCGCACCGGTAACGAGTCCACCCTGGGCAAAGTCATCGCACTGATGCAGAACGCTGAGCGTTCCAAGCCGCCGATCACGCGGTTGCTGGAGCGGTACGCCGGCAGCTATATGGTGCTGGTGCTGCTGCTGGCGGCGGTGACCTGGTTTGTGACCAATGATGCCCAGGCGATGCTTGCCGTGCTGGTGGCGGCGTGTCCGTGTGCGTTGGTGCTGTCGGCGCCGGCCACGGCGATTGCCGGGATCGCCGTGGCGGCACGGCATGGGATTCTGATTCGCAGCTCGGCGTTCCTCGAAGAACTGGCGGACCTGACCTCCCTGGTGGTCGACAAGACCGGCACCCTGACCTATGGCGCTCTGCGTCTGCACGCCATCGACACCACGGCGCCGGACCGGCAGGTGTTGTTGAACCTGGCGGCGAGCCTGGGTTCGGCCAGCAGCCACCCGGTCAGCCGGGCGTTGGCGGGGTTGGCGACGCAGGAACACAGGCTGGCGCTGACGGATATCCGCGAACGCCAGGGCCTCGGCGTGGTGGCGCAGACCGATCAGGGCGAAGCGGCTCTGGGCCGCCCGGAATTGTTCGAGCAGTTGGGCATTGCGACCACGCCGGTGCCGAACCACGATGGGCCCATCGCCGGGCTGGCGTTGGACGGTCAGTTTCTGGCCTGGCTGTTGCTGGCCGATAGCGTCAAGCCGGAGGCCCGCCAGGCCCTGCAAGAGCTGCGCGACCTTGGCCTCGGTCGTCAACTGTTGCTCACCGGCGACCGCCAGAGCGTCGCCGACAGCCTGGCGCTGGATGTGGGCATCAGTGACGTCCAAGCCCAGGCCCTGCCGGAAGACAAGCTCAACCGCGTGCTGGGTGAAATCGGCAGCGGTTTCCGGCCGATGGTCGTGGGGGATGGCATCAATGATTCGCTGGCGCTCAAGGCCGGTGTGGTCGGCGTGGCCATGGGCGCGGGCGGGGCGGATATTGCCCTGGCATCGGCGGATGTGGTGTTGATCGGCAGCGACCTGCGGCGCCTGGGGACGTGCGTGCGCTTGAGCCGCCAGTGCCGGCAGACGTTGCAGGTCAACGTGATCATCGGTCTGGGCTGGACCTTGGCGATCGTTATATTCGCCGCGTTTGGCTGGTTGGGCGCTGCCGGGGCGATGATTGCTGCGGTGTTGCATAACCTCAGCACCTTGCTGGTCCTGGGTAATGCCGGGCGCTTGCTGCGCTTCCAAGAGCCCCTTTTGAAGCTTGAAGAATAATTTCAGAAATTTTTGCGCACCCCTGTAACGCGGATGAGGGGCCTCACTCTAGTGGTGTGTCGAGACTGAACAATCCGTTCAGCCCGACACCCCTACTGATCGTTGAGGAATACAAAAAATGAACATCAAAAATGCCGTTTCCGGTGCTGCCCTGGCTATCGCTGCCGCCACCATGTTCGCCGGTGTCGCTACCCAGGCACAGGCCGCCGACGCTACTGTTCATTGCTACGGCGTCACCTCCTGCAAAGGCATGAACGATTGCAAGACCGCTGAAAACGCTTGTAAAGGCCAGGCTGTCTGCAAAGGTCACGGTTTCAAGGCCATGACCAAGGCCGCCTGCGACGCCGCCGGCGGCAAGGTCGGCGAGTAATCGCAAGCCGAGTGCAACCGCAGCGAGCCTTCAAGCCGCTGCGGACACTTTTCCAGGAGTCCGCAATGGCCATGTCTCTTCCCTTCCTGGGTTACGGCCTGGGTTTACGCAACGAATACTACGAACAGATCCTTGAACAATCGCCGGCTGTGGATTGGTTCGAAGTGATCTCCGAGAATTACCTGGTCCAGGGCGGTAAAGCCTTGTACTACCTGGACGCGATAGCCGAGCGTTATCCGCTGGTGATGCATGGCGTGTCCCTGTCCATCGGCGGGCCCCATGCCCTCGACACCGACTATCTTAAGCAGATCAGACAGCTCGCCGAGCGTATCCAGCCGGCGTGGGTGTCCGATCATCTGTGCTGGAGCCGCGGCAGCGCCCACCAGTTGCACGACCTGCTGCCGTTGCCTTACACCGAAGAAAGCCTCTATCACGTAGCCGCCCGCGTGCGCCAAGTGCAGGACACATTGGAACGCCCGCTGGTGCTGGAAAACGTCTCCAGTTACGTGCGTTCCAAGGCCGATGAGTTCACCGAGTGGGAATTCCTCAACGCCCTGGCCCACCTGTCGGGGTGCCAGTTGTTGCTGGACGTCAACAATGTGTACGTCAGCTCGCGCAATCATGGCTTCGATGCCTGGACGTTTATCCGCAACCTGCCGCCGCAGAGCATCCGCCAGCTGCACCTGGCCGGGCACATGGACTACGGCGACTACGTGGTCGATACCCATGACCATCCGGTGTGTGACCCGGTGTGGGACCTCTATCAACAGACGCTGGAGCACCTGGGGCCGGTGTCGACCCTACTGGAGCGGGACGACCATTTCCCACCCTTCGAAGAGTTGCTTACCGAGCTCAGCAAAGCCCGTGAACTGGGCGCCATGGCGTTGGCCAGGAGATCGTTATGCGCCTGACCGATTGGCAGCTGGCCTTCGAACAGCACCTTTTATCCGAAACACCTGTCGCCAACAGTGGCTTCGCCGCGACCCTGCTGGGCGGGCCGACGCTGGATGTGGACACGGGCCTGGCGATTTATCACAACGCCTATATCTCGCGGTTGCAGGACGTCTTGCGGCATGACTTCAGCGCCATTCTCTATTGGCTGGGGGATGACGAGTTTGCCGCGCTGACCGAAGCCTATGTGCGGCGCTACCCCTCGGCCCATTACAGCCTGCGCTGGCTGGGCGAGCGTTTCCCGACGTTTATCCTTGAGTATCTGGTGGCGGAGCAAGGTGTGCCGCTGGCGGAGCTGGCGCGGTTGGAGTGGGCGTTTACCCTGGCATTCGACGCGCCGCAGGGCGAACCGCTGACCCTTCACGACATGGCAAGCCTGGCCCCTGAAGACTGGCCGGGCCTGCAGGTGACGCTGGCGCCCTCCGTGCAACAGGTCTTCTGCCGCTTCAATACCGTGGCGATCTGGCGAGCCAGCAAGGATGAGTCAGACTTCCCCCATAGCCAGACCCTGGATCCGGTGCAGATCTGTCTGGTATGGCGGCACCAGAATGTGTGCCACTACCGCAGCCTGGAACCTGCAGAAATCTGCGCCCTGGCAGGCATGGTGACCACCGGCTGGCGTTTTTCAGAACTGTGCGCGGAACTGGCAGTCACTTATGCAGAGGGTGCTCCACTGCAAGCCGTGACGTGGCTGAAACAGTGGGTCCAGGATGGTTTGCTCGAGCGCCGAGCCCCATAGAGGACCGCTATCAAATCGATAGCCTCCTACTTTGTCTTCGGATGGTCTACCCTCACAGCAGACGTCTGAAACAAGGGGGGACTACTCATGCTCGCGCAACTTCCACCGGCCTTACAGAATCTTCAGCTACCGCTGCGTCTTCGACTCTGGGATGGCCATGAATTCAACTTGGGCCCCGAGCCCAGTGTGACCATCGTGGTGAAGGACCCCACGGTTGTTAAGAAACTGACCCATCCCACGCTCGATTCATTGGGCGAAGCCTTCGTCGAGGGTAAATTGGAGCTGGAAGGCTCCATCTCCGAGGTCATCCGGGTGTGTGACGAATTGAGTCACGCCCTGATCGAAGACGACGAGGGGAGTCGTCCGGTGCGCTCGATCCACGACAAGGCCACTGACGCAGCGGCTATTTCCTACCATTACGACCTGTCCAACGAGTTCTACCAGCTGTGGCTGGACCAGGACATGGCGTACTCCTGCGGTTATTTCGAAACCGGCAGCGAATCCATCGACCAGGCGCAACAAGACAAATTCCGCCATCTGTGCCGCAAGCTGCGGCTGCAGCCGGGCGAGTATTTGCTCGACGTAGGTTGCGGTTGGGGTGGGTTGGCGCGGTTTGCTGCGCGGGAGTTCGGGGTCAAGGTGTTTGGTATCACCCTGAGCAAGGAGCAGTTGGCCCTGGCCCGGGAACGGGTGAAGGCCGAGGGCCTCGAAGACCAGGTGGACCTGCAATTGCTCGACTACCGCGACCTGCCGCAAGACGGCCGTTTCGACAAAGTGGTGAGCGTGGGCATGTTCGAACACGTCGGCCACGCCAACCTGGCGCAGTACTGCCAGACCCTGTTCGGCGCCGTGCGCGAAGGCGGCCTGGTGATGAACCACGGCATTACCGCCAAGCACACCGATGGCCGCCCGGTCGGTCGTGGCGCCGGGGAGTTCATCGAGCGTTATGTGTTCCCCAACGGTGAACTGCCGCACCTGGCAATGATGACCGCCGAGATCAGTGAAGTCGGGCTGGAAGTGGTCGACGTCGAAAGCCTGCGCCTGCACTACGCGCGTACCCTGGACCATTGGAGCGAGCGCCTGGAAGACAACCTGGAGGCGGCGGCGAAGATGGTGCCGGAGCAGGCGCTACGCATCTGGCGCCTGTACCTGGCCGGTTGCGCCTATGCGTTTGCCCGGGGCTGGATCAACCTGCACCAGATCCTGGCGGTGAAACCCCATGCCGATGGCAGCCATGACCTGCCGTGGACGCGGGAAGATATCTACCGCTAACCCCGTTTCTGCGAAAAATGAAGGTCCAAGTGTGGGAGGGGGCAAGCCCCTCCCACAGGGTTCAACGCAGTGTGTTAAAGAATCGGTGAAATAAGCCGCGCGACCCGCATGCCCAGTTGTTGCAGGCGGCGCGTCTCGCGGTTTTCTTGCTGGCTGACCTCATGGGCCAGGGCGAAGTCGTCCAGCAGCATCAGCTCCACTTCCCGGGCGAAGGCTTCGTCGACTGTCAGCAGCATCACTTCGAAATTCAGCCGGAACGAGCGGTTGTCCATGTTCGCACTGCCGATGGCGCTGATTTCGCTGTCCACCAGCACGACTTTCTGATGCAGGAAGCCCGGCGTGTAGCGGAACACCCGTACTCCGGCGCGCACGGCTTCGATCGCGTAAAGGCTTGATGCCGCGTAGACGATGCGATGGTCGGGCCGTGAGGGCAGCAACAGGCGTACATCGACCCCGCGCAGCACTGCCAGGCGCAGGGCGGCGAACACCGCTTCGTCGGGGATGAAGTAAGGGCTGGTGATCCATACGCGTTCGGTCGCCGCATGAATGGCCTCGACAAAAAACAATGAGCAGGTTTCATACGGGTCGGCGGGACCGCTGGCGAGCAATTGGCAGAGCACGCCGTCTTCCGGGTAGGCGTCCGGCAGGATCAGCGGCGGCAGCTCGCGTGCAGCCCAGAACCAGTCTTCGGCAAACGACTCTTGCAAACACGCCACCACCGGGCCGGTCACCTGCACATGGGTATCGCGCCACGGCGCCAGCGGTGGTTTCTTGCCCAGGTATTCATCGCCGACGTTATGCCCGCCGACAAACCCGGTGATGCCGTCCACCACCACGATCTTGCGGTGGTTGCGGAAATTGACCTGGAAGCGATTGAGCCAGCCGCCGCGGGTGGCGAACGCTTTGACTTTCACCCCGGCGTCCCGCAGCGATTGCACATATCGGTGGGGCAGGGCGTGGCTGCCGATGCGGTCATAGAGCACGTGGATGTCTATGCCTTCAGCCGCTTTTTCCTTCAACAGCGCGTGCAGTTGGCGGCCAAGCTCGTCGTCATGAATGATGAAGAACTGGAACAGCACCGCCGTCCTGGCGTTGCGAATGGCCTCGAAGATTGCGCTGAACGTGGCCTCGCCATTGATCAACAAGCGCACTTCATTGTTGGCCAGGCACGGCATGCGGCCCAGCTTGGGCATGGCGCGCAAAGAGGTGTACGCGCTGGAGTTGCGCGCCGCGAGGGCTTCCTCGACCCAGGGGCGCCAGTTCAGCGCGGTGATCGCGGTGTGCATTTCCTGGTTGGCCTGGCGGCGGGCCTGGATGTAGGCGTCGAACGTGCTGCGGCCGAAGATCAGGTAGGGGATCAACGTGAGGTAGGGCATGAACATCAGCGACAAGGCCCAGGCGATCGAGCCTTGGGCGGTCCTGACGGTCAGCACCGCGTGGATCGCGGCGAGAGTCCCGAGAAAGTGCAGCGTGGCGATGAAGTAGGCGAGCAGGTGCGGGCCAAAGAAATCCATGGACGACGGTACTCCAGGCAATCCAAGTACCTAACAGACCATGTCTGCTTACGAATGTCGCTATTTTATTTGCCGTGCAACACTGGCGCCCTGGCGGCGTCTAACGCCCAACATCAACCAGGAGTTACCCGATGAATGCACGTCTGCTGTCTTTAGCCATGGTTATGGGGTTGTCGCTGCCGGTGGCCGCACAGGCGCAGATGCTGGCGCCAGGCTTGTGGGAATTGACCACCAGCAATATGAAAGTCGATAACCAGGACCTGCCGGACCTGTCGCTGATCCTTGGTCAACTCAAGCAACAAATGACCCCCGAACAGCGCGCCATGCTGGAAAAACAAGGCATCACCATGGCCGGCAAAGGCGTGCAGGTGTGCCTGACACCGGCGCAGGTCGCCTCTGATTCTATCCCGTTGACCGACCCGCAATCGGGCTGCAAACAGCAAGTGACGGACAAGACCGGCAACCAGTGGAAATTCCGCTTCAGTTGCCCGAAAGCCCAGGGCACGGGCGTGGCGACCTTCCAGAGTCAGAAGGAATTCACCACCACCATCAACGGCACCTTCAATGCCACTGGTATTCAGCAAAAGGGCAGCCTCGACAGTCACGCCCAGTGGCTGGGCAACGATTGCGGTACGGTCAAGCCTCGCGCTTAACGCAGGAAATGCAATGGCAGGCCCTGGCAACTGTCGACTACCTGACCGTTGTGCCAGGCCAAGTGGCCGGAGACCAGCGTGGTGCCGACGCTATGACGAAAGCTGCGCTCGGCGAAGGGGGTCCAACCGCAGCGGGCCAGGATCGGCTCGCTGCTCACCGGCTTGCCGTGGGGCTCGGGTTTGATCAGCACCAGGTCGGCCCAATAGCCTTCGCGTAGGTAACCCCGATCCGGGATGGCGAACAGGTCGGCCACGCGATGACTGGTCTTCGCCACCAGCGTGGTCAGCGGCAGATGCCCGTCAGCCACCAGTTCCAACAGTGCCGGCAGCGCGTGTTGCACCAGCGGCAGTCCGGACGGCGCCTCTCGGTAACCCAATTGTTTTTGCCCCCAGGTGTGAGGCGCATGGTCGCTGCCAATCACGTCCAATCGATCACTCAGCAAGGCCTGGCGCAAGGCGTCGCGGTCGGCACGACTCTTGATCGCCGGATTGCATTTGATCTGGTGGCCGAGGCGGTGATAGTCGCGGTCGTCGAACAGCAGGTGGTGCAGGCAGACTTCGGCGGTGATGCGTTTTTCGGCCAGGGGCTTGTCGTCGAACAGCGCCAGTTCGCGGGCGCTGGTCAGGTGCAGCACATGCAGGCGCGTGCCATGGCGCCTGGCCAACTCCACGGCAAAAGATGAGGAGCGATAGCACGCCTCAGCATCGCGGATCAGTGGATGCGCGACGGCGGGAATATTGTCGCCGAAGCGCTCGCGCAGACGTTGTTCGTTGGCCTGGATACTCGGCGTGTGTTCGCAATGGGCCAGCAGGATGGTTGGCACTTCGGCGAACAGGCGCTCCAGGATCCGCGGGTCATCCACCAGCATATTGCCGGTGGACGCTCCCATGAATACTTTCACCCCGGCGACTTCACGCGGGTCGAGGGCGGCGACGGTGTCGAGATTTTCGTTGCTGACACCAAAGTGAAAGCCGTAGTTGGCCACCGAGTGCAGGGCGGCACGGCGTTTCTTGTCGGCCAGCGCTTGCAGGTTCAAGGTGGCCGGGTTGGTGTTGGGCATGTCCATGAAGCTGGTGATGCCGCCGGCCACGGCGGCGCGGGATTCGCTGTAGAAGCTGCCTTTGTCCGGCGCGCCGGGTTCGCGAAAGTGCACCTGGTCATCGATCATGCCCGGCAGCAGCCACTGGCCTTGGGCGTCGATTTCCACCGGCTCGTTATAGCCGTCAAGGCTGGCGGCGATCTTCTCGATACGGCCATTGGCGACCAGTACATCGGCGTCGAACTCCTGGCCTTCATTCACCAGGCGGGCATTGCGAATCAGCACGCGACTCATGGCTCAGAACTCGTTTTGCAGGGCTTTGTAGCCACGCACCAGATCGACGTTGGTACGCGCCACGTCTTCGGAAAACTCCGAGGCGCTTACGCTGACCGGCGGGAATTGCGACAGGTCGGTGGCGGGCCCGATGCGGGTGGTGGAGGGCACGTAGAAGGCGGCGGGCAAATCGCGACCGTCGACCACCGAGTTGTGACGCACCACGCAGCCATCACCCACGGCGCAGTTGAACAGCACACTGTTGAAGCCGATGAACACACGGTCGCCGACGCTGCAGGGGCCGTGGACGATGGAGCGGTGGGCGATGGAAGTGAACTCGCCGATGGTCACCGCCGCGCCGGACTTGGAGTGGATGACCACGCCGTCCTGGATGTTGGAGTTGGCGCCGATGGTGATCGGGTCCATGCCCCCGCTGGCGTCGACTTCATCGGCGCGGATCACCGCGTAGGGGCCGACGAAGACGTTCTCGCCGATGATGACCTTGCCGCAGATGATTGCGGTCTTGTCGACGTAGGCTGATTCGGCAATGACGGGAAGATCGCCGGATGGGTTCTTGCGGATCATGCTGAGGGCTCCGTGAGGATGTGAACGTAGTCGCCATCGATAGCGTTGTAGAAGCAGGTAGGGCGACCGGTGTGGCAGGCCGGGCCCTGCTGGTCGACGATCAGCAACACGGCGTCGCCGTCGCAATCCAGGCGCGCTTCGACCAGTTGTTGCCAATGGCCGGAGCTTTCGCCTTTACGCCATAGCTGCCGACGCGAGCGTGACCAGTAGCAGACTTGCCCGGTGGCCAGGGTTTCGTTTAGGGCCTGGCGGTTCATCCAGGCCAGCATCAATACTTCACCGCTGCCGTGTTGCTGGGCGATGGCGGCGATCAGGCCGTCGCTGTTCCAGGGCAGGGCGTCGAGCACCTGTCCGAGTGGAAAGCGGCTGCCCACGGCAGCCCCTTCCAGATCGAGCATGCTCAGGGTCATGGCTTGCCCAGGGCCGCGCACAAGGTGTTGAGGTTGTATTCGAACAGCCCGGTAAAGGTGCTGGCCGGACCTTGCGCGGCGAGGGCGTCGGAGTAGAGCGTGCCGCCGATCTGCGCGCCACTTTCGTCTGCGATCTGCTTGAGCAGGCGCGAGTCCTTGATGTTTTCCATGAACACCGCTTTGACTTTGTCTTTGCGGATCTGGGTGATCAGCGCGGCGACCTCGGCGGCGGACGGTTCACGTTCGGTGGACAGCCCCTGGGGCGCAAGGAACTCAATGCCGTAGGCCTGGCCCAGGTAGCCGAAGGCGTCATGGGAGGTGACGATGCGGCGGTTGCCTGCTGGCAGCGCACCGAACTTGGCCTTGGCTTCGGCCAGCAGGCGGTAGATTTCTTTCAGGTAGGCCTGGCTGTTGCGCAGGTAGTCAGCCTTGTTCGCCGGGTCGGCGGCGACCAGCGCCTTGGTGATGTTGTTCACGTAGATTTCGGCGTTGGCCAGGTTGTGCCAGGCGTGGGGGTCGGGGATCGTTTCGCCGTCCTCTTCCATGGTGTGGGAAATCACGCCTTTGCTGGCGGTGACCACGGTCGCCTTGGTTTCGGTGCTGGCCACCAGCCGGTCCAGCCACGGCTCGAAGCCCAGGCCGTTCTTGATGATCAGCTTGGCCTTGAGCAGCGCCTTGGCGTCGTCCGGCGTTGGTTCGTAGGTATGGGCGTCGGCGTCAGGGCCGACCATGTTGCTGATCTGGATGTGATCGCCACCGATCTGGTGGGTGATGTCATCGAGAATACTGAAACTGGTCACCACCTGGAGTTTGTCGGCGGCCTGGGCCATCGACAACGGCAGCAGCAGACTGAACAGCACGAGTAAAGCGCGCATTGGGAAACACCTCATTGGGATGTAAGGGAGGGCGGGCGGCGCAGCAAGCCGTGCACCGGACCGAAGACCACGGACAGCAGATACCCGGCACCCGCCACCAGCACGATGGCCGGGCCGCTGGGCAACGAGTAGTAGAACGACAACAACAAACCCAGCCACACCGACAGGCTTCCCAGCACCGCCGATACCGCGATCAACACCGGCAGGCGCCGGCTCCAGAAACGTGAAGCGATGGCCGGCAACATCATCAAGCCCACCACCATCAAGGCGCCGATGGCCTGGAAACCGATCACCAGGTTCAGCACCACCAGGGTCAGGAACAACCCGTGGGCCAGTGGGCCGAGGCGGCTGACGGTTTGCAGGAACAGCGGATCGAGAGTGTCCAGCAGCAACGGTCTGTAGATCACCGCCATGGCGATCAGGCTGAACCCGGAGACCCAGAGCATGCCGGTGAGGGTGGTTTCATCCACCGCCAGGGCCGAGCCGAACAGCAGGTGCAGCAAGTCCAGGCGCTTGCCGGCGATGCCGAGGATCAACACGCCGGCGGCGAGGGAGATGGGGTAGATGGCGGCGAGGCTGGCGTCTTCACGCAGGCCGGTGCGACGGGTGATCCACGCGGACAGGCCGGCCATGCTCAAGCCGGCGCCGAGGCCGCCGATGGTCAGGGCCGGCAGGCTGAGGCCGGCAAACCAGAAACCGAGTGCGGCGCCGGGCAGGATGCCGTGGGCCACGGCGTCACCGATCAGGCTCATGCGTCGCAGGATCAGGAACACGCCCAGCGGCGCGGTGCTGCAGGCAAGTACCAGTCCGCCGATCAACGCACGACGCATGAACACGAAGTCGAGGAAGGGCATCCACAGGTGGGCGGCGAAGTGCATCAGGCCACCTGCATTTGGGGCTGTGGGCGGATCAGCTCTTTGCTGGGGCCGAACAGGCAGCCGGTATTCTTGATCTGCACCACGTGCTGGGTGTGATGGCGCACGGAGGCAAGGTCATGGCAGACCACGATCAGCGTACGGCCTTGATCGTGCCAGGCGTGGATGTGTTTCCAGCACAGCGCCTGGCCTGCTTCATCGAGGGCGGCGTGGGGTTCATCGAGCAGCAGCACCGGCGCTTCGGCCAGGCTCATGCGCGCGAGCAGGGCGCGTTGCAGTTCGCCGCCGGAGAGAGCCATCAGCGGGCGATGTTCCAGGCCGCTGAGGCACCAGTCTTCCAGCACGGCTTCAAGGCGCCGGCTGCGTTGTTGCGGGGAGAGCTGGGTGCCCCAGAAGCCGGCGGCGACCAGCTCTTGCAGGCTGATCGGGAACTGGCGGTCCAGGTGCTGTTGCTGCGGCAGAAACGACAGACCGCCACGGCGTGGAACGGCTACCGTGACCTTGCCCGCTAAGGGCTTTTGCAGGCCGGCGATGACCTTGAGCAGGCTGCTTTTGCCGGTGCCATTGGCGCCGATGATGCCGGTGAGGCTGCCTTTTTCCAGAGTGAGGTCGAGGGCGGGCGTCAGCGGTTGGCCTGGGGCGCCCCAGCGTAAGGCGGTGCAGGTGATCATGCAGGGTTTCTCGTCCAGCGGCTTTCCGCCACGGCATCGTGCGCGTGCAGACTTTCGGCGTGGATCACTTTCAGGTGGAAGGCGTTGACCGCATCCGAGCGTTTCAAGGCGAGGTTCAGGCGGCGGGCGGCGTCTTCGCAGAACATCAGGTTCTGCCCGTTGGCCAGGGCGAAGGCCTGTTCGTCCGCGCGTTTTACAGCGGTTTGTACGGCGGTGCCGAGGGCGGCTTCGACGTTATCGATCAGTTCGGTGAAGGGCAGGCTGGGTTGGTCGCCGTCCAGCTCGATCAGCAACTGCGCGCTGCTGCGCTGGCTGTGAGGTGTGGCGACGATGCCGTTGGCGCTGCCGAGCCAGGTCAACACGTCTTCATGCTGCAGCGGGGTGTTGCCGAAGTCTTGCAGAAATTGCTGCTGAATCAATTGCCTGGCGAGGGCGGCGGAGCACGGGCAGGTTGAGGAATAGGTAACGTCAATTTTTAGTTCCACGTGGAACATCTGGTTTTCCAGGCGGGCCTGGATGCTCACCGGGTAGCCTTTCCAGCCAGCCAACGGGCTGACCAGCGCCGAGCGCTTGAGCAGCAGATCGGTATGGATACGCAGGTAGGCGTTATTAGATAAACCTTCATGACTGTCGAGAAAACGCTGCAGTACATTACGCAGAAGTGCAGGTGTAAGCGGCTGCTGGTCGAGCATCTCCAGCGCCAGGTACAGGCGTGACATATGAATGCCACGGGCGGCGCCATCATCCAGGCTTACGCCGGCATCGGCAGTAGCAGCAAGACGCTCGCCGTCGATGAGGATCGGCAGGGCGATGCCGCACATGCCTACCCAGTCGAGTGGCAAGGCTTGGCGTGAAGCCTGCGCGGCGATATCCGGCAGAGTCAGCGCATTCATGAGCAGGTCCATCATTGGAAATAAAAGGACATGTTATAGTATAACTATTGTGTCGACGATGGTTTTTCTGCGCCAGCCTTTTTTCAGTCATGTCGAGCAGGGACGCTCCTTTTTGCGGTAACTTTTCATGCACAGACGTCAGCTTCTTAACCTGCTTCTGGCCAGTCCGCTGTTCACTTTGCCGTTTGCCGCCCATGCCACACAGATTCGTAATGCTCGCCTGTGGCGCTCGGACGACAAGCTGCGGTTGGTGTTCGACCTCAGCGGCCCGGTGCAATACAAGACCTTCACCCTGAGCGCGCCGGAGCGCCTGATCATTGACCTGAGCGGGGCCGGGCTCAGCGGTGATTTCTCTCAGTTGGCGTTGAAGAACAGCGGCATCACCTCGATTCGCTCGGGGCATTTTGGTAAAGGCGATACACGCATCGTGCTGGACCTGGTCGCACCGATGCAGCTCAACAGCTTTCTATTGCCGCCTCAGGACGGCCAGGGTCATCGCCTGGTGCTGGACCTGACCAGCGCCACCCAGGTGCCTCGCCAGATGGCCGCTGAACCTGCGCCGCGCGTGGACAAGGCCCACCCCAAGCGCGACATCATCGTGGTGGTGGATCCCGGCCACGGCGGCAAGGACCCGGGTGCAGTCGGCTCCAAGGGCCAGCGTGAAAAAGACGTGGTGCTGTCCATTGCGCAACTGTTGGCCAAACGCTTGAAGCGCGAGAAAGGCTTTGACGTGAAGTTGGTGCGCAACGACGATTTCTTCGTACCGCTGCGCAAACGGGTGGAGATCGCCCACAAGCACAATGCCGACATGTTCATCTCCGTGCATGCGGACGCGGCACCACGCATCACCGCCTCGGGCGCGTCGGTGTATGCCCTGTCCGAAGGCGGCGCGACGTCCGCCACGGCGCGGTTCATGGCGCAACGGGAAAACGGTGCCGACTTGCTCGGCGCCACCAGCCTGCTCAATCTCAAGGACAAGGACCCGATGCTGGCCGGGGTAATCCTGGACATGTCGATGAACGCTACCATCGCCTCCAGCCTGCAACTGGGCCACTCGATCCTGGGCAGCCTGGAAGGCATCACCAGCCTGCATCAGAAACGCGTGGAACAGGCGGGATTCGCGGTGCTCAAGTCACCCGACGTGCCGTCGATCCTGGTGGAAACCGGGTTTATCTCCAATGCGCGTGACAGTGCGCGGCTGGTTACCGCGCGGCATCAACAAGCGGTTGCCGATGGGTTGTTCGAAGGCTTGAAAAAGTATTTCCAGAAGAACCCACCGATGAACAGCTACATGGCGTGGGTGCAGGAACAGAAGAACGCCCAGGTCTAGCAACCCGTTATACGGCTGCAGGTGAATTTTGCGCTGGCACCACCCGAACTGGAAAACCGGTTGAGGGTGGTCCAGCCCACGCGCCGCGTGTAGCCGACCCACGCCTCACCGTCCGACGCCAACCCGGTAAAAAAGGTCAGCTGCCCGTAGCGGCTGTTGGTCTGTGCCCAGTAGCGCTTGCCTATCACCTCGTATCCGCGCAGATACGTGGTACTGCCGACCGTCGCCACGCTGTAGGCATTGCCCAATGGGTCGACACAAGCCAGCAGGTTGGCGCTGCGCGTGCAGTGGGCCAACAGGTTGGGGGCCTGGGCGCAGGCAGGTCCCGCCGCAGCCAAAAACAGGGCGCACACCAGGTATTTCATCAGGTTTCTCGTGGCAGGGAAGTGTTCAAGCATTGCGCCCTTCGTCGTGGTGAGCAAGAGGGGATTGGCTTATTTGTATTGTTATACTATAACATTAAAGCACAGCCTGACCCGTGAACCGTTCTCCATGACCGAACAAGACCTGCTGGCCCAACCGCCCGCCGACTATATGAATGAAGCCCAGCAAGGCTTCTTCCGTGAGTTGCTGCTGGCGCAACGCAATGAGCTGCAAGCGCGTATCGACGCCGAATTCCTGCTGCTGCGCGAGCAGGAAACCAACAGCGACCCTGCCGATGTGGGCAGCGCCGAAGAACAGCGCCAATGGCAACTGCGCCTGCTGGAGCGGGAAAAGAAGCTGTTGGACAAGATCGACGACGCCCTCGAATTGCTGGCACGCGGCGAGTACGGCTGGTGCCGCGAGACCGGCGAGCCCATCGGCCTGCAGCGCTTGTTGCTGCGTCCTACCGCCACCCTGTGTATCGAAGCCAAAGAACGTGAAGAGCTGCGCGAACGCCATAAACGGGCGATTTGACCGGCCAACCCTGATGAGGAATACCTGATGCCCAATCGCCTCCCCGTTACTGTGTTGTCCGGCTTTCTCGGCGCCGGTAAAAGCACGCTGCTCAACTACGTCCTGCGCAACCGCGAAAATCTGCGGGTGGCGGTGATCGTCAACGATATGAGCGAAATCAATATCGATGGCAGTGAAGTCCAGCGCGACGTCACCCTCAACCGCGCCGAAGAAAAACTGGTGGAGATGAGCAACGGCTGCATCTGCTGCACCTTGCGCGAGGACTTGCTGGAAGAAGTCGGAAAACTCGCCAAGGAAGGTCGCTTCGATTACCTGCTGATCGAATCCACCGGTATCTCCGAGCCCTTGCCGGTGGCCGAGACCTTCACCTTTCGTGATGAAAACGAGCAAAGCCTGGCCGATATCGCCCGCCTGGACACCATGGTCACCGTGGTCGATGGCATGAACTTCCTGCTCGACTACCAGGCCGCCGAAAGCCTGGCCTCGCGCGGTGAAACCCTCGGTGAAGAAGACGAGCGCTCCATCACCGACCTGTTGATCGAGCAGATCGAATTCGCTGACGTGATCCTCATCAGCAAGATCGACCTGATCAGCAGCCGCGAACGTGAAGAATTGATGGCAATCCTCGAACGCCTCAACGCCCAGGCGGAAATCATCCCGATGGTCATGGGGGAGGTGCCGCTGAACAAGATCCTCAACACCGGCCGTTTCGACTTCGAGCGCGCCGCCCAGGCGCCGGGCTGGCTGCAGGAATTGCGCGGTGAACATGTGCCGGAAACCGAAGAGTACGGCATTGCCTCCACCGCTTATCGAGCTCGCCGCCCGTTTCATCCGCAGCGCTTTTTCGACTTTATCGACCGCCCGTGGGTCAACGGCAAACTGCTGCGTTCCAAGGGTTTTTTCTGGCTGGCCAGCAAACACCAGGATGCGGGCAGTTGGTCCCAGGCCGGTGGCCTGATGCGTCATGGGTTTGCCGGCCGCTGGTGGCGCTTTGTGCCCAAAAGCCAATGGCCTCAGGACGAAGAGAGCATCGCGGCGATCATGGGCAACTGGCAACTGAGCACTGGCGACTGCCGCCAGGAGCTGGTGTTTATCGGCCAGAACATCGACTTCACCCGCATGCGCGCCGAGTTGGATGCGTGCTTGCTCACCGATGAAGAAATGGCCCTGGGCGTCGAAGGCTGGCGCCTGCTGGCCGACCCTTTTGGCCCCTGGTATGAGGAGGCAGCCGCCTGATGCTGGCCCCGGTGATTCCCCTGCGTCCCGTGATTCGCCAGACCTGCGGTGACACCCCGCTGGCGCTGTCCGATATCCTCGAAGACGGCGTCAACCTGGCGCTGTGGCAGCGCCAGTTGCCGCTGCACATCGCCGAGTTCGGCGCCTTGCTGGTGGCGCTCAACGAGCCGTTGGCCGACTCCATGGTCATCGAGCTCAACAACGACGACGCCGAGCCAAACTTGCAGGGTTTGGCGTCGAGTTGTCGTGATCTTGAGGGCTACGAAGGCTTCATCGCCGATGTGTCGTGGCTGATCAGCGCGTTCGCCTGTCTGCTTGGTGCCAAGCGTATCGGCGTGCGCCTGCGTCTGTTGGATAAAGCCATGTGCCCGCGTTTTCACGTCGACCACGTGCCGGTGCGCCTGATCACCACCTATGCCGGAGTCGGCAGCCAGTGGTTGCGTGAAGGCGTGATGGACCGTCGCAAGCTCAGCCAGCCGGATGCCGAACCCACCGAGCGTATCGAGCAGATCCACTGCGGCGAAGTCGCCTTGCTCAAGGGCACCAAATGGCATGGCAATGAAGGCCATGGCCTGATTCACCGTTCACCCGCACTGAGGGCCGACGAGCGCCGCTTGATCCTGACACTGGATTGGCTCGCATAACCGCGTAGGATCAAACGCTCTACACGGTCCGAACGATGGCCCCTCATGTTGCAGAACATTCCTACCCACGTGATTGCCGGGCCCCTGGGCGTCGGCAAGACCAGCCTCATCCAGCACCTGCTTGCCCAGCGCCCGGCCAACGAGCGCTGGGCCGTGCTGATCAACGAGTTCGGGCAGATCGGCCTGGATGCCGCCTTGCTCACTCAGGATGACGATGGCATTGCCCTCGGCGAAGTCGCCGGAGGCTGCCTGTGTTGTGTGAACGGTGCTCCGTTCCAGATAGGTCTTGGCCGTTTGCTGCGTAAGGCTAAGCCCGATCGGCTGTTTATCGAACCCTCGGGCCTGGGTCATCCGGCGCAGTTGCTCAAGCAGTTGCGCGAAGCACCGTGGCAGAGCGTGCTGGCCGTCCAGCCGTGCGTGCTGGTGCTGGATGCGCAAGCGCTGGCGGCGGACAAGCCCCTGCCCCCAGCGCAGCAGGAGGCGTTGGCGAGTGCCGGGTTGCTGGTGTTGAACAAGGATGAAGCGCTGGATGCGGCGCAGCGCGAGCAGATCGAGCACCAGTTACCGGAATGCCCGCTTTACTGGACTCGACAGGCGTATTTGCCGCTGGCGCATTTACCTGGCCTTGACGCGCGGGCTGCTGCGGCTGTGGACAACTTCGCCGTACCCAAAGGCCTGGCGCAAATGCCGGCCATCTGGACCGATCCTGACCAGCCCATTTGCCTGAGCCAGGCTCAAGAGGGCGGCTGGAGCATTGGCTGGCGCTGGCACCCCAGCCAGCAGTTCGACACCCCGCAGCTGCATAACTGGCTTACAAGCCTTGATTGGCGCCGCGCCAAACTGGTTATCCACAGTGCCGAAGGCTGGGTGTCCGCCAATGCTGTGGATAACGGCCCCCTCACCTGGCAACCCAGCGAATGGCGCCGCGATTCGCGTATCGAATTGATCTTCAGCGAGCCACAGGACGTGGACGTGTTACAGCGTGCGCTGGCCGCCAGCCGTCAGTGACGCTTCTTGGACGCGTGGTCCTGGCGCCACTGGCTCAGCTCGATCACCTCGGCACTGGGCAACGGCGTCTTGATCTCGAACGGGTAGGGCGCCAGTTCGATCTGTGCGCTGTGGGCACCGAACTGTGTGATGGTCCCCGGATGGCGGGTTTCGCCGGTCACGGTGAACTCGAAGTTGTAGATGCGCGCCAGGCGCCGCCGACCGTTGGCATCCTTTACAAAACCGATGCGCTTGAGTGCCACCGCACCGTCCAGCAGTTCGATGTCGAGCTTGGCGCAATGCTGCTTGACCCGCTCCAGCGCCCGCTCGCGCAGGCCATGGTTGTGCCAAACCCAGGCGGCGCCGGTCGCCAGTAGCATCAACACGAACATGTTTCCCAGGGTCAGCATGCGAAAAACTCCAACAAAGTGAGGGCAGCTTAACTGTGTCGCCGGTCTGTCGTACAGGCTGCGTTTAGTCGCATACTGCGCGGCCAGAATTTCATTGGTTTTACGGAAATCTCCCGCATGAAACGCACACCTCATCTGCTTGCGATCCAGTCTCATGTGGTCTTTGGCCACGCCGGAAACAGCGCCGCCGTGTTCCCCATGCAGCGCGTTGGGGTGAACGTGTGGCCGCTGAACACGGTGCAGTTCTCCAACCACACCCAGTATGGCCAATGGGCGGGAGAAGTGTTGGCGCCACAGCAGATTCCCGTGTTGGTGGAAGGCATTGCCGCCATCGGCGAGCTGGGCAATTGCGATGCGATTCTGTCCGGCTACCTGGGCAGCGCCGATCAGGGCAGGGCGATCCTGACTGGCGTGGCGCGCATCAAGGCCATCAACCCCAAGGCCCTGTATCTGTGCGACCCGGTGATGGGGCATCCGGAAAAAGGCTGCATCGTTCCCCAGGAAGTCAGCGATTTCCTGCTGGACGAAGCCGCGGCCATGGCCGACTTCCTGTGCCCCAACCAACTGGAACTGGACAGCTTTGCCGGGCGCAAGCCGCAATCGCTGTTCGATTGCCTGGCCATGGCCAAGGCGTTGCTGGCGCGTGGGCCGAAGGCCGTATTGGTCAAACACCTGGATTATCCGGGCAAGTTGCCGGACGGTTTCGAGATGCTGCTGGTGACCCCCGAAGGCAGTTGGCACCTGCGACGGCCGCTGCTGGCGTTCCCACGTCAGCCGGTCGGGGTGGGCGATTTGACCTCGGGGCTGTTCCTGGCACGTGTTCTGTTGGGCGATAGCCTGCTGGCCGCCTTCGAATTCACCGCTGCAGCGGTCCACGAAGTGTTGTTGGAAACCCAGGCCTGCGCCAGTTACGAGTTGGAGCTGGTGCGCGCCCAGGATCGTATTGCCCATCCTCGCGTGCGTTTCGAAGCCACTCCCATTGGATTGTAGGAATATTCCTGATTGAGTCAGGCAAAGAGCGTCCGGTACTATCGGGCGCCTCTTAGTCCCCTGTGCTTTTCAAGGAAGAACCATGTCTCCCGTATTCCCTTCGCCACGGGCGCTGACCGCTCTGGTGCTGACGTCGTTGCTGGGCGGTTGCAGTGTGAACGGCACTTACCCTGACGCCACCGAGCCGGACGCTGCGAAACTGCGCTTCATCTCCAATACGTCCAACACCACCATCGACGTCTACGATGCGCAACATTGCATGGGCCAGACCACCGGCATGCTCAATAATATTTTCCTGGTCGATACCCGGCGGCGTGTCGGCATGTCGGTGCCCCCTCCGGCCAAGGCCAGGGGCTTGCTGGAGTTCAAGCTGGCTCCCGGCAAGGAAACCATGCTGATGATCAACACCAATGGCGGCAGCTATGTCTGCGGCAAATCAATGAGTATCACGCCAAAGGCCGGGGAAGAGTACGAAGTGACCTTCGATATGGCGCGGGGCATCTGCACGACCTCGTTGCAGCGCCTGACGCGCTCCGGTGGCAAGGACGTGCGCATTCCACAGCCGATATTCGAGAACGGCATGCCATCGTGCGCGGGCAAAAGCCCGATATTCGGCAAGGTGATCCCGGATACGCCACACCGAACTGCGTTGATCAACGCAATCGTTGAAACCCATATGCAACTCATCACGTTGATGGAGCCTGACACGGCGCAGCGCCCGCAAGCCGTCGAGGAGGCAATCGCCGAGCGCAAGGCGCGGTTCGGCCAGTTCACTCCGCCTGAGGCCTATTGGACTCAATACCGTGAGAACTATGCACGGGTAAATCAGGAAATGGCCGGCCGCAAGGCGCGTACCCTCGAGCTGTATGAGCGGGTTTACCGCATGCGCCTGAGCGGCACCGAAGATGCGATCCTGGAGCAATGGCAGAACCCGACGGACGCCGCCGTGGTGGAGCGCGTCAAGGCGAACGACAAGTTGATGGCGCAGTACTACAAGAACACCAGCAAAGCGGTGATGGTGGACATCGTGAATCATCATATGGAGCGCATGAGCCAGTTGGACCAGCGCTTTGATGTCTGTGCCCACGATGATCAGTGCTGGCGGCTGTAGGAGCGCAGCTGCTCGCTCCTAAAGGCGGGAAATGGCCTACAGTGCGTCTGCCTTGATTTCCTGGTAGCGCTTCTCCAGTTCCTGTCGGATCTGTCGACGCTGCTGAGCCTGTACGAATCGGCGCTTGTCCTCGCTGTTCTGCGGTTGCAGGGGGGGCACGGCGGCCGGTTTGCGCTGGTCGTCCACGGCGACCATGGTGAAGAAGCAGCTGTTGGTATGGCGCACGGAGCGTTCGCGGATGTTCTCGGTCACTACCTTGATGCCCACCTCCATCGAGGTGTTGCCGGTGTAGTTGACCGACGCGAGGAAGGTCACCAGCTCGCCGACATGGATCGGCTCGCGAAAGATCACCTGGTCCACCGACAGCGTGACCACATAGCGGCCGGCATAGCGGCTCGCGCAGGCATAGGCCACTTCGTCGAGGTACTTGAGCAGGGTGCCACCGTGGACATTGCCTGAGAAGTTGGCCATGTCAGGGGTCATCAATACCGTCATCGACAGCTGGGCGTTTCCGGGTTCCATAGCACACTCACGGGTTGTAGGCATTGGTTGGGGGGCACCTCTGCGGGTGCTGGAATCTTTGCAGGACCATCCATAACGGGACGCCGGTGGGCGGCTAGCCGTCACGCGCGAACCGATCTGTTTCCATATATTGCACCGGCTTTCCGGCGGAAGTCGCGGTGTTAACCTTCAAAAGCCCATCTCAGGGCATTTCTTACGATCAAGGCAGACTTTTCCTTCCGCACTTTGCGACATTTCAAAGGCGCGCGCGGAAGTGGGAAAAGCACCAGTACCCTCAAGGAGCCCCTCGCCATGCACGCCATCAGCTTTATCCAGGACTTGGCCGTGATCATGCTGGTGGCAGGGGTTGTCACCATCCTGTTTCACCGCCTCAAGCAGCCGGTGGTGCTGGGCTACATCGTTGCCGGGTTCATCATCGGACCCCACACCCCGCCGTTCGGCCTGATCCACGACGAAGACACCATCAAGACCCTCGCCGAGCTCGGGGTGATCTTCCTGATGTTCTGCCTGGGCCTGGAATTCAGCCTGCGCAAGCTGTTCAAGGTCGGCGCCACGGCGTTTATCGCGGCCTTCCTGGAAATCATCCTGATGATCTGGATCGGCTACGAAATCGGCCGCTGGTTCGACTGGAACACCATGGACTCACTGTTCCTTGGCGCGATCCTGGCGATTTCCTCGACCACCATCATCGTCAAGGCGCTCAATGACCTGAAGATGAAGAACCAGCGTTTCGCCCAATTGATTTTCGGCGTGCTGATCGTCGAGGACATCCTCGGCATTGGCATCATCGCCTTGCTGTCGAGCATCGCCGTCAGCGGTACGGTCAGCTCCGGCGAAGTGTTCTCCACCGTCGGCAAGCTTTCGCTGTTCATGATTGTCGCGCTGGTCATCGGCATTTTGCTGGTGCCGCGCTTGCTGGCGTACGTGGCCAAGTTCGAAAGCAACGAGATGTTGCTGATCACCGTACTGGGCCTGTGTTTCGGTTTCTGCCTGCTGGTGGTCAAGCTGGAATACAGCATGGTGCTGGGCGCGTTTCTGATCGGCGCAATCATGGCCGAATCCCGGCAGTTGATTAAGATCGAGCGCCTGATCGAGCCGGTTCGCGACATGTTCAGCGCCATCTTCTTTGTGGCCATTGGCTTGATGATCGACCCGCAGATCCTGCTGCAATACGCCTGGCCGATTGCGGTGATCACCGTGGCCGTGGTGTTGGGCAAGATGCTGTCCTGCGGCCTGGGCGCGTTTATCGCCGGCAACGATGGCCGTACCTCACTGCGCGTGGGCATGGGGCTGTCACAGATTGGCGAGTTTTCCTTCATCATCGCGGCGCTGGGGATGACGCTGCAGGTGACCAGCGATTTCCTATACCCCGTCGCGGTAGCGGTTTCGGCCATCACCACACTGCTCACGCCGTACCTGATTCGCGGCGCCGACCCGCTGTCCTTGAAGATCGCAGCGGTTATGCCCAAGCGATTGAGCCGGGTTTTCGGCATGTACGGCGAATGGCTGCGCAGTATCCAGCCTCAAGGTGAAGGCGCGATGCTGGCATCGATGATCCGCAAGATCATCCTGCAAGTCGGGGTGAACCTGGCGCTGGTGGTGGCGATCTTCTTTGCCGGCAGCTTTTTCGCGGTGCGCATCGGTGGGTATCTGGAGGGGTGGATCAGCGATGCAAGCTGGCAGAAGGCCTTGATCTGGGGCGGGGCGTTGCTGTTGTCGCTGCCGTTCTTGATTGCGGCATACCGCAAGCTCAAGGCGCTATCGATGCTGCTGGCGGAGATGAGCGTGAAGCCGGAAATGGCCGGGCGACATACCCAGCGGGTGCGGAGGGTGATCGCGGAACTGATCCCGATCCTCTCGTTGCTGGTGATCTTCCTGCTCTTGGCAGCCTTGTCGGCCAGTATTTTACCGACCAACAAGTTGCTGGTGCTGATTGCCGTGGTGACGGCGGCGGTGGCGGCGGTGCTCTGGCGGTGGTTCATCCGCGTGCATACGCGGATGCAGGTCGCCTTGTTGGAGACGCTGGATAACCATAAGGATACGCCGGAGCATTGAGGGGCTTGGGCGGGCTGCTTCGCAGCCCGACGCGGGGCAAGCCCGCTCGCCACAGCGAGCCCGGTCAGCCAAACAGCTCTGTCAGCTTTCCAGCCAGACGTCCCGCGCCCAGTGCCACACCGATTCCCAGGTTTCTTCGGTGACGATTTCTTCTTCGCCGGACCACAGCACCACGGTGCCGTCTTCTTCGACGCAGTAGTAGTCGTCGCCGTCCTGGCAGATCGGGATCAGGCTGCGGTCGACACCGGCATCCCAGGCGTTGGCGGCCACGTCCGGCAGGTAGGTGTGGGACTGCGGGTCGGTGACGGTCACCGGCTCCAGGCTGCCGTACACCACGTCGCTGACGGTCAGCAGGAATTCACGGAAGACAAACGGGATGTCGATGAACAGTTGTTCCTCGATCTCCACCAGTTGGTCTTCGTCAGGCAGCTCCAAGGGAACCGGGACCGGTTCGTTGGCTTCACGCAATTGTTCGATGATTTCTTCCACGGCCGGGATCCTCTTGCTAGATGGCGCGGTTTATAGGGGCGTTTTATACAGTAGCTCGCTATAAGTGCAACCGTGAAATAGAAAACCCCGGACAGGTCCGGGGTTTTTTGTATCTGTTTACCAAGCGTGCAGGGATCAGCCGTTCTGGCGGATACCGGCGACCAGCCATGGCTGGTTGTCGCCCTGTGCACGTTCCATGTTCCAGCTTTCGCTGAACACTTCGCCCTGGTCGAAACGCGAGGTCTTCGACACACCGCTGAAGGTCAGGGTGGCGATGGTCTTGTCGGCGCGATCATCCACACCGTCCAGTTGCACGCGCAGGTCGTCGATGTAAGTCGACTGGAATGCATCGCCAATCTCGGCGCGTTCGCGCTTGAGGAACTCCAGCAGTTGCGGGGTCACGAACTCGGCTATCTTGTCCATTTCGTTGGCGTCCCAGTGCTGCTGCAAGGACTGGAAGTGGCTGCGAGCCGCCTCGACGAAACGTTCTTCATTGAACCAGGCCGGTGCATTGATCACCGGACGGGCCGCGGCAGGTGCTGCCGAACCACCGAAGATCGAACCCATGGCTGGTTTTTGCTCGAACACTTCACGCTGCATTGGCGCGCCGGCTGGAGCCAGGTGCTCCTGCTGCTTGCGGCGACGAGCGGCGATAAAGCGGAAGACCAGGAAGGCGATGACCGCCATGATCAGGATGTCGAAGATCTGCATACCCTGGAAGCCGCCGCCCATGAACATGGAGGCGAGCAGGCCACCGGCGGCGATGCCGGCAAGAGGGCCCAACCAGCGCGAAGCACCGCCGGCCTTGGCGGCAGCGCCTGCAGCACCGGCGGCGCCTGCGGTGGCCGCAGCACCGCCGGCACCGGCGGATGGAGCCATTTGGCTGGTCTGGTGAGTTGGTGCTGCGCCTGAGCTTTTGCCGCCACCGAAGCGTTTGGCGTTGGCGTCGAGGCTCATCGTCAGGCCGATGCACAACGCCATGGCGATGCTAAGAAAACGTTTCATAAAGGGAATTCCCATTTGTGGATTGCACGCGCGCCATGTTGCACAGGTGTGGTGACAGTGGCTAGCGGCATAATGTTTCGGGCTTTTGCGTAGGACAGATTCAGAACGGTCTGTAGGACTTATTACAGATATTGGCCCGCGATTGTTAAAAACAAGGGTGGGCCAAGAACCTTCATGTAGGCAAATGTTTCAAACGGCTTCGAGTTTCGCGTAACCCATCATCAGCCACTTGCTGCCTTCGGCGAAATTCACCTGCACCCGCGCCTGGGCACCGGCACCCTCGAAGTTGAGGATCACCCCTTCGCCGAACACCGAATGCCTGACCTGCTGGCCCAGGCTGAACTGGGTCTGCGGAATCTCCGAGCCCGCAAACATGCTGCTGGAGTTCTGCTGCTGGCCCCCGCCGAACGGGCGGCTGACGCTGTTGGACAGGCGCACTTCCTGGATCAGCCCCTTCGGTACTTCACGTACGAAGCGCGACACCTTGTTGTAGGTCTCGCTGCCGTACAGGCGTCGGGTCTCGGCGTAGGTCATCACCAGGTTCTGCATCGCCCGGGTGATGCCCACGTAGGCCAGGCGGCGTTCCTCCTCAAGGCGGCCGGGTTCTTCCAGGCTCATCTTGTGCGGGAACAGACCTTCTTCCATGCCCACCAGGAACACGTAAGGGAATTCCAGGCCCTTGGCGCTGTGCAAGGTCATCAGCTGGATGCTGTCTTCATGCTCGTCGGCCTGGGTATCGCCGGCTTCCAGCGAAGCATGGCCGAGGAACGCGGCCAGCGGTGTCAGCTCTTCGTCTTCCTCGGTATTTTCGAACGCACGGGCTGCGCTCACCAGTTCCTCAAGGTTTTCTACCCTGGCCTGGCCTTTCTCGCCTTTTTCCGCTTCGTGATAGGCGATCAGCCCGGATTGCTCGATCACGGTCTGGGTCATCAAATGCAGGGGCATATCCGCGCACTTGGCCGCCAGGTTCTCGATCAGCTCGACAAACACACCCAGCGCACCCGCCGCACGACCAGTCAGGCCCTTGTTGGCGATGAGCAGGCGCATGGCTTCCCACATCGACACATCGGCGTGGCGGGCGTGGTCGCGAATGGCTTCGACGGTTTTTTCACCGATGCCACGGGCCGGGATATTGATCACCCGTTCCAGCGCCGCATCGTTGCCACGGCCTTCCAGCAAGCGCAGGTAGGCCATGGCGTTCTTGATTTCCGCCCGCTCGAAGAAGCGTTGGCCGCCATAGATGCGGTACGGGATGCGTTCGCGCAGCAAGGCTTCTTCCAACACCCGCGATTGGGCGTTGGAACGGTACAGAATGGCGATATCGCTGCGCGCCAGGCCGGTTTTCAGCGCGCTTTCGATGGTTTCCACCACGTAGCGCGCTTCATCGTGTTCGTTGAACGCGGCGTACAGGTTGATCGCTTCGCCTTCGCCGCCGTCGGTCCACAGTTCTTTGCCCAGGCGCCCGGTGTTGTTGGCGATCAAGGCGTTGGCCGCCTTGAGTATCCCGGCGGTGGAGCGATAGTTCTGCTCCAGGCGGATGGTGACCGCGTCCGGGAAGTCTTCGGAATACTGGTAGATGTTCTCGATTTTCGCGCCACGCCAGCCGTAGATCGACTGGTCGTCGTCGCCCACCACCATCAGGCTGTCGCCACCTTTGGCCAGCAGGCGCAGCCAGGCGTACTGCACGGCGTTGGTATCCTGGAACTCGTCCACCAGAATATGGCGGAAGCGTTTCTGGTAATGCGCCAGCAGGCCTGGGTTATCGCGCCACAGGTCGAGGGCGCGCAGCAGCAGCTCGGAAAAGTCGATAACCCCGGCGCGTACGCAGGCGGCCTCATAGGCTTCATAGATGCTGCGCATGGTGGCCAGGAACAGATCGCCGCTGGCCTGGATATGTTGCGGGCGCAGGCCTTCGTCTTTCTGGCCATTGATGAACCATTGCGCCTGGCGCGCCGGCCAGCGTTGTTCGTCGAGGCCCAGCTCGCGGATCACCCGCTTGACCAGGCGTTGCTGGTCATCGCTGTCCAGAATCTGGAAGGTCTGGGCCAGGCCCGCTTCCTGCCAGTGCGCCCGCAGCAAGCGGTGCGCCAGGCCGTGGAAGGTGCCCACCCACATGCCGGCCGGGCTGATGCCCATCAGCTGTTCGATGCGGTGGCGCATCTCGGCAGCGGCCTTGTTGGTGAAGGTCACCGACAGGATGGAATGCGGGGACGCGTTCTCGACCTGGATCAACCAGGCGATACGGTGCACCAGCACTCGGGTTTTACCGGAGCCAGCACCGGCCAGGACCAACTGACGGCCAACGGGGGCCGCTACAGCCTGGCGTTGGGCATCGTTGAGGGAGTTCAGCAAAAGGGAGAGATCATCGCGCATCGGCGCATTCTATGGCCCCCGGGGAAGTGGGGCAAATGCCAATGCCGGCTGGTCGACGGAAAACCCTCGGGGTGATGACCGGTCGGTCGATGGTCGCAGCCCGCGCAGCGTCTCGCTCAAGCCGTCTGGCCCGGAAGTTTGCGCTGCATGACCGCGCAGTTTTTATGACATGGAGCAGTTTGGCCCAAGCGCTTGCTTGTGTATGCTCCGTCGACGTTTCGGGCTCACCATTATAAGAACACTGCCTATGACCCTTAGCACCGACCTGCTTGGCCCCTCGGCGGCTCCCGCGCAGGTTATCCGTAAACACTACGCCACGGAGATGGCGGTCGAGCGCACACGCCTGCTGTATCAAGGCTCACTGCTGCCGACCCTGTTGATGTTGGTCAATGGCCTGGTCTGCGCCTGGCTACTGTGGAACCCTCAGCAATACCTGTTGGACAGCATCTGGTTGATCTGGCTGCTGGCCCTGGTGGCAATGCGCGTGATCCAGGTGGCCGCGTTCGACTCGGCGATGCCCAGCCGCCAGGCCCAGCCGGTGTGGCAGCGCATGTTCCTGCTCGGCTCGGCGGTCAGTGGCCTGACGCTGGCAACGGCCGCCATCGCCCTGGTGCCGGGTGACAGCTTCATGCAGCAGGCCTGGGTATTCGGCCTGATCGGCGCAGCAACCTTGTCGGCCAGCGTGGCGTACGCCGTGAGCCTGCCGGCGTTTCTGTCCTTTGCCTTGCCGTGCCTGGTGCCGTCCATCTTCTACCTGTTCTGGAGCGGCGACCCGCAGCAGCGTGGTTGGGGTGTACTTGGCCTGATCCTGCTGGCGTCCTTGAGCCTGGTGGCGTGGCAGGTCAATCGCCTGATCCAGCGCGGGCTGTTGCGCCGCTTCCAGAACCAGGCGCTGATCGAACACCTGCAACAGGCGCAGCAGCGCAGCGAGCAACTCAATCAGGACCTGGTGCGTGAAGTCGAGCAGCGCCGTCAGGTCGAACAGGAGTTGCGCGAAGCCCAGATCGGCCTGCAAGACCGCGTAGCACAGCGCAGCCAGGAACTGGACGCCGCCAGCCTGGCCTTGAACAAAAGCGAAGCACGCCTGGCCATGGCGCTGCAAGCCAGTGAACTGGGCCTGTGGGACTGGAACCTGCAAACCGATGAGGTCCATCACACCCAGCTCAAGGAGCTGTTCGGCCTGGAGCCGGAGTACGTCACGGCAATGCTCAGCCACCTCAAGCCGCGCCTGCACCCCGACGACCTGCCGCTGCTCAAGCGTGCCCTGGTGGAACACCTCAAGGGCCGCAGCGAGGACTATCAGGTGGAATACCGCGTGCGCCATGGTGACGGGCACTGGGTGTGGATCGAAGACCGTGGCCGCGCCGTGGAGCGTGCGCCCAGCGGCCGGGTCACGCGCATGCTCGGTACGCGCCGCGATATCAGCGCCGGCAAGGCCCTGGAGGAACAGCAGCGGTTGGCCTCGACCGTATTTGAAGCCGCCAGCGAAGGCATTGTGATCCTTGATCCGGACTACAAGCTGATCGCCGTCAACCAGGCTTTCAGTCGCGTTACGGGGTTCGAAACCGATGACATGATTGGCCGCAATGTAGTGGAGCTGCCCAGCAGTCGTGACGCCCGCCGCCATTTTCCGGTGATCCGCCAGGCGTTGCTCAGCCACGGCACGTGGCAGGGCGAATTGGTGGAGACCCGCAAGAACGGTGAGCTTTACCCGCAGTGGCTGCAGTTGAACGTAGTGCGGGATATTCGAGGAAAAGTCAGCCATATCGTAGGCTTCTTCGCCGATCTCTCGGCGCGGCGTGAGTCCGAAGAGCGTATGCGCTACCTCACCCACTACGACGAACTGACCGGCCTGGCCAACCGCTCGCTGTTCCGCGAACGCTTGCGCGAGGCGCACCAGCGTGTCCGCCAGGGTGGGCGTAGCCTGGCGCTGCTGCACATCAACCTCGATCGCTTCAAGCTGTTGAATGACAGCCTGGGCCATGAAGTGGCCGACCAGTTGCTGCAAAAAATGGCGCGACGCCTGATCAATGCCTTGCCCGAGGCCGACACCATTGCACGCCTGTCCGGGGATGAGTTTGCCGTGTTGTTCGACGCCTACGGCAACTTGTCGAGTCTGGCGCGGGTCGCCACGCGGCTGCTGGCCAAGCTGCGGGTGCCGGTGACGGTGGAGGGGCATGAACTGGTGGTGAGTGCTTCCATGGGGGTCAGCCTGTTGCCGGACAACGCGCGTGAAATTTCCGCATTGGTCAGCCAATCGAACATGGCCATGCAGCACGCCAAACACTTGGGCGGCAACAACTTCCAGTTCTACACCGACAGCCTGCAAGCCAGCACCCTAGAGCGCTTGCAGCTGGAAAACCACCTGCGCAAGGCCATCGAAGAGCGTCAGCTCACGGTGTTCTATCAGCCGAAACTGTGTCTGGCCACTGGCAAGCTCAATGCTGCCGAAGCGCTGATCCGTTGGGACCACCCGCAGTGGGGCATGGTGCCGCCGGGGGAATTTATCGGCCTGGCTGAAGAGACCGGCCTTATCGTACCGCTGGGCGAATTCATACTGCGCGAAGCCTGCTGGCAAGCCTGTGAATGGCAGCGCCAGGGGCTGGCGCCGATCCGGGTATCGGTCAACCTCTCGGTGCACCAGTTGCGCCAGGGCAAGCTGGTCAGCCTGGTGCGCCAGGTGCTCGAAGAAACCGGCCTTGACCCGCAATACCTCGAGCTGGAGCTGACCGAAAGCCAACTGCTCGACAGCGTCGAACACATCATCGCCACCTTCCAGCAACTGCGTGACCTGGGTGTGAAGCTGGCCATCGATGACTTCGGCACCGGGTATTCGTCCCTCAGCTACCTCAAGCGCATTCCCGTGGACTACGTGAAGATCGACCAGACCTTCATTCGCGGCCTTGGCCAGGGGCGCGAAGACGCGGCCATCACTCGGGCAATCATCGCCATGGCTCACGGGCTGGCGCTGAAGGTGGTGGCCGAGGGTGTGGAAGATCAGCAGCAGCTGGATTTCCTGCGGGGTGAGCATTGTGACGAAGTGCAGGGCTATTTGATCAGTCGGCCGATGCAGGCCGATGGGTTGGCAGATTTGTTACGGAAAAATGCAGAATTTCCCTAACGAAGCCGGGGGCGCCCCTGTGGCTACAACGCGGCCGCCCTTAGATTCAAAGGGGGGCAGGGCGATTTAGTGATGCGTCGGACGGGCAAAAGGGCAATTCTTGTAGTATAACTACAAGCTTGCTACATCCCTGGCCCTGCCCATAACAAGAGTCCTGCCCTTTGAACCTGTTGCAACATATCGCCCAGTCGCGCCACCTGTTACGCAAATCGGAACTCAAGGTTGCCGATCACGTGCTGCTTGACCCTGCGGCTGTGATGCACAGTTCGATGGCCGACCTGGCCCATAGCGTGGGTATCAGCGAACCGACCATCGTGCGATTCTGCCGCGCCATCGGTTGTTCCGGGTTCCAGGACTTGAAACTCAAGCTTGCCCAGAGCCTGGCCGCCGGTGCCAGCTTCGGGCAGTTCGCGATCCATGAAGACGATTCCGTCGCCGACTACAGCCTGAAAATCTTCGATACCACCTTGCACACGCTCATGGAAGTGCGCGAGAAGCTCGACCCGGTGGAGTTGCAAAAGGCCGTGACGGCCATGTCCCAGGCCCAGCGTGTGGAGTTCTATGGCTTCGGTGCTTCAGGTGCGGTGGCCGCCGATGCCCAGCACAAGTTCTTCCGCTTGCTGCTGACCGCTGCGGCCTACAGTGACCCGCACATGCAGGCCATGTCGGCGGTGACCCTGAAACCTACTGACGTCGCCATCTGCATTTCCCAGTCGGGCCGCTCCAAGGACCTGCTGATCACTGCCAACCTGGTGCGTGAAAGCGGTGCATCGTTGATCACCCTGTGCCCGAGCCAGACGCCGTTGGCGGAACTGTCCACGGTCAACCTGGCGATCGATGTGCATGAAGACACCGAGATCTATACCCCGCTGACCTCGCGCATCGCCCACCTGGTGGTGATCGATGTATTGGCGATGGGCGTGGCCATGGCGCGCGGGCCGAGCCTGGTCAACCACCTCAAGAGCGTGAAGCGCAGCTTGCGCAGCCTGCGCTTGTCCCCCAAGTCCGTCAAAGCCCTCGATGACTAAAGCGGTACACAGAGCAAAATGTGGGAGGGGGCAAGCCCCCTCCCACATTTGGATCTCCTGCAAACCCAGAATCTTCATCAGGCTGTCATCGCTGCGTCATCGCCCAGGGCCATCCTGAACTCCCCGTACTCGCATTGGGAGACTCCAAATGGCCCGGACTTACGAAGACAGCAACAGCTCCGTCAAAACCCGTCGTCAGCAGGAAGACCAGCGCCGCATGGCGTTCCGTCGCGCAATCGAAGACCGCTGTGAGGAGCGCCAGTTGCTCCAGAGCATCAGCGACTACCCGGAACTCCACTGGCAGGCGCCCGCGGCAGCCCAGCGAAACGCTCAGCCAGTACGCTGATCTGCACCCTCTCGCTGCGGATAAAGCCCAGGAACGCATGGGCCACCGGTGACAGGCGCTTGGCCTTGGCCTGCACCAGGCACCAACTGCGGTACAGTGGCAGCTCTTCCACCGGCAGCTCCCGGAGCCCGCCGGTGGCCAGTTCCATGTTGACCGCATGACGCGTCAACAGGGCCACGCCCAATCCCGCACAAACACATTCACGCTGCGCCTCGGCCGAGGCTACTTCCACGGTCTGGGTGAAGTGCACGCGTTTTTCCTTGAAGTACTCCTCGCAGGCCAGTCGCGTGCCGGAGCCCGGCTCGCGCAGCAGCAGGGTGTAGGGTTCCAGGTCCTGCAGGCGCAGCGGGCCTTGCAGGCTCAAGGGATGGTCGGGCGGCGCCACGGCGACAATCGGGTTGTTGAGGAACGGCAGGAATTCCAGGCCCATGTCCTGGGGCACCATGGACATGATCACCAGGTCGTCGCGGTTGTCCGAAAGCCGGCGAATCACCTGGGCGCGGTTCACCACCGTCAACTGCAACTGCACTTCCGGATGCTGGCGCTTAAAGGCGGCGAACAGGTGCGGCACGAAGTACTTGGCGCTGGACTCAATCGCCAGTTTCAACTGGCCCTGCAACGAGCCCTGCATGTCCGAGAGCTGCATATCGAGGTTTTCCAGACGCCCGAAGATGTCGCGGCTGGCGCGCTGCAAGGCTTCGGCTGCCTCGGTCATGTAGAGCTTTTTGCCCACGTAATCGAACAGCGGCTGGCCGATCAGCTCTTCCAACTGGCGAATTTGCAGGCTGACGGCCGGTTGCGTGAGGGACATTTCCTCGGCCGCACGGCTGTAGGAACGCAAATCGCACACCTCATGGAAGATCTGCAATTGACGCAATGTCAGTCTCATCAGTGACTTACGCATTTCTTAGTGCTCTCGCCGCAAGCTGTCCGGGTGACTATAAGTCTTTACTTATGCCCAGCCCAATAATTATTGATTTTTGTTAATCCCTTGGCGGGCTTAGTGTGTGTCTCGCGACTGTCATGAAACATTTGGTCACGCGCCGACCCGGCTCCAGCGGGTCGAAGAACGCAGCAATCGGCTCAAGGGAATTTCCAAGTGATAAAAAAGATCCTGATCGCCAACCGTGGTGAAATTGCCGTACGAATCGTGCGTGCCTGCGCCGAGATGGGCATTCGCTCGGTCGCGGTCTACTCCGATGCCGACCGCCACGCGTTGCACGTCAAGCGTGCCGACGAAGCCCACAGCATTGGTGCCGAGCCCCTGGCCGGCTACCTGAACCCACGCAAGCTGGTGAACCTGGCGGTGGAAACCGGCTGCGATGCGCTGCACCCCGGCTATGGCTTCCTGTCTGAAAACGCCGAACTGGCGGACATCTGCGCTGAACGCGGCATCAAGTTCATTGGTCCATCGGCTGAAGTCATTCGCCGCATGGGCGACAAGACCGAAGCGCGCCGCAGCATGATCAAGGCCGGTGTGCCGGTCACGCCGGGTACCGAAGGCAACGTCGCGGATATCCACGAGGCACTCACCGAAGGCGACCGCATTGGTTACCCGGTGATGCTCAAGGCCACCTCCGGTGGTGGTGGTCGTGGTATCCGTCGCTGCAACAGCCGCGAAGAACTTGAACAAGCCTTCCCCCGTGTGATCTCCGAAGCCACCAAGGCCTTCGGTTCGGCGGAAGTGTTCCTGGAAAAGTGCATCGTCAATCCCAAGCACATCGAGGCGCAGATCCTCGGTGACAGTTTCGGCAACGTGGTGCACCTGTTCGAGCGTGATTGCTCGATCCAGCGCCGTAACCAGAAGCTCATCGAAATCGCCCCAAGCCCGCAACTGACCCCTGAACAGCGCGCCTACATCGGCGACCTGTCGGTGCGCGCCGCCAAGGCCGTGGGCTACGAGAACGCCGGCACCGTGGAGTTCCTGCTCGCCGAGGGCGAAGTGTACTTCATGGAGATGAACACCCGGGTGCAGGTGGAACACACCATCACCGAAGAAATCACCGGGATCGACATCGTTCGTGAACAGATCCGCATCGCCTCCGGCCTGCCGCTGTCGGTGAAACAGGAAGACATCCAGCACCGTGGTTTCGCGTTGCAGTTCCGTATCAACGCTGAAGACCCGAAAAACAACTTCCTGCCCAGCTTCGGCAAGATCACCCGTTACTACGCGCCCGGCGGTCCCGGCGTGCGTACCGATACGGCGATCTACACCGGCTACACCATCCCGCCGTTCTACGACTCCATGTGCCTGAAACTGGTGGTGTGGGCGTTGACCTGGGAAGAAGCCATGGACCGCGGCCTGCGTGCCCTGGATGACATGCGCCTGCAAGGCGTGAAGACCACCGCCGCTTACTACCAGGAAATCCTGCGCAACCCGGAATTCCGCAGCGGCCAGTTCAACACCAGTTTCGTGGAAAGCCACCCTGAGCTGACCAACTACTCGATCAAGCGCAAACCCGAAGAGCTGGCCCTGGCCATCGCCGCCGCCATCGCCGCCCACGCAGGCCTGTGAGGAATACAACAATGTCCAAGAAAATCTTTGTCACCGACACCATCCTGCGCGACGCCCACCAATCGTTGCTGGCGACCCGCATGCGCACCGACGACATGCTGCCGATCTGCGACAAGCTCGACAAAGTCGGCTACTGGTCCCTGGAAGTCTGGGGCGGCGCGACCTTCGACGCCTGCGTGCGCTTCCTCAAGGAAGACCCGTGGGAGCGCCTGCGCAAACTGCGCGCCGCATTGCCCAACACCCGCCTGCAAATGCTGCTGCGCGGCCAGAACCTGCTGGGCTACCGCCACTACAGCGACGACGTGGTCAAAGCCTTCGTCGCCAAGGCCGCCGTAAATGGCATCGACGTATTCCGCATTTTCGACGCCATGAACGACGTGCGTAACCTGCGCGTCGCCATCGAAGCGGTGAAGGCCGCCGGCAAGCATGCCCAGGGCACCATCGCCTACACCACCAGCCCGGTGCACACCGTCGAAGCCTTCGTGGCCCAGGCCAAGCAACTGGAATCCATGGGTTGCGACTCCATCGCGATCAAGGACATGGCTGGTCTGTTGACGCCGTATGCCACGGGTGAGCTGGTCAAGGCGTTGAAGGCCGAGCAGAGCCTGCCGATCTTTATCCACTCGCATGACACTGCAGGTTTGGCCGCGATGTGCCAACTCAAGGCGATTGAAAACGGTGCGGACCATATCGACACCGCCATCTCCAGCTTCGCCTGGGGCACCAGCCACCCGGGCACCGAGTCGATGGTCGCCGCTCTTAAAGGCAGCGAGTTCGACACCGGCCTGAGCCTGGAACTGCTGCAAGAGATCGGCCTGTACTTCTACGCCGTGCGCAAGAAGTACCACCAGTTCGAAAGCGAATTCACCGCTGTCGACACCCGTGTGCAAGTCAACCAGGTGCCGGGCGGGATGATTTCCAACCTGGCCAACCAGTTGAAAGAGCAGGGCGCCCTCAACCGCATGAGCGAAGTGCTGGCCGAGATCCCGCGCGTGCGTGAAGACCTCGGCTTCCCGCCGCTGGTCACCCCGACCTCGCAGATCGTCGGCACCCAGGCGTTCTTCAACGTGCTGGCCGGCGAGCGCTACAAGACCATCACCAACGAAGTGAAGCTCTACCTGCAAGGCGGCTACGGCAAGGCGCCGGGCACCGTGAACGAGAAACTGCGGCGCCAGGCCATCGGCAGCGAAGAGGTGATTGACGTACGCCCGGCCGACCTGCTCAAGCCGGAAATGACCAAGCTGCGCAGTGAGATCGGCGCGTTGGCCAAGTCCGAAGAAGACGTGCTGACCTACGCGATGTTCCCGGACATCGGGCGCAAGTTCCTCGAAGAACGCGACGCAGGCACCCTGGCGCCGGAAGTGCTGCTGCCGATCCCGGAAGCGGGCGGCGTGGCGCGTGCCGGTGGCGAAGGCGTCCCGACTGAGTTCGTCATCGACGTGCACGGTGAAAGCTATCGCGTGGACATTACTGGTGTCGGCGTCAAGGCCGAGGGCAAGCGCCACTTCTACCTGTCCATCGATGGCATGCCGGAAGAAGTGGTGTTCGAGCCGCTCAACGAGTTCGTCAGCGGTGGCAGCAGCAACCGCAAGCATGCTACCGCGCCGGGCCATGTCAGCACGGCGATGCCGGGTAATATCGTCGACGTGCTGGTCAAGGAAGGCGATGTGGTCAAGGCCGGCCAGGCCGTGCTGATTACCGAAGCCATGAAGATGGAAACCGAAGTACAGGCCGCGATTGCCGGCAAGGTGACTGCCGTTCATGTGGCCAAGGGCGACCGGGTCAACCCTGGCGAAATCCTGATTGAAATCGAAGGCTGAAAACAGCCTTCGACACTACCGCTTAATCCTCGGGGGGGCAGGTGCCCCCTTTTTTTTGCCTGGAATTTGGTGGGTCAGAAGCTCATCTTCCATTGTCCCATCAGGCCTTGGTTACGGCTGTTGGTACCGGCCTGGGCGCTGTAGGTCAGGCCGACGGTGTGTTGTGTCGACAGGGCCAGGTCCAGCCCGGCTTGCAGATCCAGGCTATTGCGATCCAGCGAAGTGCCCTGGACCGTGAAGCCGTCAACCCGCCCTGGCAATGCGCGGTAGGACTGGCGCACCTGGCTTTCGACCTCGCCGTAGAGGTGTTTCCAGCCGGTGCTGAGATGAGGTGTGAGGCTGACCTGGTTATCGAATCGATACACCGTTGCCAGGCGAAGGCCCACGGTGCTGCTCAGGTTCTGCTGGGTTTGTGCGCCAACGTTCAGCGCGCTCAGGCCACCGGTTTCCTTGAAGCCGTCACGGTGGTAGCGCTGGAAACCGAGGCCGGCGAAGGGCTCCACGCTGAGATCCGCGCTGCCCAGTTGATAGCCCAGTTCGGAAAACAGGGTCTGGCTCTGGGCGTTGTATTGGCCCCTGAGTTGCTCCTTGTAATCCAGCAGGTTGACGTTACGTTTGTTCTGCCCCGCATGGTCGCTGTAGATCGCGCCCAGGCGTAGGGCCAACGGGCCGTCCTGGCGCACGGCATAACCGCCCAGGTGCCAACTGTCCAACTCGGACGCGAAGCGCGGGGTATCGAGGTGGCTGGTGGATTTTGCGCCCATGACACCCACGCGCCAGGCGTGATCCAGCGCCCAGTCGGCGCCCAACAGCAGGCCTTCGGTGCTGTATTTCAAGCCGGCGCTGCCGCCTTGTTCGTTGAGGCGGCCGTCGTGGCCCAGGCCTTGAACCCAGAAGTGTCCCTCGTCGTCGGCGGGCAGTGTGCGTAGGTTCGAGAGCAATTGGCTGCCGATGTGTTGTGTGGTGTTTTGCGTTGCACCCGCGAGGTTGGCGTTCTGGCTGCCGGCCAATTGCTCAAGGCTTGCACCGATCCCGCCGGGCTGTTTCTCCAGCGCTTCCCCGAATTTATCCAGGGCTTTGATTTGTTCGGAAGTCAGCTCTCCGGACTTCAGCAAACGAATCAATGCGGGCTCCAGCACTTTTGCCACTTGCAAGCCGTTGTGCGAGGTGGCCTTGCGGATGAGATAACCGTCCAGGGGCAGCGCTTTGGGTTCGGTTGTGTAGAACCAGTCGTCATCCAGCGGATCGTAGGGCTGATACCAGTACGGCCTGTATTCGATATCGCCCCGCGCCTGTGCGGTTTGAAGGCTGGCGGTGCTGAGTGCAAGGGCAATGACAAGGGCAACTCTGTGCGGTGTAAAAGGCATGAAATCCCAACCTCTGATGAATGAGGCCGGGAATTTAGCGAGATGGTGGGGTGATAACTGTCAGGCCATCGACCCCTGGTTTGCGGGAGTTGTCTCTAGTGACGCGCGATTAAAAACTGATCCTACTTTGGTCGATGCTTTTTGAATCTGCATTTTATTGCGTTCATAGGGGGTGCATGGGTTCCATATCTGCACTATATTGCAATTTCAGTTCACTTTTTCAGCTGGTGAATGCATTAAATTGCAGGTGAGAGCCATGGTCCGTCTGACATTACAAATCTACGCCGAAGGAAAATGGCAGGACGCCATGCTCCTGACAGTCGATACGCCGCAACTGGGTTTCGAAAGTCGGTGCAGTTTTGGTTATGACCAGCGCTATCTGGTGGAACACCTTGATGAAATGGCGACGCCCTTCGCCACCTCCGTGAGTGCCAGGTTCCCACTGCAATGGGAGGGTGGGAGAGCCCAGAGTGCTCCTGCTTTTGTACATGACATCGCACCGGCGGGTGCCGCTAAACGGTTTCTGATGGCGCGTATTGGTGGGGATAAGCCGGCTGACGTCAGTGCAGACCTTTTTCTGTTGATGCGCAGTACGCCTGCCCCCATTGGCCATATGCGAATCAAAGAATCGATTGAGGCTTTGGACGATCGAACCCCCATGGGGTTTGAACGTGATGAGGTTGTCCGACGGGACAACCGTTTCCTTGAGTATGCCTATGAGCAAGGCGCAGCCATCGGTGGGGCCACGGGCGCGGGCGGGGAGGCGCCAAAGTTACTGCTGACAGAAAACCAGGATGGGTTGCTATTTCCGGATGCGGTGCTGGACGACAAGCAGGTCAAGCAGCATTGGTTTGTGAAATTTGCACGCAACAAAGGCACGCAGACAGATCAGGACATTCTGCGTAGTGAATTCCACTACTACAAAGCCTTGCAGACCTTGGGTATTGATACTGTGGCGAAGTCGGGGTTGTCGCTGGAGGAGGCGAGCAAGCCCAGTGTGTGGATGCACCGTTTTGATCGACGCGTCACTGCGCAGGGGGTTGAACGCTATGCCGTGGAGTCAATCTACTCTTTGGCGGGTGTCTCGGTGCCTGGCAGCGCCATGGCGCATCGCGATGTTGTCACGTTGTTGGTTGAATTGTGGCGAGAGGCTGGTCAGTCCAATCAAGTACCGGCGTTGGTCTCTGAGTACCTCAAGCGCGATCTTTTGAACAAAATCCTCGGCAACTCGGACAACCATGGTCGCAATATCTCGATTATTCGCGAAGTGAACGCCCTGCGTCTTGCACCCATTTACGATTTGGCGCCGATGGTAATGGACGACGAAGGCATCACGCGCACGACCAAATGGCCCAGGGAGCTTGAACGGGCGGGCGATGTGGATTGGCGGGGTGTATGTCATTTGCTGGGTGATCTTGTCGACAGCGAGAAGCTGTTCGAAGACCTGAGGGAGGCCGCGCAACAGCTTTCAGCCCTGCCAGACATACTCAATGCCAGCGGCCTGCCTGCAGTGACAATGAACCATCCCGGCATTGCGTTGAAACATCTGCCGCAGCGGTTGAAAGAATGGGGACTGAAATGAGCTTGACAGTCGAAGAACGAACCCTGTTGATTGAAAGCATTCAGGATGCCTTGGCAGAGGGCACGCTAGAAATCGCCGAAGCGGTACGCCGCTTGCGTACGGAAGTCACCGGCCTGCATCAAAGCCAGTTTGCCAGGATGTGCAAAATTTCCGTGCGCACTTTGGTGCATATCGAGCATGGCGAAGGCAATCAGACGCTGAAATCGCTGAATGCAGTCTTCCGGCCATTCGGATTGAAGATGGGCGTGGTGAAGGTTCGCAGAAGCCTCTAGGTAATGGCGCTAGCACTGAAGATCCGTGTGGGAGCCTGGCTCCCACATGGATCAACGCAGGTTTGACGATTCAGGCGCGACACTCCGCCAATGTTTTCACCTGCCCATCCCCGCGCTGATTCTCCTGCGATAACCACTTCTCAAACCCCGCTCCAACCTTGGGCCACTGCGAATCGATGATCGAGTACCACGCGGTATCACGGTTCCTGCCCTTGACCACCATGTGCTGGCGGAACACCCCTTCGAAGCTGAAGCCCAACCGCTCGGCCGCGTATCTGGAGCGATCGTTGGCGTTGTTGCACTTCCATTCCAGGCGGCGGTAGCCCTGTTCGAACGCGTATTTGGCCAGCAAGTACACCGCTTCGGTGCTTTTCGGCGAGCGCTGCATGGGCGCACCGAAGGTGACGTGGCCGATTTCGATGCGGCCCTGTGCGGGAACGATGGACATCAGGCTGAGAAGCCCCTGTACCTGGCCGGTCTTGCGGTCGATCACGCAGAAGAAATACGGGTCGCTGTGGGCCGCGTGGTTGTTCAGCCAGTCATTGAAGGCGCTGCGCTCCGGGAAGGGGCCGTATGGCAAGTAGTCCCACAGCTTGGGGTCGGCACCGGGGCCCTGGAGGGCCTGGAACAATTCGTCGCCATGGCGGGCCGGGTCGAGTTTTTCCAGGCGGATGAAGCGCCCTTCAAGCAGTGTGACGGTAGGGGCCGGTGCGCCTTTCCAGTCAGCGAGGGAAGTAGTCATGCTGCGCTCCTTAAAGACCTTTGCGAAATTGGATGAACCCAGGGCGTTCGGCGATGCGTTCGTAGAGTTGGATCGCGGTGGCATTGGTTTCGTGGGTCAGCCAATGCACCTTGGCGCAGCCATCGGCCTTGGCGGTGGCGTAGACGAACTCGATCAGCTTGCGACCGACGCCGGTGCCACGTTGGGCCGGGTCCACCAGCAAGTCCTGCAGGTAGCAGGAATTCTCGATGCTCCAATTGGAGCGATGGTAGATGAAGTTGACCATGCCCACCGCCTTGCCGTCCTGCCAGGCCAGGGCCGAGTGGGTCGGTTCGCTGGCGTCGATCAAGCGTTGCCAGGTGCTTTGGCTGACCGCGTCCGGCAGTTCGGTTTCATAGAACTTCAAGTACGCCTGCCACAGCGGCAACCAGGCAGCGTGGTCGGCGGCGGTGACCTGGCGGATATCGATCGGGCTCATTCTGGGTCTCCTTGGGGAATAAAGCGGGCGAGGGTCTGGTCGCGCACATCGGCGCTGGTTGCCAGGCCAGCACGAACGCCGGCCATGTCGGCCGCGCTGCGGTTCTGGCTGAGTTTGCGTTTACCGATCAGGCGTTCGATCGGCAGGGCGAAGCCGACGATGGCCTTGAGCATGCCGTCGATGTAATCGGCTGGAGCGTCGCTGACCTTCCAGGGCTGGGCGCGGCCGCCTTCATGGCGATCGGTCAGCGCAGTGACCACCGCGAGCAAGCGATCGGCATCGTTGAATACCTCGGCTTTGCCATAAGCGTGCACGGCGATGTAGTTCCAGGTGGGCACGACTTTGCCGTGCTCGGCCTTGGCCGGGTAGAACGCCGGGCTGATGTAGGCCTCGGCACCGGCAAAGATCACCAGCGCTTCGCTGCCGTTCTGCAGGTCTTTCCACTGCGGATTGGCTTTGGCCAGGTGCCCGTAGAGCATGCCGTTGGGGCCTTCATCCGGGTTGAGCAGCAAGGGCAAGTGACTGGCTTGCAGGCCTTGCTCGCCAAAGGTCACCAACTGCGCCAGGCGGGTGTGCTGGATCAGTTGCTGCAATTCGGGCAAATCGTCGAGGGCAAAGGCGCGAGGTGTGTACATGGAAAAATTCCTTGGCGAATGCCTGCATCCTAGGCAGGCTAATGGCTCGTTGAAAGAGCCATCTGGCACCCATTTCATAGGTCCAATATGTCGCCTGTCTCGCCGCCACTGTCGTTCAACCCCGCTGGTATTGAACTGGATCGCCGCCAAGGCCTGACGCGCCAGCTGTATGACGCCCTGCGCCAGCGGGTGCTGGACGGTCGGTTGGTCAGCGGGACGCGCCTTCCCGCCACCCGTGACCTGGCGACGGCGTTGTCGATTTCCCGCAACAGCGTGGTACGCGCCTACGATCAGCTGTATGCAGAAGGGTTTATTGAAAGTCGGGTCGGCGATGGCACCTATGTCGCCCAATTGCCCACCGCAAAAAAACTATCCACAAAAGTATCCACAGGGTTTTCAACAGGCTTATCCCCAGCCTTATCCACAAAGTGGACGGATTTGCCGGAAGACCTGGACAGTGAAGTTATCCACAGCGCGGGCTTGGCACGGATAAAAACCAACCACCTGTCTCTGCCTCCAGCCGGCCCGCCACGGGCATTTCGCGTGGGTGTGCCAGCCTTCGATCTGTTCCCGTTCGAGGTCTGGGCCAAGCTGAACGGGGCGTTCTGGCGCAAGCCGGACCTGGAGCTGCTGTGCTACGGCGACCCCGCGGGCGACGGCCGACTGCGGGGCCTGATTGCCGCCTACTTGCGCAGCTCACGAGGCATGCAGTGCACGGCTGAACAAATAGTGATCACCAGTGGCGCGCAGCAGGCAATCAGCCTTTGTGCACAGTTGCTGGTGGAGCCAGGGGATGGCGTGGCGGTGGAAAACCCCGGCTATCGCGCGGCGGGGCATGCGTTCGCCCTGGCGGGCGGCAAATTGCACGGCGTGCCGGTGGATGGCGAGGGTATTGATTGCCAGGTGCTCAATAGCCTGGAGGATTGTCGGGTGGCTTACGTCACGCCTTCCCACCAGTATCCGATGGGTGTGGTGATGAGCCTGGCGCGCCGCCTGGAACTGCTGGCCTGGGCCGAGCGCACAGGCGGTTGGATCATCGAGGACGACTACGACGGCGAGTACCGCTACAGCGGTGCACCGTTGTCGCCCCTGGCCGCGCTGGATCGCAGTGGGCGCGTGCTCTATGTCGGCACCTTCGGCAAGGTGGCCTTTCCCGCGTTGCGCCTGGGTTACCTGGTCTTGCCGGCGGGCCTGGTGGATGCGTTCGCCCGGCGCCGTGCCGTCGACATGCGCCACTCCGAAGTCAGCACCCAGGCGGTGATGGCCGAGTTCATGGCTGCCGGGCATTTCCAGCGGCATATCCGCCGTATGCGCCGTGCTGCGCTGAGCCGGCGCAATGCCTTGCTGGCGGGCTGGCCAAGCGGGTTGGCCGGCGTGGGTGAACTGCCCAGTGTCGCGGCAGGGCTGCATTTGACCGTGCGCGTGGACAGCCTCGCCCGCGAGCAACAGCTGCTCGACCTGGCGCGGGCCGTAGAGGTTGAAATCAATGGCTTGAGCAGTTATTGGCTCGCGCAATCGAGCCCGCCTGCGGACCAGCGCGCCGGTCTGGTGCTGGGGTTCGCCGCCGTGCCGGAACCTGCCATCGTGCAGGCCCTGGAGCGCCTGCGTACGGTATGGCAGGGTGTTCACTGACGATGCATCAAGTGTTGAAAAACATCTCTGTGGCCAGTGAGGGGCCGATGGCGGCTCGCTCAATTTCAATCTGCTGCTTATCGTTCAGCCTGGTGTACTGAACGGCCCCGCCAAGTTTTTGTTGTTCCACGGTCTTGAAGTGGCCAGCGACAAAGTCCCTCACTTCTGCTTGCGCCGAGGGATAGTGAAAGTGGGCGTACCACAGCACGGCACGGGTCTTGTGATCGAGCACTTCATATTCGTCCAGAAAGTCGTTACGGCGTTTCAGGCGCTTGCGCGTGAGGGTTTTTCTCACGGTTATCTCGCCCTGCTTGTACAGCCACTCCACACGATCGGCCACAGGCGGCTGCTGCTTGATCATCCTGATACGTGTGCTTTTACCTTGCGCATAGAACTGCTGCACCGCGTCATTGAGCTTGCGCTTGAGTTCTGCGGCCTGGGGGTGGTCGATTTCCGTCAGGTTGCGCTGGGTGAGTGCATCTTCGATCTGCTCGATGGCCCGCTCCAGGGGCGGCACTTCCAAGTGGTACAGCCCTTCGACATCCAGCGGCAGGCGCCAGGGTTTGCCTGACTTCTCGAGCCGTTTGAGCACGGTGGGCACGCCGTCGAGAAGGGACTGGCCCTCCTTGAGGCTGGTGTCCAGGTTGACGGGTCGGGAGGTTGAGGGGCGGGAGCGTTCCTCGATGTGCTTGACCCAGACGGTCGGCGACTTTTCGTGGAAGGTGGCGATCACATTGCCGGTCAATGGTGCTATGACATCCACCAATGTCGGGTCCGCCTCGCGCGGTTCGCCCACGATCACCCCGTGAAAGCGTGTCTTGATGATTTTGCGGCGTGCCGGCGGCGCAGCGCGAGAAGGGCCTGGCTTGGGTTCCAGCGCCCTGCGTTCCCTTATCAACACGGCCAGGTCGCGAACCGCCAGCTGGTTGAATTGGTCGACAAGCTTGAGCAGCTCGTTGAGAGGCTCCCTGAGTACCTGATGGCTGGCGTCGGTGTGCAAATCACGCAGGCGTTGATCGGTGATCGTGAATTGGTCCACCAGGCTGTCGAGTGCTTCGATACGTTCGGGCAAGGGGCTGTCGGCTTCAGGCTGTTGGGTATCGAGGTAGCTTTGTACGGCGAGGTCGGCGTTCGTCACGATGGTGTTCAGGCGCGTGCGAGCCTGTAGCTGCTCCGGGGCGTTACCGCGCTTGATGCACAGGTAGCGCGAGACCATGATCTGTAAGGCCTTGAGGTCGTGCAGGCTCAGGCTGGGCAAGGCCTTCGACGACATCTGGATCACCTGTGCGCCCGCGACGCCAAGCTTCTCCAGTTCTTTGAAACGCGAGTCGACATATTCCAGGCGACTGATCATTTCCAGGTTCAACGTGGACATTTCCTCGGCGAGGCGGGCTTTGTCCTCCGGCAAGGTGGCGGAGTCTTCGTCCAGGAGCGCAATGGTGCTGTTCAAGGTGTCTCGATAGGGCCGCAAGCGCTCCTCCACCGCAGATCGGGTGAGCAGCAACTGCTTGTTCAAGTAGTCGGCCATCGCCACCTGATAGTGGGGAACCGTGTCGATGATGCCCAACGCCCGGAGCTGCCGGATGGGCTCTTCGTATTCGTCCAGCCGCCGGTTGACGTCTCGGATATACGCCTCGCGGCGCAAATTGGTCGAGGGGCCCGGCTCCGAGCCGATGGCGGCGAGGGACTCCGAAAGCGCCGCTTGCTCGCTGCTTTCCCTGGCATCGAACTCGCTGAGGTGTTGCCTCAACTCGCTGATGCGTGACGGTTTCTGCTGTTGAGCGGTGCGCCGGCGATTACGCAGGCCACCCCCGCGCAGGCGCAGGCGTGTGTCGACAAACCATTGCCCGGAGCGGTTGCTTACCAGCAAGGGGCCGGTACGCGCGGGCGCAAGGGGATCAACGATGACCACGTTATCATTTTCGTCCAGGTTGACTTCGAACCAACGCTCACCAACCGGTGCATACCACCGGTCTTTATCGGGATACAGGTTCAGGTAGGCCCCCGGTTTTCTGTTCTGCTCACCCAAGGTGGAGGGTTTCTCGGTCTTGAAGGTGTCCAGCCGGGTTCCCAGGCTCGAAGGTGCGCGGCTCAATGCGCCGCTGATGTGCAACGTGTTTTGATGCAGGGGGTAGAGGTCGCTGGCAGGCAGGTCCTGCAACTGTCTGGTTTCAACGGGCGCGGGCTTGGGCAGCGGTTGGTCCGTTGTTTCGGGGACGATATGGGGCAGGGTGTCGATGGGATTTTCGGGTAGTGGCTCAAGGTCCGGTTTGAGGGGCTTGGCCGCAGCCTCCTTGGCCGGATGGCGCATCCCTATATGCAAGGCCAGGGCCATGCCCAGGTTGAACCACAGGTCGACGAGCGCGCTCCAGCCGTCGGCGGCGCTTGAGGGCTCTACACTTTCCTGCACCTGTTCCAGGTCTTCCATGATTTGCCACATCCAGGCGGCAACCCCCACGGTGGGGCCCAGGAAAGGCAGCGTGGCGTTGAAGATCCGCCAACCGGTCTGGCGAAACGTCGCCCAGCGTTTCTGGGTATTGGAAACCGACTGGCGGGCTGCCAGCGTGACCATGGCACTGGCGTTGGCCTGGAACAGCGCTGTGAGCGCGTCACCGCCCACGCTGTCGTCGCTCAGTTCGATAGGCCCGCTCATATGCACCGCCGTCACCGGTTCCACCCACACCCGCACCACGACCCACGGCGACGGCAGGGTATCGGGGAACACATATTGCTCGTAGTTGAAGCGTACGTCGTCGGGTAGCCAGGCAAGTACGGATTCGCGCAGCGCTCGATCCTGCTTGATGGCATCCAGCAGATTTTGCCTGGACGGAAACTGGGTCAACACCGGCTCCAGCAGCGGTCGGTACAACAAGCAGGGGCCACTGGCGGCGTTGAGCGGGCCGATCACGAACATGTTGGCGACCTCGTCGCGCTGAGTGCCCTTGCGCAAGGTCGGAACAAACGCCAGTGGGCGTATCACGATCTGCTGCCCGTCGACCTCCTGTTCCTGGCGTTGCACTTGCAGCGCCGCGGCGACGTAGCGGTAGCCCAACTCGTCAATGCCCTGCCGTTGCTGGATCTTCAAGTGCAGCGCCAACAATGGCAGTTGCACCCGCAAATGACTGGCGTACAGCAACTCCCGGTTCCTGGCCTTGATGGGATCGCCAAGCAATGTACTTTTGATCAGTGCCGGGTAGTGCTCGCCGATGTCGAGTGTTTCGATGACGTCCTTGAGGTAGCTGAACGTCATCCAATCGGGTGCCAGGGAGCCGTCATAAAACACGGTGGCTTGGCCTGTCGGCAGGCCGGTGAGGTTTTCCAGCGTCAGATCGATCAGGTTGCGCCGGGTGACATCGACCTGGCCGGGCAGGGCGAATGTTCCCCAGATCACCGGACTCTCGATGACCACCTCGATTTTTCTAGGATCAAGGCCCGCGCCTTCTTTGTGGGTGCGGATGTGCGCTTGCAGTCGCTGCAGGGCGTAGTCGCGCAGGGGCGGGATATCGTCCTGAAACGAACGGCCGTGGTTGGCCGTATGGATCTGGGCCAATTCAATGACGTAGCGGCTGTAAAAGGCGATGTCCTGATCCGAGGCATCGGTCAGCCAATCCGGTAATTGCTGGTGTATCTGCCGGATGTTGGACAGCGCATGATCGCTCAGGTTTTCGATACCGGGGAACACCCGCAGGAGCGGCGCAGGCATCTCGGGTGGCGGGGTAATGGAGCCGGGCATCAATGACTCCGCCTCGCCGATCGCTTCGATCTGCATGGTGATCAGGGCACAGGCCAGGCTGTCGAAAAAATTGTCGCCGGGCTCGTACAGCTGCCACTGCAGGGTGGTTCCCGATTGCAGTTGGATCAGCTTGGCCGGCAGCGCCTGGCCCAATTGCTCAAGGGTTTCGAAGCGCTCGTAACCGCTGACCAGTGAGTAAGCGAGGATCATTGTGCGCTGGTTGTACTCGCCGACCAGCACTGCCATGTCCAGAACGCCGACATGTACGGTGCGGCCATCGCGTAACAGGCTGGTATCCACCAGGTAGGCACGGCTGTTATAGGGGTCGCTGGTGGCGCGTTGGGCGCGTCGCGGAAACTGGTAAAGGCCCCGTGCCATAGCACACTCAAGGACATCCCAATCCTCATGGACGCTGACGTTCCAGGCTTTGCGCAACGTATAGGCAAAGATTTGCCAGCGTGGCCATGTGCTGCCGCTCGACGCATTCCAGTAGTCAAGCTGATGTTCCTGGGACGCAACGAACAGCAGGCCGGCCAGTTCATTGATCAAATGGGCAATGGCGTCGATTTTCACGGGCAGGTGCACGGCGCTCGGTGACTCCGGGTTTAGCGTGAGAAAGTGCTCGCCTTCGATGTAGGTCACCGGGTTGGAGGCCAGCACCTGGCGTGCCAGCGCCGAGGTGAGGGACTCCACGTGGGGCCGCACGGGCACGATGCCCGATTTGAGTACCCGCCAGCGTGGCGTGACGACCATCGTCAAATCCGGGTCGATGTTAAGCCTCGGATACTGCTCGCGCAGAGCCGACCGCAAGATATCGGACGCCACTTCCCGGGTGGACGGTCCGGTGGTCAGTTGGGTGAGCAGTTCGTAGGCGTTGGTGGGGCGCCCGTTCAGGTTGTGGTTGTTGTTGGTGTGCGCGTGGGTGGGCATTTTCGGCTCCTTCTGTCGTTGACCCGGGCGAATGCGCACGGTAATGACAGAAGGAAGGTCGCGGATGGTAGTTAATTAACGGTCGACCCGGGCGGTTCAGGTTCTGCGCTTCTCGAAAAACAGCCGGCGGGCTTGCTCCAGGCTGATTTCGCTGAGGTAGAAGTCGATGCGCTGGGTTTCGCTCAGGCCCGTGGTGGTGTCAGCGATCCGGCCCTGGCGTTGTTCGGCCACTGTTTTCAACCGCGCGGCGATGTAGTTTTTTGCCGGTGTCCAGGAGGCACTGTAGCGAAAGTGCGCATACCACAGCGGGCTGCCAGAGCTGCGCTCGGTGATGCTGTATTCATCGAGAAAGTCCGGGCGAGGGCCCTTGAGCCTGCGTCGAGAGACCGTTTTCCGGATTGTGATTTCATCATGCTCAAGCAGCCACTCGACACTCTGGGTGGTCGGCGGCAACTTCTTGTAAAGCCTGCGCACGTGATTGCGACTGCGGTTGTACAGCTCGGCGATGGCTGCTGTCAGCGCCTTGTTGACAGTGCTGGCCGAGAGCGTGTCGTCGTCGGTGATGTTGCTTTGGGTCAAGGCGCGGTCAATGGCTTCGACAGCCTGTTCCAGGCGCTGGGCTTGCTGGTGATAAAGAAATTCGATGCCCGTTGGTGTACGTGCCTCCTGGTTGGCACGCAATTCGGTACGACGATGGAAGTCGGGCAGTGTGTCCAGCAGGGCCTGGCCTTCGCTGACGGCGATGGACGTGCTGAGCGTGGGCATCGGTTTTTTAGAGGTGGGCAGCCGTTCGACCCAGACCCCCGGGCTTTTCTGGTGATAAGTGGCGATGATCCTGTTTGTAGTCGGGGAGCGGATATCCACCAGGTCGGTCTCCTGCCCGGCCGACGACAGCCGCGCTTCGCCGATGCGGATGCCATCGTAGCGGGTACGGATGAACTTGGTCAGGGGGCGCGGCCTCACGGGCGCCGGGGCGGGGCGCAACCTGAACGCATCTCTCTCGACGATCAGCAGTGCCAGATTCTGTGAAGCCTGCTGGCTGAACTCGCTGATGTGCGTGTGCAGCTGCCTGATCGGGTCCGTCTGTACATGTTCGGTAAAGCGTTCGGCAAAATCACTCAAGCGTTCGTCAAGCATCTGGAACTGACCGACCAGGCTGCCCAAGGTGTCGATACGTTCATCAAGGCGCGACTCACTGCGCTCCTGCAAGGTGTCGTTCAGGCATTGGACGACGATATCGGCGGCGTCGACAATCGCATCGATGGTCGACCAGGCCTGCGGGGCGGTGCTCAGTGCGTTTTGCGACAGGCACAAGTGGCGGGCGAGGGTGATCTGCAGGGCCTTGAGGTATTCGCGAGGATAATGCGGCAAGGTGCCCTTGGTGTCTCGGATCAAGGTGACGCCTTCCCTGGACAACAGCCGGAGTTCGTCGAAGCGCGTGTTCATGTAGTCCAGGCGCTCAAGCATGTCCTGGGTCAGGCCCATCATCTCGCGTGCGTCATCAATGGGGCGTTCATCGGTTGGATTCTGAAGTTGGTCCAGCACCCTGCGCATCATGGGGGCAAAGCGGGTGAGGGCCTCGCGAATACCCGCGCGGGTGAATTCGATCTGTGCCTTGAGGTAGGTGATGGCCTTGGACGCGTAGTCCGATGAGGGCGCGAAGATATTCAACTGCTTGAGTTGCTGCAGGGCCGATTCATAGTTTTCGCGTTGATCGACCAGGGTCTGCAGATAGCGTTGCCGACGTGAATCGGCCGTTTCGGCGGCCCCGTTGGTCATGTCTGCATGGGCTTTTTGCAGCTCGGCCTGTGCATCTTTTTTGGTTTTTTCGAATTCGCTCAACTGGGTGCGCAAGTGTTTCGCGCGCTCTTGCGCCAAGGCCTTGGCCCTTCTGGCTTTCAACGTAGGCCCGCCGCCGCGCAAGCGCAGGCGGGTATCGACGAACCAGTTGCCTTGGCGGTTGGCGATCAACAAGGGGCCCAGGCGCGACAGCTGTTTCCCATCGACAATCACGACATAGTCGCTTTCATCAATGATCACCTGGAACCAGCGGTTTCCCACGGGGGCGAAATATTTGTCCGCGACCTTGTAAAGGTGTTGGCTGGGGCCTTGCTCGCTGATCGGTTCGCCCAGGTTGCTGGGTTTCTCGACCTTGTAGGTGTCCAGGAACGCGCCCAGTTGCGAAGGGTTGCGGTGGGATGCACCGCTGGTGTGCAACGGCTGGGAGCGGTCTGCGGGGGTTTCAGAGGTATTGACGTCTGCGATCTTGCGAATGGTGGTCGATGGTTTTTCTTCGGGTAGTGTTGGCTCTATCAGCGGCCGCTTCGCAGGGGGAGGCAACGCCTCGGTGCGGCGAGTTACCCGGTGCAACGTGATCGCCATGCCCAGGTTGAGCAGCAAGTCGGTGATGGCATTCCAGCGTAACCGGTGCAGGGGGTCCTCCTCGGCGTCGACGACTTCTTGCAGTTGATCCATGATTTGCCAGATCCACGCCGCAACGCCGGCCGTGCGCCCCAGGAACGGCAAAGCGGCGTTGAAGATCAGCCAGCCGGTGCGCTCGAAAGTGGCCCAGCGTGCATCGGCATTGGAGACCGACTGCCTGTCGGCCAACGTGACCAACGCATTGGCATTGGCTTTGAACAGGGCGGCTAGCCGGTCGCCATCGAGGGTTTCCTCGCCCAACCGCAACGGACCGCTCAGGCTCAGCACCTTGGCAGGGTCCACCAGGAAATCCACCACCGACCAGGGTGACGGCACGGAGCTTGGGAACACGTACCGGGCGTAATCCGTGCGCACGTTGTCCGGCAGCCAGGCCAGCACCGATTCGCGCAGGCTCGGGGATTGCTGGATCGCGTAGATCAGATTGGCCGGCGAGGGGTATTGGCTCAAGGGGTCCTCGAGCAAGGGGCGGTAGAGCAGGCAGGGCCCGGCCTGCATATGGGAGGGCCCGATCACGAACATGTTCGCAACCGTGTCCGGCTTGCCGCTGGTGTTCCGACTTACAAAGGCCAGCGGCCGGATGACGATCGTATTGCCTTCGACTTTGTGATCGATCGCGTTGTCTTGCATCACGGCGTTCACATAGCGATAACCCCGTTCGTCGATGCCGCCGATCCGGTTGAGTTTGCAGTGCAGCGCCAGCAGTGGCAGTTGAATGCGAAGATGGCTGGTGTAGAGCTGCTCGCGTCGCCACGATTCCGTCGGGTCATCCAGCAGTTTGCTTTTGATCAGCGCGGGGTAGGCGTTGCCGACATCAATGCCGGTAATCAAGGTTTCCAGGTAGCTGACAGTGAGCCACTTGGGTATTGCGCCGCCATTGCTTCTGCGCAGGGTTTTGTTGCCCAGGGGCAGGGCGATCAGGTTTTGCAGGGCCAGTTGCGCCAGGCTGAAGGTGGTGGTCACGGTTTGTCCAGGCACGGTGAAGGTGCCCCAGATGACGGGGCTCTGGATCACGATGTCGAACTTTTCCAAAGCCAGGTCCCTGGCCTCTGCGTGATCTTTGCTCATCTGCAGTTTCAGCGCTTCGAGCGCGTACTGCTCGATCGGCGCAATGCCGTCATCGTAAGCCTGGCCTTCGTTCAGGCTATGCAGCGCCGCCAGATCCTTCAGGTGGCGGCCATAGGCATCCTGGTCCGAACTGGAGGCCTTGATGAGCCATTCCGGCAAGGCTTCCCTGTACCAGTCCAGGCCGGGTGTCTTTTGGCTGACAGCCTTGGCGGCAGGTGCCGTGATTGGCCCCGGCAGGCTTTGCATCGTGTCCATAAAGTGCAGTGCACCGATGGCGTCGATCTGAATGGAGATCAAGATGCAGGCTTGTTGGTCGAAAAAGTTGCCGCTGGGTTCGAACAGGCGCCAATCGATTTTCTTGCCCAGGGCGCGGTCCGGCAGATAATTCTCCAGGGCATTGCCCAGTGCCTCGGTGGAATTGAATTTGTCATAGCCGTGCCCTGGCGCGTATGTAAGTAAAACTTCCTGGCCGTTCTGTTTACCGACCAGTACCGCGATCAAGCTGTCATTGAGGTGGGTGGCCTTGCCAGCGTCGTCGATCAGGAAGATATCCACCAGGCAGGCCCGGGATGCATAAGGGTCGTTGCGCTTGCGCAGATCCGGGTCCGGTTCAACGTACAGGCTGCGCGCCATGACACAGTCTTCATGGGTCCAGCCCTCCACCTTGTCCACATTCCAGAAGCTGCGAAGGGCGCTGGAGAGTTGATGCCAGTGGGGGACGGCATTGCCGTTGGACAAGTTCCAGTAATCGGCCTGTTGTTCCTGAAACCCGATGATCATCACCGGTGCCAGCAAATTGATAGTGTTGGCGATGTCTTCAATGCGCACGGGCAGGTGCACCGGCGGTTCAGCGATAGGCAGTTGGGTGAGAAAGTGTTCCCCTTCGACATACAGCGTCGGTACACCGAGTACTGCCTGTTTGGCTAGCACGTCGGACAGTGCCTGATACCGAGGGGGCTTGGCGATGATCTTATCGCCGACGATGTCCCAGACGGGCGTACCGACCACGGTGACATTGGGGTCTATATCCAGATGGGGATAGTTTATTTTGAGCTCGCGTCGCAGCAATGCGGCCGCCACCTCGCGAAAGGCAGGGCCGGCAGACAACTGAGTGATCAAAGTGGCTGTGGAGTAGAAGCGAGAGGCTGACGACGAAGCAGGCGATGCTGTGGTTGATGTCATAAGGGACCTGACAGGCATGGGTGGGCGACGCCCGAGGCTGAGCCCCGGGTGTTGCCATGCTAGGAAGCATGCCGTCAGGAAGGCGGTGTTTATCTATGGCAATCAGGTGCCGGACTTGATCTTGGTCCAGGCGCGGGTCCTGGCACGTTCGGCATCACGGCCCAGGGGTTTCAGGGTATAGAGCCCCGCCATCGCCGCCTCGGTGGGGTACAGGTTGGGGTTGTTGCGGATCGCCGGGTCGACCTGTTCGGTCGCATCCTTGTTCGGGTTGGGGTAGCCGACAAAGTCGCTGACAGGTGCGATCACCTGGGGTTGCAGCAAGTAGTTGATAAAGGTGTAGGCGTCCTGTGGGTTCTGCGCACCCTTGGGAATGGCGAGCATGTCGAACCAGATCGGCGCGCCCTCCTTGGGCAGGCGCATATCCACCACTACGCCGTTCCTGGCCTCCTTGGCGCGGTTGGCCGCCTGGGAGAAGCTGCCCGAATAACCCACGGCCACGCAGATGTCACCGTTGGCGATATCGGCCATGTACTTGGACGAATGGAAATAGGTGATGTACGGGCGGATCTTCATCAACAGCGCCTCGGCCTTGATGTAGTCCTTGGGGTTGCTGCTGTTGGGGTCCAGGCCCAGGTGCTGCAGGGCCAACGGCAGGATCTCCGAAGGCGAGTCGAGCAGGGCTACGCCGCATTGCTTGAGCTTGCTGATGTTCTCTTCCTTGAAAATCAGGTCCCAGCTGTCCACCGCAGCGTTGTCGCCGAGCGCAGCCTTGACCTTGGCCGGGTTGAAGCCGATCAGGATGGTGCCGTACATGTAGGGCACGGCGAATTTATTGCCGGGGTCATTGGCTTCGATCAGCTTCATCAGCTTGGGGTCGAGGTGGTTCCAGTTGGGCAATTGGCTGCGGTCCAGGGGCTGGAACACGCCGGCTTCGATCTGCTTGGCGAGGAACACGTTGGAGGGCACCACCACGTCATAGCCGGAGTTGCCGGTGAGCAGCTTGGCCTCCAGTGCTTCGTTGGTGTCGAAGATGTCGTAGACCAGCTTGATCTTCGGGTTCTGCGCCTTGAAATCCTCCAGCGCCTTGGGCGTGATGTAGTCGAACCAGTTATAGACTTTCAGGGTTTTTTCTTCGGCGTGTGCGGTGCTGCTCAGCACGGCGGCGCAGAGCACAAGCGACTTGAGCATATTCATTGGGCGGCCCCCTCAAAACCTTCGAGCACATTGACGGCGTTGATGCCGATTTCTTCCACCGCGTAACCGCCTTCCATCACGAACAGCGTCGGCTTGCCCAGGCGTGCGATGCGCGCGCCCATGGTCAGGTAGTCCGGGCTGTCGAGCTTGAACTGGGAGATCGGGTCATCCTTGAAGGTGTCCACGCCCAGCGAGACCACGAGGATGTCGGCGCCGTAGTGTTCGATCTCCCGGCAGGCCTGCTCCAATGCTGCGCTCCAGGTGTCCCAGCCGGAGCCGGCGGGCAACGGGTAGTTGAAGTTGAAGCCTTCGCCGGCACCTTCGCCCCTCTCATCGGCATAGCCCAGGAAAAACGGAAACTCGGCCTCCGGGTGACCGTGGATCGAGGTAAACAGCACATCGCGGCGGTCGTAGAAAATCGACTGGGTGCCGTTGCCGTGGTGGTAGTCCACATCGAGGATCGCGACCTTGCGGTGGCCCTGGTCGAGAAACGCCTGGGCGGCAATCGCGGCGTTGTTCAGGTAGCAATAACCGCCCATCAAGTCGCTGGCGGCGTGATGCCCCGGTGGGCGGCACAACGCGAACGCACTGTGGGCGCCGCGCTGGATCGCCTGTTGTGCGGTGAGCGCCACTTGCGCCGCCGAGTAGGCCGCCTGCCAGGTCCCGGCGGTAATCGGCGCGCCGCCATCGAAACTGTAATAGCCCAATTGGCCGTGCAGGCTGGTGGGCAGCACGCGGCGCAGGGTGCGCGCGGGCCAGGTGTAGGGCAGCAGATCGCCGTCCTCGCCGTATTCGGTCCAGCGCGCCCAGGCGCCTTTGAAGAAATCCAGGTAGTCGCGGTTGTGAATGCGCTGCAAAGGCGCCAGGCCAAAGTCGTATGGCGCCTGCACTGGCCCCAATTCGCGGTCCTTGACCCGCTGCAGCACATGGTCGGCCCGCGAGGGCATTTCGAAGCAGGGCATCAGTTGCCCGTCCATCAATTCGCAGCGGCCGTGGTGCAGGTGGTGATCGTCCGAGTAGATCGTCAGCATTCTTGTTCTCCGCAGGCTGGGTCGGTGCATGCAGTCTTGCGGTGGGCGCGGTTCAAGAGAACGGCAGGAGCGGCCAAAAGGGGATGAATATGGCCAAAGTGTCTGTCCGTAATTCGCCCCTCAATGGCGCATCATGCTCGAAATTGGCTCGGTGCTACGCCGCTCCAGCGCACAAATGCATGCCGGAAACTCGCTGTTTCGCTGAACCCCAAGGCCTCCGCAATCCGGTAGATCGGCCACTGGTCCTCCGCCAGCAGTTGCTTGGCGCGCTCGAAGCGCAACTCGTCCAACAGCTCCTGGTAGCTGCAACCCTGGTCGTGCAAATGCCGGCGCAGGGTGCGCGCCGAGCAGTTCATCTGCATGGCCAGGCCTTCCAGGCCCGGCGCGGCGTTGAGTTGCGCGGTGAGCAACTGGCGAATCCTGCCCAGCCAGGCCTGGCGCCCGGTGAACTCCAGGTTCTGCTTGCGGCAGCGCTCGGCCATGGCGTGGTGGGTGACGGTGTCTGCCAGCGGCAGTGGCTGTTCGAGCCAGTGCCGGTCGAAGGCAAACGCGTTGGCGCTGGCCTGGAACTGCAACGGGCAAGGGAAGCTTTCGGTATAACGCGCGCAGTAGTCCGGGGCGCCGTACTCGAAGCGTGCGGCGAGCAGTGGCAGCGGCTGGCCCAGCAGGTCATCGCAGATGACCTTCAGCGAGGCCAGGCACAATTCGACATTGAACATCTCAAGCGTCGGGTCTTCGCGATAATCACGGGCGGTGAACCAGACGCGCTGGCCATCTTCCTCCAGGCTCAGCTCGAAAAGTGTTCCCAACAGCGCCGGGTAGTGCAGCGCCAGGCGCAAGGCGTCACCAAAGGTGGCACTGGTGAGCAGGGCATAGCCGAGCATGCCATAGGCCGATACATGCATCTGCCGGCCCAGTTCCAGGCCGATATCCCGACGCCGCGCCACGGCATTGGCACACACGCGCATCTCCTGGTTGGTGGTGATGCGCGTGTCGGCGCGGCTCAAGTCCGCCGCGCAGATGCCGCTGCCAACCAGCAGTTCCTGGGCCGGCAAGCCTTCGGCCTTGAAAGCGTTAAGCACCAGGGACACGGCGTTGAGAGTGGTCAGGTGGGAGTGCAGCATAGGGGACTTCCAGCCAGGGGATGGCTGGAAGGGAAGCAAGTTACAGGCCGGTCAGCTCAGCTCGCCACACAGGTCGAGTTCCACCAGGCGACGAACCTCGGCGGTGTCGAGCCCTGCACCGAGCAGTGCATTGAGCTTGCCGAACACCGCTTCGCGGGTCATGCCGCCACCGGACAACACGCCGACGCCGCGCAAACGGCTGCCCGCTTCATACACATCCAGCTCCACACCGCCTTCATGGCATTGGGTGATCGCCACCACCACAACGTCTTGATCGTGCGCGCGTTGGAGGCTGGCCAGGAACGCCGGGTTGTCGCTCGGCCCGGTGCCGCTGCCGAAGCATTCCAGCACCAACGCCTGAATGCCGCTGTCGATCAGTGCATCCAGTTGTCCGGCGGCAATACCCGGCACCAGCGGCAGCACACCGACGTTAGCCACGGCTTTGGGCTGACGGTAATGCAGGGCGGCCGGGATCATTTCGGCCTGGGCGACGCCGCCATTGCGCTGCAGGGCAGCAAACGGGTGGCGACCGAAACTGCGGATTTTCGCGCAGCGGGTCGGCGCCATCAGCGCACCGTGGAAGAACAACTGCACGCCCGGCGCCAGGCCTTCGCCCAGCGCCGCCAAGGCACCGCTGACGTTTTCCCAGGCATCGCTGTCGGGCACGCCGGCGGGTAGCATGGAGCCGGTGAACACCACCGGCGCCGGCAGGCCGAGCAGTTGGAAGCTCATGGCGGCGGCACTGTAGGCCAGCGTGTCAGTGCCGTGCAGGATCAGTACGGCGTCGCAGCCGGCGTCCACCGCCTCAACCACGGCGGCGTGCAGGCGCTGCCAGTAGACGGGGGTCATGTTGGCGCTGTCGATCAGCGGCGACATTTCCTGGAAGCGCCAGGCGGGCAGTTGCGCGTCGGCAAGCTGTTCGCGCATACGCGCCTCAAAACCTGAAGCGGGCGCCAGGCCGTTGGCGCTGGCCTGCATGCCGATAGTGCCACCGGTGTAGAGCACCATCACGTTGTTAGCTGGGGACATCGAATTTTCTCCTGAACGAAAAACGCCGCCGGGCCCAGAGCATGCCCAAGGCCGGGCGGCGTGTCATCTCTCTACACTCAGCGTTGCGCTTGAGCGTTCAGTTCAGCGGTAGTTTGAGCGTCTGGCTCAGGCTTGACCGGGTTGGCTGGCCAGGCCTTGCGGTCCAGGTCCAGGTCAGGGAACTGGCTGGAATCGAATACCGGGGTCTTGATGCCTGCGGCGCGCTGGTTGTCGTAGTCGTTGAGGATGCGCATGGCGATCTTGAACAGGAACGCCAGGGCGAACAGGTTGACGAACGCGAGCAGGGTCATGGTGATGTCGGCGAAGGCGAACACGGTGCTCAGGTTCTCGATGGAACCCCAGAAAATCAGCACCAGCACCAGGGCGCGGTAGCCCATCAGCACCTTGCGGTTGTTGCCTACCAGGAAGCGCAGGTTGCTCTCGCCCAGGTAGTAGTTGTACATGATCGAGGTGAACACGAACAACGCCAGGGCCACCGAGATGAACATGCGGCCCCAGTCGCCCACCACCGCCGCCAGGGAGTTCTGGGTCAGGGCAATGCCGTCGCCTTCGAAGCCCGGGGTGTAGAAGCCGGAGAGCAGGATCAGCAACGCGGTACAGGTGCAGATCACGAAGGTATCGAGGAACACGCTGAACGCCTGCACCACGCCCTGGGCGATCGGGTGTTCGACCGACGCCACCGCCGCCACGTTAGGCGCACTGCCCAGGCCGGCTTCGTTGGCGAACACGCCGCGCTTCACACCCATGATGATCGCGCTGCCCACCAGGCCCCCGAAGGCCTGGTCGAGGCCGAAGGCGCTCTTGACGATGGTCGCGAGCATGGCCGGCACATGGTCGAATTGCAGCACGATTACATAGAGAGTCACGGCGATGTAGACCAGGGTCTTGACCGGCACCAGCAGGTCGGCAATCGAGGCGATGCGCTTGATCCCGCCGATGAACACCAGGCCCAGCAGTACCGCCAGCGCCAGGCCGGTGTAGGTGGTGTCCAGGCCAAAGGCGTTGTTCAGCGAGTGGGTCACGGCGTGGGCTTGCAAGCCGTTGAAAGCAAAACCGAAGGTCACCAGCAACAGGAACGCCATGACCATGCCCAGCCAGCGCTTCTGCAAACCGTGCTGGATGTAGTAGGCCGGGCCGCCACGGAAGGTGCCTTCCGCGTCGGTGCGCTTGTACAACTGGCCGAGGGAGCACTCGATAAAGCTCGACGACATGCCCACCAGTGCGGTGACCCACATCCAGAACACGGCGCCCGGGCCACCCAGTGTCACGGCAATACCGACACCGGCAATGTTACCGGCACCCACGCGACCGGCCAGGCTGAGCATCAGCGCCTGGAAGGAGCTGAGCTGGTCGGAGCTGTTTTTCAGGCTGTCGCGAAACACCGAAAACATGTGGAAGAAGTGACGCAGTTGTACGAAACGCGAGCGAATCGTGAAATAACCGCCGAGCCCGACAATGAGCACGATCAGTACTTTCCCTGAGAGGAAGTCGTTGATGACTTCGAGCATGGAGTGTTCCTCGCTGATTTTTCTAATGGCAAACGCAGGACGGTTCGACGCTATCGCTCAGCACCAGGCAGTGCACGACGTTCGACCCCAATCCTTTTGCGGGTGTTGTTATTCATGCGGTTTCGCGCTGCACAGGACCTCGTTACCGACGATCTCTGACGCGAAGAGGGGCGGCACTATACCTAGGCGAACGTGATCCGTCTGCTCGGGGCGATTAAAGGTTTCAGCTGGGCGGTGGGCCTGCAGAGCGATATTGGCGTTTTTATAGGCTTCATTTCACAACCTCGGGGCAAAAAAAAGGGCCTGAAGAACGAGCCTTCAGGCCCTCAAAAGGTGAGAGGTGTCTAGTCCCTCAGCCTGGTGAGCGGTGCAATAAACGCTTAGGCCTTCAGCGGGACCAAGCGTGGAGCAATCATGTTTTCGGGGCGCAGGATGTCGTCGAGCATGGCGTCGTCGAGCAAGCCTTCTTCGCGCACCAGCTCCAGCACGCCGCGGCCGCTTTCAAGGGCGATACGGGCGATGCGGGTGGCGTTTTCATAGCCGATGTACGGGTTCAGCGCGGTAACCAGGCCGATGGAGTGCTCCACCAGTTCGCGGCAGCGGGCTTCGTTGGCGGTGATGCCGACGATGCAGTGCTCGCGCAGCATGTCCATGGCACGTTGCAGCAGGCGGATCGAGTCGAAGATCTTGAAGGCGATCAGCGGCTCCATCACGTTCAGTTGCAGTTGGCCGCCTTCGGCCGCCATGGTCAGGGCCAGGTCGTTACCGATGACCTGGAACGCCACCTGGTTCACGGCTTCCGGGATCACCGGGTTGACCTTGCCGGGCATGATCGAGCTGCCCGGCTGGCGGGCCGGCAGGTTGATCTCGTTGATGCCAGTGCGTGGGCCGCTGGACAGCAGGCGCAGGTCGTTGCAGATCTTCGACAGCTTCACCGCAGTACGCTTGAGCATGCCGGAGAACAGCACGAAGGCGCCCATGTCGGAGGTGGCTTCGATCAGGTCCGCAGCCGGCACGACCGGCTGGCCGCTGATTACCGCCAGGCGCTGTACGGCCAGGGCCTGGTAGCGCGGGTCGGCGTTGATGCCGGTACCGATGGCGGTGCCGCCCAGGTTTACTTCGGTCAGCAGCTCAGGCGCCAGGGTTTTCAGGCGTGCCAGGTCTTCACCCAGGGTGGTGGCGAAGGCGCGGAATTCCTGGCCCAGGGTCATCGGCACGGCGTCTTGCAACTGAGTGCGGCCCATTTTCAGTACGTGGCTGAATTCTTCGCCCTTGGCGGCGAAGGCCTGGATCAGGCTGTCGAGGCTGGCCAGCAGCGCGTCATGGCCCAGCAGCAGACCCAGGCGGATCGCGGTGGGGTAGGCGTCGTTGGTCGACTGCGCCATGTTCACGTCGTTGTTGGGGTGCAGGTACTGGTACTCGCCCTTCTTGTGGCCCATGGCCTCCAACGCGATGTTGGCGATGACTTCGTTGGCATTCATGTTGGTTGAAGTGCCGGCACCGCCTTGAATCATGTCCACCACGAACTCTTCGTGGAAATCGCCGCGGATCAGACGGGCACAGGCTTCGCTGATGGCAGCGTGCTTGGCTTCGCTGAGCTGGCCCAACTCGCGGTTGGCGTCAGCCGCCGCTTGCTTGACCATTGCCAGACCGACCACCAATTTCGGGTAATGCGAAATCGGAACGCCCGAGAGGCGGAAGTTGTTCACCGCTCGTAGGGTCTGGATGCCGTAATACGCTTGAGCCGGTACTTCAAGTACGCCAAGCAGGTCTTTTTCGGTACGGAAAGATGCAGCGGAGGACATGACGGAAATCATCTCGATATGGACCCGGAACTGGCCGGAACGCTGCGAATGCTAGGCTTGTAGAACTTTTTGGGCCAATGCTGTTAAACACTGGCCTATGCACAAACGGCATAATGTGAGTGTGACCCGGTTATCATGGCGGGCGTGTGTGCCAAAATGGTGCGTACCCACGGGAGGCAGCAATGAACCTTGAGAGCAAATGGCTGGAAGACTTCAGCGCCTTGGCGGCGACCCGCAGTTTTTCCCAGGCGGCGGAGCGGCGCTTCGTCACCCAGCCGGCGTTCAGCCGACGCATCCGCAGCCTGGAGGCGGCCCTGGGCCTGACCCTGGTCAACCGCTCGCGCACGCCGGTGGAGCTGACGGCGGCGGGCCAGTTGTTCCTGGTCACGGCGCGTACAGTGGTCGAACAGCTCGGTGAAGTGCTGCGCCATTTGCATCACCTGGAAGGCGGGCAGGGTGAGGTCATGCAAGTGGCTGCGGCGCACTCCCTGGCCCTGGGCTTCTTCCCGCGCTGGATCGCGCAATTGCGCAACGAAGGCCTGAACATCGCCACGCGGCTGGTGGCCACCAACGTCGGCGACGCCGTGCATGCGCTGCGCGAAGGCGGTTGTGACCTGATGCTGGCGTTCTACGACCCGGACGCCGCGATGCAGATGGATTCGGAAATCTTCCCGTCGCTGCACCTGGGCAACACCGAAATGCTCCCGGTGTGTGCCGCCGATGCCGATGGCAAACCGATGTTCGACCTGGAAGGCGACGGCAGCGTCCCGTTGCTGGCCTACAGCGCCGGCGCGTTTCTCGGTCGCTCGGTGAATTTGCTGCTGCGCCAGCGTGCGCTGCGCTTCACCACGGTGTACGAAACCGCCATGGCCGACAGCCTCAAGAGCATGGCCCTGGAAGGCCTGGGCATTGCCTGGGTGCCGCAGTTGAGCGTGCGTGCCGAGCTGGCGCGTGGTGAGCTGGTGGTCTGCGGCGGGCCGCAATGGCATGTGCCGCTGGAGATTCGGCTGTACCGCTGTGCCTTGGTACGCAAGGCGAATGTGCGGTTGCTATGGCGCAAGTTGGAAGGTGGCGTGGCCGGCGCAACGCTGTGAGCGGCGAATAAAACCCAAAGCGATCGTGACCTGGTGAAATTGATCGGGACGGTGGCTCAGTCGAATTTATCAAGGTATTTGCGAATGTTTTGTTTGTTGGCGTCGGAGTAGTTCAAGTCATTGCCGCGCAGCAGGGACTCGCCGTTGTATTTCATGAACGTATCATTCCACCAACCGTTATAAGTGATGGCCCCGTCTTCACGCGTTGCGCCCAGCAGAAGCCCAAGTGCGTGCGCAGCGCCTCGAGGATTGTTGTAAGAAGTTATTCCATACGTATGGCTGGGGTCGGCCTTTGCAGGTTCTCTGAAGCTTGAAGTGTTCGGTGTTACAAATAAAGTTTTCTCGATCTTGGGTTTTCCCGCTTGGCGGTCGCGACCTGGGTTCCCGTTTCTGCTCAGGTGTTCGTGAAGGCCACGCTCGACATCGTTGTCGGATTTGTAGGCGAAGTCTCGAATTTTGGGGTCGCGGATCACATTGATGACAACTTCCCGTCCTGAAATTTCCTCAATGTGTTTTTTGGCCAAGGCCAAATGAGTTTGCTCGAATTCCCGTTCGGTGACATGACCCAAGTCTTTGTGAAAAATCACATTCACATAAATCGGTTGTCTGGCGGGGCGCGCGGAATGTTCCGTTATTGTTGAGGCGCCTTGTGAAACGATTCGATAGAAGTTGAAGATGGAGTGAGTGCCCATAGATATATCCTCCGTGTGTCGTGTCGAAGATTAAGTGACGAGGAACGAGCGTATAGTCGATGCACTTTCATGAAGTGATAACTTGTCTGAAGAGTCAGTAGGAAACTGTGTCAGGTGTTGTAATTCGCGCAGTTATCAGTGTGGCGCTTTTAATGGGATTGAACAGAAAGCGGCTGACTTCTGAGTCAATAAGTGGCCTTGGGCGATGCGCTGGACAGATGGTCATCCCAGGGGCTGTTTATCTGGATTATTACGGTATACTGCGCGGCCTTCGGCCGGTCCAACCGGCCTTAATTCGTACACCAAGCCACGCCGGATTTCCCGCGTGGCTTGTTGTTTTTTGACGCGCCTGTGGGCGCCCAGAGAGAAGAGGCACGACGATGAGTGCATTGGTTGGCGTGATCATGGGCTCCAAGTCCGATTGGTCCACCCTTAGCCACACCGCCGATATGCTGGAAAAACTCGGCATTCCCTACGAAGTGAAAGTGGTCTCCGCCCACCGCACTCCGGATTTGCTGTTCCAGTATGCCGATGAAGCAGAATCCCGTGGCATCGAGGTGATCATCGCCGGTGCCGGCGGTGCAGCGCACCTGCCCGGCATGTGTGCGGCCAAGACCCACCTGCCGGTGCTCGGCGTGCCGGTGCAGTCGGCGATGCTCTCGGGCGTGGATTCGCTGTTGTCCATCGTGCAGATGCCGGCCGGTATCCCGGTGGCGACCCTGGCGATCGGCAAGGCCGGCGCGATCAACGCCGCCCTGCTGTCCGCCAGTATCCTGGGCGCCAAGCACCCGCAATTCCATGCGGTGCTGAAAAAATTCCGTGCTGAGCAGACAGACAGCGTGCTGGACAATCCAGACCCACGCATCGCCTGAGGTTGTTGACGATGAAAATCGGTGTAATCGGTGGCGGCCAACTGGGCCGCATGCTGGCCCTGGCGGGCACCCCGCTGGGAATGAACTTCGCTTTCCTGGACCCGGCGCCGGACGCCTGCGCGGCAGCCCTGGGCGAACACCTGCGCGCTGACTACAGCGACCCGGACCACCTGCGCCAGCTGGCCGACGAAGTCGACCTGGTGACCTTCGAGTTCGAAAGCGTTCCGGCTGAAACCGTGGCGTTCCTGTCGCAATTCGTGCCGGTATACCCGAGCGCCGAAGCCCTGCGCATCGCCCGTGACCGCTGGTTCGAGAAAAGCATGTTCAAGGATCTGGGCATTCCGACCCCGGCCTTCGCCGATATCCAGTCCCAGGCGGACCTGGATGCCGCCGTCGCCAGCATCGGCCTGCCCGCCGTGCTGAAAACCCGCACCCTGGGTTACGACGGCAAGGGCCAGAAAGTCCTGCGCACCGCCGCCGATGTGGTCGGCACCTTCGCCGAGCTGGGCAGCGTCGCCTGCCTGTTGGAAGGCTTCGTGCCGTTCACCGGTGAAGTCTCGCTGATCGCCGTGCGTGCCCGTGATGGCGAAACCCGCTTCTACCCATTGGTGCACAACACCCATGACAGCGGCATCCTCAAGCTGTCCGTGGCCAGCACCGACCACCCGTTGCAAGCGCTGGCCGAAGACTATTCCAGCCGTGTACTCAAGCAGCTGGATTACGTCGGCGTGATGGCGTTCGAGTTCTTTGAAGTCGACGGTGGCCTCAAGGCCAACGAAATCGCCCCGCGCGTACACAACTCCGGGCACTGGACCACCGAAGGCGCCGAGTGCAGTCAGTTCGAAAACCACCTGCGGGCGGTGGCGGGCTTGCCGTTGGGTTCCACGGCCAAGGTCGGTGAGAGCGCCATGCTCAACTTCATTGGTGTGGTGCCGCCCGTGGAAAAAGTCATCGCGATCGACGACTGCCATCTGCATCACTATGGCAAGGCCTTCAAGGCCGGGCGCAAGGTCGGCCACGCCAACCTGCGCTGCAAGGATCGTGCAACGCTGCAAGCGCAGATCCTCAAGGTCGAAGCGTTGATCGCCGAGCAATAAGCCAGGGATCGGCGGGAACCATTCGGCGACCGCCGTCCTCTGATTGCAGGATGCCAAAGCCTGACTAGGCTTTGGCATAGCTCACCTACATTCAGAGGGAAATGCCATGGGTATCATTGGAACCATTTTTATCGGCTTGATCGTCGGCCTGCTCGCGCGTTTCCTGAAACCAGGCGACGACAGCATGGGCTGGATCATGACCATCCTGCTGGGCATCGCAGGTTCGTTGGTCGCCACTTACGGTGGCCAGGCCCTGGGCATCTACCAGGCAGGCCAGGGCGCTGGCTTCCTCGGCGCGCTGATTGGCGCCATCGTGCTGCTGGTGATCTACGGCCTGCTGAAAAAGAAATGATCTAAGCGACGAAGCCCTCTGCGCTGCGCAGGCGCGGAGGGCTAGAATGCTCGCCACCTGTACTTGCCGAGCCTCTCCATGCGCCGTCTTTTGTTGATACTCCTCCTGCTGGGCCCTGGCCTGGCGCACGCCGGCGAACTGCCGGAAACCGACTGGCTCGACCTGATGCCGCTGTCGGATCAAAAAGCCCTCGAAGCCATGCCCGAGATCGACCACAACTCGCCCGAGGCCCAAGGCACGTTCACCGACAAGGGTGGCCTGAAGCAGAGCAAAGGCTTGCCGGCGGTGATGTATTCAACCAAGACCGTGGCGGCCATGAATGGCAAGAACATCCGCATCGGCGGTTATCCGGTGCCGTTGGAGACCGACGCCAAGGGCCGCAGCACCTTGTTCTTCCTCGTACCGTATCCGGGCGCATGTATCCATGTGCCGCCACCACCGCCTAACCAGTTGGTGCTGGTGCGTTATCCCAAGGGCTTGAAGCTGGATGATATCTATACGCCGCTGTGGGTCACCGGCACGTTGAAGGTGGAGAAGGTGAACAACGATCTGGCGGATGCGGCGTATGCGCTGGATGCCGGAAAAGTACGCGTGGTCAAGGAATCCGATCTTTAAAGGGCAACATATAACCAATGTGGGAGGGGGCAAGCCCCCTCCCACATTGTGATTGGCGTTCTTACAGGGCGACAGCGCTGATGCTCACGCCCAAGGTGTGGCTTTCACCGGGTGCCAGACTCACCACATCATCCAGCACATTGGCTGTCTCGATGCACAACATGCCCGTCCAGCCATCGTCAGCCATGTCATCAAACGCCTTGGCACGTTCGGTCCAGGGGTTCCAGATCACCGTTGACGTCGAGCCCTCGGCAGTGAGCTGGATACGGCGCTGCCAATCTTTATCGACAATACTCAGCTGTGCAGGCGTATCGAGGTAGATACGGTCAGTCTCGCCGGTGAAATGCAGCAACCCGGCTTGCTGCTTCGTTGCCCAGTTGTCAGCGGTATCGATATACGCCGCTCCGTCCAGTCCCTCGACGTGCACCTTGCGTACGTCGCTCACCGCAAAATAGGTGTGCAGTGCCTGGCTGAGGGTCACGGTATCGTTGCCACGGTTATGGCTGGTCAGGTGGATGTGCAACTGATCGTCCAGCAACAGGCTCAGTTTAAGATCGACCTCGTGGGGCCAGCCAGGAAAGCCGCCTGTTGGGACTGGCAGTACCAAGTCCACCCGCAGTGCCTCACCTTCAAGCGCGCTCGCGGCCAATTCCCACAGCGCCGTGCGCACGAAACCATGGGCGCCGGCCGGTTGGTCGCTCTGGCGCATCGCCTTGACGCTCTGCGGGTTGCGGTCGAACACGCCAAACCACGGCCAGCACACCGGTACGCCGGTGCGAATGCCTTTGCCCTGCTTGAACACCGCTTCAGGGTTCGGCCAGATCAGCGGCTGCTCGCCGTCGCGCTGGTAACTGAAGATATGTGCGCCCTGTCGGGCCACCATCAGTTCGGCGCCGTTGTGACGGATGCGCCAGCAGTCCAACTCGTCGATTTTCACGGTTTCAACGTGGGGTGTCGGCATAACAAAGCACTCTTCATGGCAGGCAATGGGGCAATTGACCGTCAAAACCCGGTGAGGTTTAACGTGCGCGCGACGGCACCGAACGCGTGCGGCCACTGCCATCGATGGCGACGAACACGAACACCGCCTCGGTCACCTTGCGCCATTCGCTGGACAGCGGGTCGTCGCTCCACACTTCGACCATCATCTGGATCGAGCTGCGACCGATTTCCAGGGCCTGGGTATAGAAGGAGAGCTGCGCGCCCACGGCGACCGGCACCAGGAACGCCATGCGATCAATGGCCACGGTGGCTACACGCCCGCCCGCGACCTTGCTTGCCATCGCGGTGCCGGCCAGGTCCATCTGTGCGACCAGCCAGCCGCCGAAAATGTCGCCAAAACCGTTGGTTTCACGCGGCAGGGCGGTGATTTGCAGGGCGAGATCGCCTTGCGGGATAGGATCTTCTTGTTCGAGTTCGATCATGCCAAGGGTGCCTCTGACCCGTAACGCTTCATGGGTATTTCAAGTGGATAGCCGTCTTATGGAAAAACGTTTCAGCACCAACATACTCCGCGTGATGCGTTTCTCGTAAGGCGTACTAAAGGGAAGCTCTGCCAAATCGGCTGGACGGCTTCCAACGACGGTTTGGCACAGCAGCCCCTCAAGACTGGGGGTCTTGCGCTTGCAAGGGCCGAGTATATCGACACGTTGTCGCCACGACGACCTCTGGGCGTTCATTTGGTCGGCAATTCGCGGCTGTATTGCGGCTTTTTCCGGCAACTGTGCTTCTGTGCGCAGATAACGCTCAGGAAAGCGGAATAATTCGCGCGGTTGAACGGTTATTCGCTCACCGCTGTGCTTTTGCGAGCGATTTGCTATCTTGCCATGCCTGCCGCAAGTCCCGGGCTTGCCGTCCCGACTACTATAAGAGAAGCCTTGCCATGTCCTCCGTGCCCGCAAGCAGTGCGCAACCTTCGCGCCCGCTGACCCGCAACGACTACAAAACCCTGTCGCTGTCTGCCTTGGGCGGGGCGTTGGAGTTTTATGACTTCATCATTTTCGTGTTTTTCGCCACCGTGGTCGGAAAACTCTTCTTCCCGCTCGACATGCCCGAATGGCTGCGCATGATGCAGACCTTCGGCATCTTTGCCGCCGGTTACCTCGCGCGCCCCCTGGGCGGCATCATCATGGCGCACTTCGGCGACCTGCTGGGCCGCAAGAAGATGTTCACCCTGAGCATCTTCATGATGGCCGTGCCCACCCTGATCATGGGCCTGCTGCCAACTTACGCGCAGATCGGCCTGTGGGCGCCGATCCTGTTGCTGCTGATGCGCATCATCCAGGGCGCGGCCATTGGCGGCGAAGTACCCGGCGCCTGGGTGTTCGTCTCCGAACACGTACCGCCACGGCATATCGGTTACGCCTGCGGCACCCTGACCAGCGGCCTGACCGCCGGGATCCTGCTGGGATCGCTGGTGGCCACCGCCATCAATACTATTTACAGCCCGGAGCAAGTCTCGGATTACGCCTGGCGTATCCCGTTCCTGCTGGGCGGTGTGTTCGGCCTGTTGTCGGTGTACCTGCGCCGCTGGCTGCATGAAACGCCGATCTTCGCCGAGATGCAGCAGCGCAAGGCACTGGCCGCCGAGTTGCCGTTGCGCGCGGTGCTGCGCGACCACCGTGGCGCCATCGTCTTGTCGATGTTGCTGACCTGGTTGCTGTCGGCCGGCGTGGTGGTGGTGATCCTGATGACCCCGACCGTGCTGCAGACCCTCTATCACTTCAGCCCGACCGTGGCATTACAGGCCAACAGCCTGGCCATCGTCACCCTGAGCCTGGGCTGCATCGCCTCCGGCGCCCTGGCTGATCGCTTCGGTGCCGGCCGGGTGCTGGTGATCGGTTGTGCGCTGTTGCTGGCCACATCCTGGACGCTCTATCACAGCCTCTTCAACCATCCTGACTGGCTGTTCCCGCTGTACACCCTGACCGGTCTGTTCGTGGGCACCATCGGCGTGGTGCCCTACGTGATGGTCAAGGCCTTCCCGCCCGTGGTGCGTTTCAGCGGCTTGTCGTTCTCTTACAACGTGGCCTACGCCGTGTTCGGCGGGCTGACGCCGCTGGCGGTATCGCTGCTGATGAAGGAAAGCCCGCTGGGTCCGGCCTACTACGTTGCCGCCCTGTGTGTGATGGGGATGGTGGTGGGTGGGTATTTGTGGAAGCGTTCGCGCTAAGCCATGGATGACGATCGTTCCCGGCCCTGGGAACGATCACGTTTCAACGTATTTCCAAGCCTTAATCTCTCCCTCCCGGGCCTCGTGCCTGCGCGCTTTTCGTGGCGTCGTTGAATAGTGGCCTTTCATCTAATTGTCACATTCCAGACATAGAGTGTTCACACGGCCTCCCGATACTTGGCCCCGATCCAATTATCCCTATCTGCTAGGAGCAAGGCATGAAACTGAAACGTTTGATGGCGGCAATGACTTTTGTCGCTGCTGGCGTTGCGACCGCCAACGCGGTGGCCGCTGGTGTTGATCCGGCAATCCCGGCGTACGTGAAGACCACTGGTGTGTCGGGCAACCTGTCCAGCGTTGGTTCCGATACCCTGGCTAACCTGATGACCCTGTGGGCCGAGGGTTACAAAAAGGAATACCCGAACGTCAACATCCAGATTCAAGCTGCCGGCTCGGCCACCGCGCCACCAGCGCTGACCGAAGGCACCTCCAACCTGGGCCCGATGAGCCGCAAGATGAAGGACACCGAACTGGCTGCCTTCGAGCAGAAGTACGGTTACAAGCCAACCGCTATTCCGGTTGCGGTGGATGCCCTGGCCGTGTTCGTGCACAAGGACAACCCGATCCAGCACCTGACCATGGAACAAGTCGACGCGATCTTCTCCTCGACTCGCCTGTGCGGTGGCAAAGCCGACGTGAAAACCTGGGGTGATCTGGGCGTGACCGGCGACCTGGCCAACAAGCCGGTGCAACTGTTCGGTCGTAACTCGGTGTCCGGCACCTACGGCTACTTCAAGGAAGAAGCCCTGTGCAAAGGCGACTACAAGCCAAACGTGAACGAACAACCAGGCTCGGCTTCGGTCGTGCAGTCGATCAGCTCTTCGCTGAACGGTATCGGTTACTCGGGCATCGGCTACAAGACTGCCAGCGTGAAGACCGTGGCTCTGGCCAAGAAAGGCAGCACTGACTTCGTCGAAGACAGCGAAGAAAACGCCCTGAACGGCAAATACCCGTTGTCGCGTTTCCTCTACGTGTACGTCAACAAAGCGCCGAACAAGCCTCTGGCCCCGCTGGAAGCCGAGTTCGTGAAACTGGTGCTGTCCAAACAAGGCCAGGAAGTTGTAGTGAAAGACGGCTACATCCCACTGCCAGCCAAAGTCGCCGCCAAGGCCCTGGCTGACCTGGGTCTGAAAGAAGGCAACTGATTGCCTCTGCGGGGCCGGCGTACCGGCCCCGCATCCGAATTTTCTAGTCCGCTGCCAGCCTTGCTTCGCGGCGGATTTGTTGCGTCACTGCACTGTCATCTTTCTGTCATACAGGATCGCTAGGGTGTGCGCATGAATGATCTGGCCAATTCCACCATGACGACGACTTCTCCCCCCAAGCGCATTGACTTCAATACGCCTGAGCTGCAACGCAAGCGCCGCATTCGCGCGCTCAAGGATCGCCTGACCCGCTGGTATGTGCTGGTCGGCGGCCTCGCCGTCCTCGGCGCCATCACCCTGATTTTCTTCTTCCTGGCCTACGTCGTCGCGCCACTGTTTCAAGGCGCCTCATTGACCAAGGAAGACGCCCTGACCCCGGCCTGGATCCAGGACGCGGGCAAGCCGCTGATGATCTCCCTCGAAGAACAGAACCAAGTCGCCATGCGGGTTTCCGACAAGGGCCAGGCGCTGTTCTTCAATGTCGAGACCGGTGCCGAGCTCACGCGTGTCGACCTGCCCCTGCCCGCCGGCACCAGCGTTGCTTCTATCGGTGAAGACCAGCCCGGCAGCCCGCTGGTGATCCTCGGTCTATCCAACGGCCAGTCCCTGGTGTTCCGCCACACCTATAAGGTGTCCTACCCGGACGGCAAGAAAACCATCACGCCGGCGATCGAATACCCCTACGGTGAAACGCCGATCGTGTTGGATGACGCCGGCCGCCCGCTGGAACACGTGGCCCTTAACGCCACGGATTCGTCCCTGGTGGTGGCAGGCTCCGCGGGTTCGCACTTGAATGTGCTGTCCCTGAGCCGCGAAGAAAACATGATGACCGGCGAAGTCACCAGCGAGCAGAAGCGCATCGAGCTGCCACAGATGACCGAGCCGGTGAAGGCAATCTTCATCGACCCGCGCCAGCAATGGCTGTATGTGATCAACGGCCGTGCCTTGGCCGATGTGTTCAGCCTGCGCGACAAGAGCCTCAATGGTCGCTACAAACTGCTGGAAGACGGGACTGCCGAAGTCACCGCGAGCACGCAGCTGGTGGGCGGTATCTCGCTGATCATCGGTAACTCCAAGGGCGGCCTGGCCCAGTGGTTCATGGCCCGCGACCCGGATGGCGAGCAGCGCTTCAAGCAGATCCGTACCTTCCAGATGGGCACCACGCCTATCGTGGAAATTTCCGCCGAAGAGCGCCGCAAGGGCTTCACCGCCCTCGACGCGTCCGGCCAGTTCGGCGTATTCCACAGCACCGCCCACCGCACCCTGCTGGTGGACCCGGTGGTCGACGGCCAAGGCGTGTACGGCATGTCGCCACGGGCCAACCGCGTGATCGTGGAGGCGGGCGGCAAGCTGCAGCCGCTGATGCTCGACAACCCGCACCCGGAAGTGTCCTGGAGCGCGTTGTGGAGCAAGGTCTGGTACGAAAACTACGACGAGCCTAAATACGTCTGGCAGTCGACCGCCGCCAACACCGACTTCGAACCCAAGATGAGCCTGGCCCCGTTGACCTTCGGCACCTTGAAGGCCGCGTTCTACGCCATGTTGCTGGCCGCGCCACTGGCCGTTGCCGCCGCGATCTACACCGCCTACTTCATGGCCCCGAGCCTGCGCCGCAAGGTCAAGCCGGTGATCGAGTTGATGGAAGCCATGCCGACGGTGATCCTCGGCTTCTTCGCCGGCCTGTTCCTGGCGCCGTATGTGGAAGGGCATCTACCGGGCATTTTCAGCCTGTTGATGCTGTTGCCGATCGGCATCCTGGTGGCCGGCTTCATCTTCAGCCGCCTGCCTGAGTCCCTGCGCCTGCGCGTACCGGATGGCTGGGAAAGCGCGATCCTGATCCCGGTGATCCTGTTCGTGGGCTGGCTCTCGCTGTACATGAGCCCGTACCTGGAAACCTGGTTCTTCGGCGGCGATATGCGCATGTGGATCTCCCACGACCTGGGCATCACCTACGACCAGCGCAACGCCCTGGTGGTCGGCCTGGCCATGGGTTTCGCGGTGATCCCGAACATCTACTCCATCGCCGAAGACGCCGTGTTCAGCGTACCGCGCGGCCTGACCCTGGGTTCCCTGGCCCTGGGCGCCACGCCGTGGCAGACCATGACCCGCGTGGTCATCCTCACCGCCAGCCCGGGCATTTTCTCGGCACTGATGATCGGCATGGGCCGTGCGGTAGGCGAGACCATGATCGTGTTGATGGCCACCGGTAACACCCCGGTGATGGAGATGAACCTGTTCGAAGGCCTGCGAACGCTTGCGGCCAACGTCGCCGTGGAAATGCCCGAGTCGGAAGTGGGCGGCAGTCACTACCGCGTGCTGTTCCTCTCGGCGCTGGTGCTGCTGCTGTTCACCTTCATCATGAACACCCTCGCCGAGCTGATCCGTCAGCGTCTGCGCAAGAAATACTCGTCGCTTTAAGAAAGGTAGAAGTCTGTGAAACAGAACTCCCTGAATGGATGGTTCAAGAGCGGCGCCCCCGGCGTCTGGATCAGTGGTGGCGCGGTGTCCATCGCGGTCATCATGACCATTGGTTTGCTGGCGGTGATCGCCGTGCGTGGCTTGGGCCACTTCTGGCCGGCCGACCTGATCCAGGCCAACTACAACGTGCCGGGCCAGGCAAACCATATCGTCATCGGCGAAGTGGTGCAGAAGGAAGAAGTACCCCGCGAGCGCCTGAAAAGCGCCGGCCTGCCGGTGCCGGACCAGGGCCCTGAGTTCATGACCCGCGAGCTGATCAAGGTCGGCAACCGTGACCTGAACGGCAATGACTTCACCTGGATCGTCGGCGAGTGGCTCAAGGACCAGACCACGCCGGCGAACCTCATGACCATCGAGCGGCGTGAGTGGGGCAACTTCTACGGCACCCTGGTCAACGTCAAGCAGGATGGCAAGGTCATTGCCGAAGGCGAGGCTGCCTGGCCGGAGCTGCAGGCCCGTGTGGACCGCGTCAACAAGCTGGCTGCCCAGCTCAAGACCCTCGAAAAATCCGACATCGGCGCAATCAACGCCGGCCTGGAACGTATCCGCCTGCATGGCCGCAAACTGGAATTGGAAGGCAAGCTCGACGCCGCCGCACAGGCCGACATGGACGCCGACCGCGCCGAGCTGAATGCCCGTTACCAAGACATCGAAGCCCGCCTGGCCGACCTGCACGCCCAGTTCAACCGCGACGCGCTGACCGCTCGCGACGGCAACGGCAAGGAAGTGGAAATCGGCATCGGCAAAGTGGTGCACGCCTACCAGCCGAACTCCATGGGCACGATCACCAAGATCGGCTTCTACTTCAGCAAGGTCTGGGAATTCCTCAGCGATGACCCACGGGAAGCCAACACCGAAGGCGGGATCTTCCCGGCCATCTTCGGCACCGTGATGATGACCCTGATCATGGCGATGATCGTGACCCCGTTCGGCGTGCTGGCGGCGGTGTACCTGCGTGAATACGCCAAGCAGAACACCCTGACGCGGGTTATCCGTATCGCCGTGAACAACCTGGCCGGCGTACCGGCCATCGTCTACGGCGTGTTCGGCCTGGGCTTCTTCGTGTACGTATTGGGTGGCTCGGTTGACCGCCTGTTCTTCGCCGAAGCCCTGCCGGCGCCGACGTTCGGCACGCCGGGCCTGTTGTGGGCCTCGCTGACCCTGGCGCTGCTGGCGGTGCCGGTGGTGATCGTGGCCACGGAAGAAGGCCTGGCGCGAATTCCTCGCACTGTGCGTGAAGGCTCCCTGGCACTGGGTGCGACCAAGGCGGAAACGCTGTGGAAGATCGTGCTGCCGATGGCCAGCCCGGCAATGATGACCGGCATGATCCTCGCCGTGGCCCGCGCCGCCGGTGAGGTGGCGCCGCTGATGCTGGTGGGCGTGGTGAAACTGGCGCCGTCGTTGCCGCTGGACGGCAACTACCCGTACCTGCATCTGGACCAGAAGATCATGCACCTGGGCTTCCACATCTATGACGTCGGCTTCCAGAGCCCCAACGTCGAAGCCGCCCGGCCGCTGGTGTACGCCACCGCGTTGCTGCTGGTGCTGGTGATCGCCACGCTCAACTTGTCGGCAGTGTGGATCCGTAACCATCTGCGCGAAAAATACAAAGCGTTGGACAGCTAAAGCTTTTCAATGTGGGAGGGGTCAAGCCCCCTCCCACACACAATGAATTGGTAGCACAGGGAGCATCCCATGCAGCAAGACACCCACACTCACGGCATCAACATGTCTGCCCTGGGTCGCGACAAGCAGAGCCTGAGCCTTGCCCAGGAAACCGTGGCCATCGAAGTGCCGGGCCTGAGCCTGTACTACGGTGAAAAACAGGCGCTGTTCGACGTCAGCATGAACATTCCCAAGCAGCGCGTGACCGCCTTCATCGGCCCGTCGGGCTGCGGCAAGTCCACGCTGCTGCGTACCTTCAACCGCATGAACGACCTGGTGGACGGTTGCCGTGTGGACGGTGCCATCAACCTCTACGGCACCAACATTTACCGCAAGGGCGAAGATGTGGCCGAGCTGCGTCGGCGCGTGGGCATGGTGTTCCAGAAGCCCAACCCGTTCCCCAAGACCATCTACGAAAACGTGGTCTACGGCCTGCGTATCCAGGGCATCAACAAGAAGCGCATCCTCGACGAAGCGGTCGAGTGGGCCTTGAAAGGCGCGGCGCTGTGGGACGAAGTGAAGGACCGCCTGCACGACTCGGCCCTCGGTCTGTCCGGCGGCCAGCAACAGCGTCTGGTGATCGCTCGCACAATCGCCGTGGAGCCGGAAGTGTTGCTGCTCGACGAACCCTGCTCGGCTCTCGACCCGATCTCGACGCTGAAAGTCGAAGAACTGATCTACGAGCTCAAGTCCAAGTTCACCATCGTTATCGTGACCCACAACATGCAACAGGCGGCGCGGGTTTCCGACTACACCGCGTTCATGTACATGGGCAAGCTGGTGGAATTCGGCGACACCGATACCCTGTTCACCAATCCGGCGAAGAAGCAGACCGAAGACTACATCACCGGTCGCTACGGCTAGGAAGCTGTGGTTCTGATTGCACTGACGCTGCGGTTATCCGCACCTTACCGGACGCTCCAAGGACGCCAACATGATTAGCAAAGAAGGCCTTACCCACCACATCTCCGCGCAGTTCAACGCCGAGCTCGAGGAAGTGCGCAGCCACCTCCTGGCGATGGGCGGGCTGGTGGAGAAGCAAGTCAACGATGCGGTCACCGCGCTGATCGAGGCCGACTCGGGCCTGGCCCAGCAAGTGCGTGAGATCGATGACCAGATCAACCAGATGGAACGCAATATCGACGAAGAATGCCTGCGCATTCTCGCCCGTCGCCAGCCGGCGGCGTCCGACCTGCGGTTGATCATCAGCATCTCCAAATCGGTGATCGACCTGGAGCGCATCGGCGACGAAGCCACCAAGATCGCCCGACGCGCCATCCAGTTGTGCGAAGAAGGCGAAGCGCCGCGCGGTTACGTGGAAGTGCGCCACATCGGCGACCAGGTGCGCAACATGGTGCGCGATGCGCTCGACGCCTTTGCCCGCTTCGACGCCGAACTGGCACTGTCGGTGGCCCAGTACGACAAGGTCATCGACCGTGAGTACAAGACTGCGCTGCGTGAGCTGGCCACCTACATGATGGAAGACCCGCGCTCTATCTCGCGGGTCTTGAGCATTATCTGGGTGCTGCGCTCCCTGGAGCGGATTGGCGACCATGCGCGCAATATCTCCGAACTGGTGATTTACCTGGTGCGCGGCACCGACGTGCGGCACATGGGCCTCAAGCGCATGAAGGCCGAAGTTGAAGGTTCAGTCGATCAAATCCCTAATGTTCCGGGCGTACCTGACGATAAGTAAGGTTGCCCGAGAAATTAACGCCCGGCCTTTGGTCGGGCGTTTTTGTTTGCGGGCCCGAATTTTTCAGCGAGGGGGCACAAGAAAGTCCCAACGTGACTGCAGAGTTTTTGGCAAAATGCCATCAGTCAGGCGTCTTGCGTGCCGAAGTTTTTATAGGATGAAGGGTCGATGAGTAAAGTCAGTGTGTTGGTGGTGGATGACGCCTCGTTTATCCGCGACCTGGTGAAGAAGTGCCTGCGCAACTACTTCCCCGGGATCAAGCTTGAAGATGCGGTGAACGGCAAAAAGGCCCAGGCCATCCTGATGCGCGAGACCTTCGACCTGGTGCTGTGCGACTGGGAAATGCCAGAGATGTCCGGCCTTGAGCTGTTGACCTGGTGCCGCGAGCAGCCTCACCTCAAAGCCATGCCGTTCGTGATGGTCACCAGCCGTGGCGACAAGGAGAACGTAGTCCAGGCTATCCAGGCCGGGGTTTCCGGCTACGTCAGCAAACCGTTTACCAACGAGCAGTTGCTGAACAAGGTCAAGCAGGCCCTGCACAAGATCGGTCGCCTCGACGCCCTGGTCGCCAGCGCGCCGACCAAGATGAACTCGGCTTTCGGCAACGATTCCTTGAGCGCCCTGACCGGCGGCAAACCCGAAGTGGCGCGTGCGGCTCCCGTTGCGGCTGCCGCTCCTGCGCCTAACAAAGGGTTGCTCAACAGCCCACCGGTGCAGGCGCCGGTAGCGGCTGCGCCGGCTGGCGGTCGTGGCCAGGGCCAATTGCGCCTGTCCAGTGGCACCCAGCAATGCGTGATCAAGGCGCTGAGCATCAAGGAAGCGCTGCTGGTGGTGCGTCGCGGTGAAGTCCTGCCCCAGGTACTGGAAAGCGCCGTGCTCGACCTGGAGCAAGGCGAAAACGCCGAAGTGGCCCGCCTCAATGGCTACCTGCACGCCATCGTCGCCTTCGAACCGAAGCCGGACAGCGATTGGCTGCAGCTGACCTTCCGGTTTATTGACCAGGATGCGCAGAAGCTCGACTACATCTCCCGCCTGATTGCGCGCGGTACGGCACAGAAGCACTTTGTGCCGGGTGCGTGATCCTGAGGGACACCGTACAACTGTGGGAGGGGGCTTGCCCCCGATGACGGCGGTTCAGCTAAGCAGTCGGTGGCTGACATCCCGCAATCGGGGGCAAGCCCCCTCCCACATTGGGATCTCCATTGTGGCGTATAGAGTTGTCATGATCCCTTGCTAACCTGCCGTTCAGTCATCCCGGCAGGTTTACGCCATGCTTATGCGCTTCTTGCTGTGCTGCGGGTTGGCGACGGTCGCTATGTCGGCCCAGGCCATGACCCTCTACAAATCCGTCGATGCCAATGGCCTGGTGTTTATCAGCGACCGGTATACGCCGGGCGCCCTGGCGTTCGTGATCCAGGAGCGCAAGGTTGAGCGACCGATGCTTGTCGTGCCCAAGCCCAATCGTGCACAACAAGCCTATCGCTACCCCTTGCCCTGGCGTGGCGGTCCTTTCCGAATGACCCAGGGACCCAACGGCAGCTTCAGCCACACCGATGCCAAAAGTCGTTATGCGATGGACATCGCCATGCCCGAAGGCACGCCAATCATTGCGGCGCGCAGCGGGGTGGTGGTGAAAACCGAGAACGAGCAGAACGGGCGGGGCAGTGATGCGTCGGGGAATTTCGTGAGGGTGCGCCACGACGACGGCACCGAGGGCGTGTACCTGCACCTCAAGCAAGGTTCGGTCAGCGTCCGGGTCGGGCAGCATGTAGCGGTGGGGAGCCCGCTGGCGTTGTCGGGCAATACCGGCAACAGCAGCGGGCCGCATCTGCATTTTGTGGTGCAGCGCGTTACCGGGGCGGGGCTGGTCTCGATCCCATATGAGTTCAATCAGCCGGTCGGTGCATTGCCCAATTTTGCATTGGGCAATTGACGGTCAATCCAGCAACAGCACCTTGGCCAGTACGATCTTCGGCCCTTTCATCTTCTTGATGATGATGCGCAAGCCTTCAACCTCCAGCACTTCTTCCTCCTCGGGCACCCGCTTGAGGGTGTCATAGATCAGGCCGGCCAGGGTTTCGGCTTCGATGTGGTCCAGGTCCACGCCCAGCAGGCGCTCCACCTTGAACAGCGGCGTGTCGCCACGCACCAGCAGCTTGCCCGGCTGATAGGCCAGGATGCCGCGCTCGGCCTTGCGGTGTTCGTCCTGGATATCGCCCACCAGCACTTCCAGCACGTCTTCCATGGTGAGGTAGCCGATGATCTTGCCGTCGGCTTCTTCCACCAGGGCGAAGTGCGCGCCGCCTTTGCGGAATTGTTCCAGCAGCTGCGACAACGGCATGTGCCGCGACACACGCTCCAGCGGGCGGGTCAGCTCGGCCAGGTTGAACGACTCGGGGATGTGGTCCAGGGCCGCCAGTTCCAGCAGCAGGTCCTTGATGTGCAACAGGCCCACGAATTCGTTGCGTACCGCGTCATATACCGGGTAACGGCTGAACTTGTGGCGACGGAACAGCGCAAGGATTTCCTTGAGCGGCGCGTTGAAGTCCAGGGTCACCAGGTCTTCCCGGGAGTTGGCCCAGTCCACCACTTCCAGCTCGCCCATTTCCACGGCGGAGGCCAGTACGCGCATGCCCTGGTCGCTCGGGTCCTGGCCACGGCTGGAGTGCAGGATCAGCTTGAGTTCTTCGCGGCTGTAATGGTGTTCATGGTGCGGGCCAGGCTCGCCCTGGCCGGCAATGCGCAGGATGGCGTTGGCGCTGGCGTTGAGCAGGTAGATCGCCGGGTACATGGCCCAGTAGAACAGGTACAGCGGCACCGCCGTCCACAGCGACAGCAGCTCGGGCTTGCGGATCGCCCAGGACTTGGGCGCCAGCTCGCCGACCACGATGTGCAGGTAGGAGATCACGAAGAACGCCGCAAAGAACGACACGCCCTTGATCACTTCCGGCGACTCGACGCCCACGGCGCCCAGCAGTGGCTCGAGGATGTGCGCGAAGGCCGGCTCACCGACCCAGCCCAGGCCCAGGGAGGCGAGGGTGATGCCCAGCTGGCACGCCGACAGGTAGGCGTCGAGCTGGCTGTGTACGGTGCGCAGGATCTGCCCGCGCCAGCCGTTCTTGTGGGCGATGGCCTCGACCCGGGTGGCGCGCAGTTTGACCATGGCGAACTCCGCCGCAACGAAGAAACCGTTGAGCAGTACCAGGATCAGAGCAAAAAGAATCATGCCGAAGTCGGCGAAGAGTGTCGCGAGGGTGATACCAGGGGAAGGGTCCATGATGGGGTTTTGCAGGTTCCGTATGTTCAGTAAGGGGTGGCAGGCGGGCCTGAAAGGCAGGCGCAAGTCGGCCAATGTAGCGGCTGACGGGGCGCTTGCCTAGTGCCCACTGCCGGGCGGGGCCTGGAATGCACTCTCTAAAACAACACCGGTCCACTGTGGGAGGGGGCTTGCCCCCGATGGCAGTATATCAGGCAGCACATTCATATCTGACCCGCCGCCATCGGGGGCAAGCCCCCTCCCACATGTAGGCCCGTGGTGTATTTGGATTACTCGTCGTTGCTGAGGGCTCGCGAGCGCGCCACCTGAGCCGGCGGAAAATGGCAGGTAAACGTGCTGCCATGTCCCAGCACGCTGCTGATTTCCAGGCGTGCGCGGTGGCGCAGCAGCACGTGCTTGACGATCGCCAGGCCGAGCCCGGTGCCACCGGTGTTGGAATTGCGGCTGGAGTCGACACGGTAGAAGCGCTCGGTCAGGCGCGGCAGGTGCTTGGCGTCGATACCGATGCCGGAGTCCTGCACGCTCAAATGCGCACCTTGTTCGTCGGCCCACCAGCGGATGCGGATATTGCCTTTGTCCTGGGTGTACTTCACGGCGTTGAACACCAGGTTGGAAAACGCGCTGCGCAACTCGCCTTCGCTGCCCTTGAGCAGCACGGCCGGGTCGGCTTCCAGGCTGATCTGCTGCCCGCGTTGGCCGGAGAGGGCCTGGGCGTCGTTCTTGATGGTCTGCAACAGGCTTTGCACGGCCACCGGCTGGTTGTCCGACGGATAATCGGTGGCTTCCAGCTTGGCCAGCAACAGCAGGTCGTTGAGCAGGGTCTGCATGCGCGAGCCTTGCTGCTGCATTTGCTGCAGGGCCCGGCTCCAGCGTGGGTTGATCTCGTCGACGTTGTCCAGCAGCGTCTCCAGGTAGCCGCAGATCACCGTCAGCGGTGTACGCAACTCGTGGGAGACGTTGGCGACGAAGTCCTTGCGCATCTGCTCCAGCTGGTGGATGCGGGTGACATCGCGCACCAGCATCAGGTGTTCATTGTTGCCGTAGCGCGTCAGGTACAGCTGGATGCGTACGCGGTCATTGGTGGGCGAGGGGATTTCCAGGGCTTCTTCGTAGTTCTCCTGTTCGAAGTACTCCTTGAAGCGCGGGTGGCGCACCAGATTGGTCACTGGCTGGCCGCTGTCCTGGGGTGTCTTGAGGCCCAGCAGGGTCTCGGCGGCGCGGTTCCACCATTCCAGGTTGCCGTCGCTGTCGAGCATGATCACCGCGTCCTTGAGCGCGGCGGTGGACTCCTGCACCCGGTCGATCACCGCTTGCAGGCGGCCGCGCACACGCTGGTCGCGACGTTGCAGGTGGTAGATGCTGTCGAACACCTCGCCCCACAGGCCGTAGCCATCGGGTGGTGCCTCATCGGGTTTATGCTGGCGTAGCCATTCGTGCAGGCGCAGCAGTTGCTTGAGGGTCCAGCCCAGGTACAGCGCGATGCCGACTGCCAGACTCCAGCCGTAATAGCCGCTGACCAGCCCAACCAGCAGGCAGCCGGTGATCAGCAAAAGCATGTGGCGGATCAGGGTGCCATGCCAGTTTTGGTTCACTTGAACATGCGTCCTTGTCAGCTGTTAAGTCAGGATCCGATTGGCTCAGCCCTTGGTAGAGAAGCGGTAACCAGTGCCGCGCACGGTTTGTACCAGATTCTCGTAGGCATCGCCCAAGGCTTTGCGCAGGCGACGGATATGCACGTCCACGGTGCGTTCTTCCACGTACACGTTGCCGCCCCACACTTGGTCCAGCAGTTGGCCACGGGTGTAGGCGCGCTCCTGGTGGGTCATGAAGAATTGCAGCAGGCGGTATTCGGTGGGGCCCATCTCGGCCGGTTTGCCGTCGATGGTCACGCGGTGGCTGATCGGGTCCAGCAGCAGGCCGCCGACTTCGATAGGCGCTTCGCCATCGGTAGGCCCGGCGCGGCGCAGTACGGCCTTCAGGCGCGCTACCAACTCCCGTGGGGAAAAAGGTTTGGTGATGTAGTCATCGGCACCGACTTCCAGGCCCTGGATCTTGTTGTCCTCTTCGCCCTTGGCGGTGAGCATGATGATCGGGATGTCCCCGGTCAGCTCGTCACGCTTGAGGCGGCGGGCCAGTTCGATGCCGGAGGTGCCGGGCAGCATCCAGTCCAGCAGGATCAGGTCCGGCTTGCGGTCGACGATAATGGCATGGGCCTGCTGGGAGTTCTCCGCCTCCAGGCAGTCATAGCCGGCCATTTCCAACGCAACGGCGATCATCTCGCGGATGGGCGCTTCGTCGTCAACAATCAGAATGCTCCTGCCAACCATGCTCGAAAATCCTCTTGTCATTTAACTGTCTTGCGCCGCATTAGATAACGGAATTATTGCAGTCGTGTGACAGTAATTTAGTCGCTCGGGCAATTCCCGCCTCTCTGGACTACGCTTTGAGTCCGAATCCTGACAACCACAAAAGGAAGGTTCCGATGACTTACAGCACGATTTCCTGGAAAGCCCTGCTGGTGACGGCTGCGTTGACGCTGCCGGGCCTGGCGTTTGCGGCGGAGCCGGCGATGACCAAAGACGGAATGCTGGTGGACCACAAGGGCATGACGCTCTACACCTTCGACAAGGACGCTGACGGCAAGTCCGTGTGCAAGGACCAGTGCGCGACCAATTGGCCGCCGTTGAAGGCAGAGTCCACTGACAAGTCGATGGGCAAATGGACCGTTATCACCCGCGATGACCAGACCAGCCAGTGGGCCTATGACGGTAAGCCCGTCTACACCTACAAGGATGACCACAAGGCCGGTGACAAGACCGGTGATGGCAAAGGTGGGGCGTGGCACGTGATCAAGCCTTGATGACGCGGTGCCGCTGAAATCACCGGGGGCAAGTCGAATCGTCGTACCACCCCTCCCACAGGGGAACACATTCCAAATGTGGGAGGGGGCGTGCCCCCGATGAGGTCGGGACAACCGCCACAAAAACCTCAGTGAAACGCATAGTCCGCCACAATCCCGACAAATATCGCCAACCCCGCCCAGTGGTTGTGCAGGAACGCCTTGAAGCACTTCATGCGGTCCTTGTCCCGGGTGTACCAGAACTCCCAGGCAAAACAGCCCGCCGCGCCCAGCAGACCCAGGTGGAACCAGCCACCCAACTCGAATCGCACTCCCGCCAGCAACAGGCACACCAACGACAGCCCTTGCAGCGTAAGGATGATCACGCGATCCGCATCGCCAAATAGAATGGCGGTGGATTTCACGCCGATCTTCAAATCGTCATCCCGGTCGGTCATCGCGTAATACGTGTCGTAACCCACTGTCCACAGCAGGTTGGCGATATACAGCAGCCAGGCCGTAGCGGGAAGGTGACCCGTTTCGGCAGTGAACGCCATCGGCATGCCCCAGGAAAACGCCGCCCCCAGCACCACCTGCGGGTAATAGGTGTAGCGCTTCATGAACGGGTAGCTCGCCGCCAGGGCCAGGCCACCGAGGGACAGCAGGATGGTGGTGGTGTTGGTCAGCAGCACCAGCAGGAAACTGATGCCCATCAGCACGGCAAAAAACACCAGCGCCTCTTTGGAGCTGATCTTGCCGCTCACCAGCGGGCGTTGCTCGGTGCGCTTCACATGGCCGTCGACCTTGCGGTCGGCCCAGTCGTTGATCACACAGCCACCGGCGCGGGTCAGCACCACGCCGAGCACGAAGATCACGATATTGATTAAAGAAGGCGAGCCTTTGCCGGCGATCCACAGCGCCCATAGGGTCGGCCACAACAGCAGGTAGATGCCGATGGGCTTGTCCATACGGGTCAGTTGAATGAAATCCCAGGCCCTGGGGTTCAGGTGGTTCAGGGACTTGAGCAGACGTTGGTACATCAGCAATTCTCCGGATGGGCGTGCAGCGCGTGCCAGAAACTGGGCAAGAAGACTTCCGCGACCAGCACGCTCAGCGGCCCGCGATCAAAGCGTGAGCGGCGTGCCCACAGCCCGTCGACCTGATCGGCCGCTGGCAACCAGTGCCGAGGGTAATGGCACACTTCGATGGCCTGGCGGGTGAAGGCCTGGTCACAGAACAGCAGTTCGCCCAGGGACCGGCTGCCCAACTCATCCATATGCAGGCCGTCGCCCTGCAGAGCGCCGCGTGCGGCCACACTGCGTGCGAACACCCACGGCTGACCATGCCCACGCAGATACACCTCGCGCACCCAACCGATACTGGCCGGCGCCAGCGCCAGGGCGGCACATTCGTCATCGCGTAGCGGTTGCCAGCCTTCGAACAGTGGCGTGACGCTGAAACCGTCGTTGGACAGCCACGTCAACCGCCGCGTCAGCGAGTCTTCGTTGAACAGCCAATTGAGGGTCAAGGACGTGGGTACAGGGGCCAGGAGGCTCTGGGTCAACCATTGGCAAGCATCGGGAGGGTCGATTGAGTGCGGCACGGTGAGTCAGTATCGGCAGCAAAAGAGGCGGCGAGCTTACCATGGCGTCCAACGTTTTTGCCGGACGCAACCGGCTGTTTGCGTCGATCATGCTTGCATCTGCCGGCCACCATCAGTACAAAACGCCCTGAGCCGTACGGCAATGCGGGTCTATCGACCGTCGGCCAAGAAGCCTGGACTCCTGAGGAACAAGTAATGAAGAAGTGGCAATGTGTCGTCTGTGGCCTGATCTACGACGAAAAGGACGGCTGGCCGGATGACGGAATTCTGCCTGGCACCCGTTGGGAAGACGTCCCGGAAGACTGGCTGTGCCCGGACTGCGGCGTGGGCAAAATGGATTTCGAAATGATCGAAATCGGTTGATTCTCGATTTTCAGAAAAGTATTACAAGGAGAAAGGAATGAACGCACCTGTCGTGATCATCGGCACCGGATTGGCCGGTTACAACCTGGCCCGTGAGTTTCGCAAGCTCGACAGCGAAACCCCATTGCTGCTGATCACTGCGGATGACGGGCGCTCCTACTCCAAGCCCATGCTTTCCACCGGGTTTGGCAAGAACAAGGAAGCCGATGGCCTGAGCATGGCTGAACCGGGCGCCATGGCCGAGCAACTCAAGGCCGAAGTGCGCACTCACACCCGCGTCAGCGGCATCGACCCCGGGCACAAGCGCCTGTGGATCGGCGAGGAGGCGGTGGCCTACCGCGACCTGATCCTGGCCTGGGGCGCAGAAACCGTGCGTGTGCCGGTTGAAGGCGATGCGGCTGACCTGATTTTCCCGATCAACGACCTCGAAGACTACGCGCGCTTTCGTGCCGCCGCTGCCGGCAAGCGCCGTGTGCTGCTGCTCGGCGCCGGCCTGATCGGCTGCGAGTTCGCCAATGACCTGATCCTGGGCGGTTATGAAATCGACCTGGTGGCACCGTGCGAGCAAGTCATGCCGACCCTGTTGCACCCGGCCGCCGCCGCCGCGGTACAGGCCGGCCTCGAAGGCCTCGGCGCGCGTTTCCACCTGGGCCCGGTGCTCAATCGCCTGCAGCGCACCGCTGATGGCCTGGAAGCTCACCTGTCGGACGGTGAAGTGATCGCCTGCGACCTGGTGGTCTCGGCCATCGGCCTGCGCCCACGCGTCGACCTGGCCGCCGCCGCCGGCCTGCAGACCAATCGCGGGATCATGGTGGACCGCCATCTCAAGACCTCCCACGCCAATATCTACGCCCTGGGCGACTGCGCCGAGGTCGACGGCCTGAACCTGCTGTACGTGATGCCGCTGATGAGCTGCGCCCGTGCGTTGGCCCAGACCCTGGCCGGCAACGCCACTGCCGTCAGCTACGGCCCGATGCCGGTGACCGTGAAAACCCCGATCTGCCCGCTGGTGGTTTCGCCACCGCCTCGGGGCACCGAAGGCGTCTGGAGTGTCGAAGGCGAGGGCGCCGACATCAAGGCCCTGTGCCGTGACGCCAGCGGTCGCCTGCTGGGTTACGCACTGACTGGCAGCGCCGTGATGGAAAAACTCGCCCTTAACAAAGAACTTCCGCCGTTGCTGGCGTAAATACCGGTCGTTCTGTCGGAATAAGCACGTTTTTCCCTCCAGAAAGGTCGCCGCTAGACTGGCGGAGCGTGCGAGGGCATGCCATCCTCACTCCCGTCTGCCGCAGAGTAGAGCCTGCGGCGCTTTGGGCGCTGCTCCAGAAGAGAGCAGCACGGACATAACAACAAAAAACCGTCAAAGAGGCTTCACTTATGCGTAAACCAGAACTCGCAGCCGCCATCGCTGAAAAAGCCGATCTCACTAAAGAACAGGCCAACCGCGTCCTCAACGCCGTTCTCGAAGAAATCACCGGCGCCCTGCACCGCAAGGACAGCGTCACCCTGGTTGGCTTCGGCACCTTCCTGCAACGCCACCGCGGCGCCCGCACCGGCAAAAACCCTCAAACCGGTGAGCCGGTGAAGATCAAGGCGAGCAACACGGTTGCGTTCAAGCCGGGTAAATCGCTGAAAGACACTGTCAACGCGTAATGGCGTTACCGTCTCGAAGGGGGCGGGGTGGTAGGAGAGATGGGCACGCCGACTGGATCGGGTGCCCATTTTTTGTGGGGTATTGATACGTATGCCAATTCAAGCCAGTTCGTCTAATCGCGTTTTAGAGCGTCGACTTGCTCTTCCACTGTCTTGACGACATCAGCGCCACCTTCCCCGATATCAACAAATTCCCACTCCTCACTGGGCGGGTCAATCATCTTGGCCAGTGTTGAAATAGCGTGCACGATCAAAGGCTTCAACTGTACTGTGCTGTTTAAGAATCCTGGAGAAGTGAAATAAATCGTGCGGTGAATTCTGCGCCTTCATATTCTTCCAGATTGTCAGTGTTGAAAACTGCACCTCGTTGAGTTGTGAGTTTTAACAGTCGTCGCTTTAATATTTTGTTGATCTGGCTTTCAGGTTCCGCAGAGATCACTGTGAGTGCTTTTTTTGCGCGGGCTGCCACATCCTTAAAGAAAACGTGTTTGGCCTCGGCGGGGGGTATGATGTTTTCCAGGTTGCAGTTTTCAAAGGTTACATAGTCAAGTTTGCAAAGTTCAAAGTCGACAGAAATTGGGGTGTGGGGCTGATCTGATATAAAACGGACTTCCTGGAGTTTTCCAATGAATTTAATGTTGGTTATATTTTTTGCGTTAAACGAGTTATCAATGATTTTGCACTGAGAAAAGGTGCAGCTGACAAAGGTGCAATCCTTCAAGGATGCTTCACGGAAGTTGCATTTCACAAACGTGCAGTTTTCGAATTTGCTATTGCTGAAGCCGGATGCCTGAAAATCCGCATTCTTGAACGAGCAACGGGTCAAGGATGTTTTATTGAAGAATCGCGAGCCGGAAAAGTCAGCTTTCTCAAAGTCGCAATTTTCCAAAACACATTGGTCAAAAATCGGATCGCAGAGGTTCGCGTTTTTCAGTTTGCAACCACTGATGAGCTCGTTTTCAAAGCGCGTTTTTTTAGGCAAAACAAGTCCGTCCTGCTCAACGCCGGACAGTACCTTTGATGGAATTTTTTCACTCACCATAATATTCCTTCATAACCATTGCCCCAGTCCCCGTAACGCCGCTGATGCGTGCCCCTTTTCCAATCAGCCTTCGTCGTGAGATCCCACCAGGTTTTAGTTTTAGTTTCATACACATCGGGTAGGCGTTGCCCTGATTTGGATACCTCCAAATGCCCCAGTGACGGGTCATTTTTTACTCTGTTTTTGAAGTCTGCATCTATTCTCTGCCCTACATACCGGCGATAGCGTGATCGTGCTTGTCCGAGATCACCTCTGTCATAGGCTCGTTTTACTGCTGCTCTCTGTTTCGGGGTCAACGACCGTTGAGGGTTACTGTAAACAGCCTTTCTAGCGGCATTGGCGTGTGCCTGAAGCTTGGCTGTTGTTGAACCGCAAGGTGCCCATCCCAACGGATCGATCCATCCGGAAGGATTAGGAGAATACTGATAAAGGTTAAAACCTCCTGCCAGCCCAACAGGGTCCGGCGTTGTAAAGCGCCCTATATCCGGATCATAAAACCGAAATGTATTGAAATGCAGCCCCGTCTCCCGGTCCAGGTACTGTCCCTGGAATCGTAGGTTCTGCTCTTCAATGTAGTAAGGCTCGCGCACTTCCTCGGAGGTATTGCCCCACACTTGGTAACTGGCCTGCCAGAGGGGGTGTCCATCGGCCTCGGTAAGCTGCTCAGGGAGGCCGTTCAGATCATTGTGGTAATAGCGAATTTTTTCAAGCGACCCGGTACCGTCTATTCGGGCCAGAGGCTCGTAGCTTTCCCCTTCATAAACATAAAGGCTCGTCTGGCTGTGCTTATGCTCTTGCAACAGGCGTAAACCATCCCAGGTGAAACGTGTCTGACCCAGCGGATAGCCATCGTCGTCATATTCGTTTTTTTCGACGCGTCGACCCAGTGGGTCATAGGTCATCCTGACCACGCTGCCGCTCTCATTTCGCACTTCAACCAGCCGACTTTCCGCGTCATAGGCAAAGCGCTGAAAACCACGCATGCCGCTGCGTTTTTCGATCATACGGCCCATGGCATCGTATCGATAACGCTTGTCCTGATAGGTGAGCAGCCGGTTATGTCGTACAAGTCCCCCTTGATGCCCGCTATCCAGCAGGTTGGCTGCGGCGTCATAGGCGTAGGTTTCGCTCTTTCCGACGTGGTGGCAGACAAGAATGCGGTCGGTGCTGTCGTAACCCAAGTGCTCTTGGCGATCGTGAATACGGCCGATGCGACGACGCCCGATCAGGTTATCGCTGGAATCGTAGCTGTAGCCAGTCTCGACCAACGGCGGCAACTGCCACGGTTGGTCAATACTGCGGCGCTGCCGTGAGCGAATCCTGCCACTGCGGTCGTATGTGGTACTTGTCTTGAGTTGGCCTTGAGTGCGCTGTACTTCGCGGTGCAAACGATCACGCTCGAAGTCGCTGATGACCTTTCCGTCGAGATTTAACTGATGCAGGTGGCCGCTGCCGTAGTAGAGTCGGTTCAGCCATCGACCGTCGGGCAACCGGGTCTGAATCAGGTTCCCCAATTCGTCGTAGCAATGCTGTAGGGAGCCCGCTGTACTTTGCTCCTGCAGCAGTTGCCCAAGCGCATCGTAGCTGAAGTCCAGTCGATGCTGTCGACCGTCAGGCGCGGTGGACGTGACGCTGACCAGTTGATCGTTCAGATCATGTTCGTAAACGGTGATGCCGTCTGCGGTGACTTTACTGACCAGGCGTCCGATTGGGTCTCGTTGAAACTGGTGTGAGAACGGCGCTACCGGTTTGCCTTCCGTCCCCGGCAGATAGTCCACGGCGACGACATCATCCAGCGGATCATAGGTGTAGCAGCGCCGACTCTGGTCGAGGTCTTGCTGTTGCACCATGCGGTCGGCCGCATCCCACTCGAAGCGGTAGCTTTCGCCGTTCTCATTGGTCAGCTTGCGCAGTCGCCCGTAGGCGTCGTGATCAAACATGACCGTGCGGTTATGCGCATCCCAGCGTTGCTTGACCAGGCCGCGTGTGTCATAGGCGTAGCGCGTGGTGCTACCGGCGGGATCGACATGGGCCGTCAGATAACCGCTGGCGCTGCGCTGGAACTGTTCCACACGGCCATCCGGGAGTTGGCTCTCCAAGAGCAGCCCTCGAGGGCCGTACCGGTAGCGCACCGACTCGCCTTCTGCATTGGTTTGCACCACCAGATTGCCAAAGGCGTCGTACTGATAACGGGTGGGATAACCCGAGCAATCCACCGCTTCGACCAGTTGGCTCCACTCGTTCCAATGCAGCACTTTGGTTTTTTCCGTGGCATCGATGATGCGCACCGGCTGACCGAAACCGTCATAGACATAGCGAGTACGGTTGCCCAGTGGGTCGATTTCTTCGATGCAGTTGCCTCGCTGGTCGTAGCGATAATGCCAACTGTTGCCCGCCGGATCAGTTTCCACTTGGGGCAATGCCCAGTGCGCCAGCCACTGCGTGCTACTGGTCCTGGCCAATGGATCGATCACCGTGCTCAGGTTGCCGGACGCGTCATAGTTGAAGCGCCACTGGCCGTTTTGCGGGTCAATCGCACCGAGCAACTGGCGATCTTCGTTCCACTCGAACTGCCACGTATGGCCCAGGTTATCGACGTAGCGAGTGATCTGGTACTGCGGGTTCCAATGCCGTGTGCTGACGCGCATCAGGCCGTCGGTCACACGGGTAATACCAGCGTAGAGATCGTAGTCGAAGGTGTACTCATCGCCAGCGTCTGTCCAGTGGCGGCTCACGCGCCACTCCTCGCCGTGCGGCCCGGGCACTGCACCCCATTGGTAGAAGCAGCGCAGGCCAACGGGCAATTGGTGTTCGACCATTCGCCGGCAATTGTCATAAGCAAAGCGTCGAAGGGTCGTACCTTGCCCGTCCAAGACTTCAGCCAGGTCGCCGTGACTGTCATAGCGGTAACTGACGAGCACATCGCTGCGCGCTTCGAAATGTTGCTGGTGCAGGTAACGTCGTTCGATTTCGCTCACGCGCCGTGGGTGTTCGGCCGAGTAGCTCAGCTCTACGTGCATCAAGTCATGGGTGTCGCGTAGGCGATACAGCCGCCCCTGAGTGTCGTAGTCGAGAAAGATCCGCCCTTCATTGCGATCACCCAGCAGATGCAGGCGCATCCGCGAACTGTTTAGCGGGTCGGCTTCGAACAGTCGATACAGGCCGTCGATACTCTCGATCAATATTGCGCCGTCACCGCTGCGCCTGACCGCAAGGCCTTCGCCCGGATCGAAGGCTCCACCGGACAAGGGGATATAACCGATCTCCAGGCGGCGCCCCTGCTCATCGATGTAGAACAGGTTATCGTCTGCCTCTATCTCGATCGACACCTCATACGCAACGCTCCAGCTGGCGCCAAAGAGGCCATCCCGGCGTGTGTCGAGGCTGCTGTAGAAACGCTGCCAATCTATCGGGAGCAAGCCCGGGAGGATGAAGTCGAGTTCCTCGTCCCCGCCCAGGATCTTGGCCCCGGTCGCGCTGTGAACCGGATTGGGCGAGCCATTTGTGGCGCTCTTGAGCGCAGAGGTGATCTTGCTGGTTGCGTAAGAGACGGCACCTCCTACCAACAAACCTCCGACCAGGCACGGCAGCTTGCTCCAGAAACACTTCAGGTTGCCTCGCAACGCCATCACCACAGCAATCGCCAGGCCTACGCCGGGCGTTTTTCCGCTGCGAATTTCCTGCACCACGATGGTCTCACCACCGATGCGCACATCCGGCGAGATCAGACCCTGGGCTGTCCCTACCTTGGCGTCACAGGTGCTGCGATCGCCGCTTCGCGCTGCAGGTTGCCCATTGATGAACACTGAGCTTGAGCCCTCTGCAATGAATTGCAAGGGCATCGGCGGGTGCTTGTTGCACGCAACGGTGTCCAGTCGGCAAGGCTCGGTGCCGGGAGCGGGTGAGGCGACGGTCGGTCGCCACAGTTGAGAGAAAAACTCCCCGGCCATGTCCAGAAAGCTCGGTTCTGGTGGCTCACTGGGGGCCACCGGCACAGCGGTCATCTTGCCAGCCGCTCGTGCAGCCTTTTTCCCGTTGATGAAAACGTTGTCTGAACCACTGGTAATGAAGGCGTCGATCACCGGTGGAAACACCCAATTGGCAGCTGACTCGCACCAACTGGATATTTTCAGATCGGCCCCTGTAAGCCCCGCGGTGATCCCGACGACCGCACCCACGACCAAAACCAATGCAACGCCACCGGTGGCGATGGTTGCGCCGGTTGTTATAGCAACCGCCGCCGCGACCGCGAGGCAGCCCACGTAGGTGATTGCCGCATAGGCGGCCACTTCCAGTACACCGCCGAGAATATCGGCCATCACCGAGGTGTGCAGCAGTGCGTCGCCTTCGCGGGCGGCCCAGAGGTCTTCACTCATTGCTCAGTTTCGACTCAGGGCGTGGCGAGAAAGGTGAGGGTGTTTTTCAGTGTTGCCCAATGCGCTGCCTCGGCAGACCCCAAGGGCTGGGTCTTTACGTAGCTGAGGGCGATCAAGCGACGTGTGCCGGGTATCTGCATGGCCAACTGATACTGGTAAATGTTGTCGCTGCCTTTATTGAAACGGTTCTGCACCTCAAAGGCATCGATATCCTGCGCCGGCCCCACCTTGATAGCTTGCGCTGGCGAATAACGAAGGTCTTTGACTTGCTGTTCAAGCTTCTTAAGCTGGCCCTCGAAGTTGCTGTGCAAGGTCTCGCCCTCCGCCAGTGGGCTGCGACTGACCACCAGCGTGGTACCCAGGCTGGCGAACTTGAGAATATTGATTGAGGTGTCCTGCACCTCGGCATCTGGCAGGGTGAATTGGGCTTCGTTAATTACGTAATTCATGGTGGGGAAATCTCGTTATTGATCAGCGCCGGGCTTGCCGGAAAATTTTGATTCGACGGCGGACTTGATCGTGCTTTGCACACCTTGGGCGCCGGGCGATGTGCCCTTGTCGCTGCCCAGGTTGATGTCCAGTTTTCCTTTCGTCTGGATCTTGCTGCTGCCGCTGGAAAACAGATTGAACGAGCCACAGGTCAGGTTGATGTCTCCACCGGCCTTGAGCTCGATCACACTGTCGCCGCACACCAGGCGAATACTCTCGCCGGCCTCGATCGTGTAGTGCGTGGCGGCGCTGTCCGATTTGGCGCCGCCCACCAGTACGGTGTCGTTGCTGCGCACGACACGCAGGCGGTTGTTGCCAATCGTCACCGTCTCGTTATGCCCGATGCTCTTGTTGCGGTCATGCCCCACCGAATGGCTCTCATCCACCTCGACCACGATGTCTTGATTACGCTCGGCGTGGATATACAACTGCTCCAGCCCCTTCTTGTCCTCCATGCGGATTTCATTGAAGTTGGCCGGCGTGCCGCCCTTGCTCGAGCGGCTTTTCATGCCGCTCTGGGTGGCGTTTTCCGGCAGGTCGTAGGGCACGGTCTGCTCGGCGTTGTACACCCGCCCAGTGATGATCGGCCGGTCGGGATCACCTTCCAGAAAGCTCACAATCACTTCCTGGCCGATCCGTGGGATCTGCATCGAGCCCCAGTTCTTGCCGGCCCAGGATTGCGACACGCGAATCCAGCACGAGCTGTTCTCGTTGGATTGGTCGTGACGGTCCCAGTAGAAGTGCACCTTGACGCGGCCGTACTGGTCGGTCCAGATTTCCTCGCCCTTGGGGCCGACCACCAGCGCGGTCTGCGGGCCTTTGACGATAGGGCGGTGGGTGATGGCCAGCGGGCGGAAACTCTGTTGGGCGTCAATGCAGGTCAGGCTGCTTTCGAACTGTGCCGAGCCCGAACCGCCGCCGCTCTCCAGGCTTTCCTGGACGATGTAGTAGCGGCAGCCGATGATCAGGTATTCACGGTTCTGGTCCTGGCGACTGAAGCCGGTGAGGCTGAACAAATGCCCCGAACCCAAACCCCGCGCATTGCCGCTGAATTCGATCTGCTCATGCAGGGTCTGCAGGGCTTCGATGCGGGTGCGTGCGTAGTGTTCGCCGTCCTCGCTTTGCACGTAGGTGCCGGGGTAGTCGTACAGCGGGTAGTCGCCGGCGGTGTGCGGGCGTGGCATGGCCGAGCGTACATCGATGCTGGCGCTGGGGCGCTGGAAGTCGTAGTCGTTGAGCTCCAGCGAACCGGGCTGCACCTCCTGCGCCAGGTGCCAGTTGTGCATGTGGTCGCGTTCGCGCTGCTGCTCGTCCTTGGGGTAATACGGGACCGACGCGTAGCCCGGCACCGTGGTGTGGGCGCCGTAGGCGTCGGCCAGCACCAGCACATGGCGGTCCTGTTCGTGGCGGAAGAAATAGTAGATGCCTTCCTGTTCCATCAAGCGGCTGACGAAATCGAAGCTGGTCTCGCGATACTGCACGCAGTATTCCCACTCGCGGTATGGCCGGCTCAGGGCGTCTTCGAAATCGGAAAAACCCAGGTCGCGGAACACCTGCTTGATGATCTGCGGGATGCTCAGGTTCTGGAAAATCCGGCAATCGGAGGTACGGCTGAGCAACCACAGCCACGGGCGCAGCGTCACCTGGTAACTGGCGAACTGGCCCTGGTCGATGTTCTGGCTGCACCGTGCGACGATGCCGTGGAAGTGCCGTTCACCGCCGTCCGCCAACTGCAGGCCCACGCTCATGGGTTTGCCGAGCAATTGGTTGAGGTCGATGTTGGCATCCAGGGACGTCAGTTGCAGCTCGTAGTTGAACAGCCGCCCCAGCTCTTCGCCGCCGCCGATTTCATTGAGCAGCAGTACATCCGGCCCGAGGGGGCTGGTGATTTTGGCCAGGCGTGAGGCTTGGTTGAATAGCATCGAAATACCCTAATAACTGAAGGAACCCAATCCAATGTGGGAGGGAGCTTGCTCCCGATAACAGTGTGTCAGTGGATGCATCAGGTGACTGATTCACCGCCATCGGGGGCAAGCCCCCTCCCACATGTTGAGCAGTATTCCGTCAGGTCAATCGTTGAACTGGTAGTGCAATTCATTATCCCGACTGCTGATCTGTACCCCCGCCAACGCCTTGCCCTCCAGCATGCGCGTGAGGAATTCACGGCTCATGTCCGGCAGCAGGCTGTTGGTCAGGATGGTGTCGATCATGCGCCCGCCGCTTTCGGTTTCGGTGCAACGCGAGACGATCAAATCGACCACCGCGTCGTCGTAGTCGAAGGCCACTTTGTGGGTGGTCTCTACGCGCTTCTTGATGCGGTTCAGTTGCAGGCGGGTGATCGCCTTGAGCATCTCGTCGCTGAGCGGGTAGTACGGAATGGTCACCAGACGGCCGAGCAGAGCCGGCGGGAAAATCTCCAGCAGCGGCTGGCGCAGGGCCTTGGCGATTTCTTCCGGCTCCGGGATGTTCGCCGGGTCTTTGCACACCTGGGAAATCAGCTCGGTGCCGGCGTTGGTGGTCAGCAGGATCAGGGTGTTCTTGAAGTCGATCACCCGGCCTTCGCCGTCCTCCATCACGCCCTTGTCGAACACCTGGAAGAAGATCTCATGCACGTCCGGGTGGGCTTTTTCCACCTCGTCCAGCAGCACCACGCTGTAGGGCTTGCGCCGCACCGCTTCGGTCAGCACGCCGCCTTCGCCGTAGCCGATATAGCCTGGAGGCGCACCCTTGAGGGTCGACACCGTGTGGGCTTCCTGGAATTCGCTCATGTTGATGGTGATGACATTCTGTTCGCCGCCGTACATGGCTTCGGCCAGGGCCAGGGCGGTTTCGGTCTTGCCCACGCCCGAGGTGCCCGCCAGCATGAACACGCCAATCGGCTTGCTCGGGTTGTCGAGGCCGGCGCGGGAGGTCTGGATGCGCTTGGCGATCATCTGCAGGGCGTGGTCCTGGCCGATGATGCGTTTTTTCAGGTGCTGGTCGAGGTTGAGCACCGTCTCCAACTCATTGCGCGCCATGCGGCCGACCGGAATGCCGGTCCAGTCAGCGACCACCGAGGCCACGGCCTGGTAATCCACGGTGGGCAGGATCAGCGGGGTTTCGCCTTGCAGGGCGGTGAGGCGCTGTTGCAGGTCGACTAGTTGGGCGCGCAGTTCATCGTTGCCACTGTCCACGACGCCCGCCTTTTCACGCAGCGTTGCACGGGTGGCTAGCAACTCGTCCACCAAGGTTTTCTCTTCAGCCCAGCGGCTTTCCAAGGTCGCCAGACGCTCACGCTCAGCGCTCAACAGCGCCTCGGTGCTGGTTTGACGCGTGCCAATCGCAATGCCAATGGCATGTTCGCGAGCGATGATCTGCAACTCGGTTTCCAGCGCCTCGATACGACGACGGCTGTCGTCCACTTCCGCCGGCACCGCGTGCAGGCTGATGGCGACGCGGGCGCAGGCGGTGTCCAGCAGGCTCACGGATTTGTCCGGCAACTGGCGCGCCGGGATGTAGCGGTGGGACAGCTTCACCGAAGCTTCTAGCGCTTCGTCGAGGATCTGCACCTGGTGGTGTTTTTCCATGGTCGAGGCCACGCCGCGCATCATCAGCAGCGCCTTGTCTTCCGACGGTTCGGCGACTTGCACGACCTGGAAGCGGCGAGTCAGGGCCGGGTCTTTCTCGATGTGTTTCTTGTACTCGGCCCAGGTGGTGGCGGCCACGGTGCGCAAGGTGCCACGGGCCAGGGCCGGCTTGAGCAGGTTGGCGGCATCACCTGTTCCGGCGGCGCCACCGGCACCCACCAGCGTGTGAGCTTCGTCGATAAACAGGATGATCGGCTTCGGCGAGGCCTGGACGTCTTCGATAACCTGGCGCAGGCGCTGTTCGAACTCGCCTTTCATACTGGCGCCGGCTTGCAGCAGGCCCACATCGAGGCTGCGCAGCTCTACGTCTTTCAGCGCGGGTGGCACATCCCCGGCGACGATGCGCAGGGCGAAGCCTTCGACCACGGCGGTCTTGCCCACCCCGGCTTCACCGGTGAGGATCGGGTTGTTCTGGCGGCGGCGCATAAGGATGTCGACCAGTTGGCGGATCTCTTCATCGCGGCCAACAATCGGATCGAGCTTGCCGCTGCGCGCCTGTTCGGTCAGGTCGACAGTGAAGCGCTTGAGCGCTTCCTGCTTGCCCATCGCACTCGGCGCCATCGCGCCGCTGGCTTCGCCCGGCACGGCGCCGGCGTTGAAACCGTCGCTGGCGCTGAGCGCGTTTTCCGGCGAGTCGCCCACGTATTCATCAAAGCGTTCGCTCAGGGCCTCGGCCTTGATCTTGTCGAATTCGGCAGACAAACCCAGCAGCGCGTGACGCAAACTCGGCGTTTTCAGGATGCCCAGCACCAGGTAACCGGTGCGCACCTGGCTCTCGCCGAACATCAGGCTGCCATAGACCCAGCCGCGCTCGACGGCTTCTTCCACATGGGACGACAGGTCGGTGATCGACGTCGAGCCACGCGGCAGGCGGTCCAGCGCTTCGGTAAGGTCACGGGCCAGGCGTGCAGGCTCGACGTTGAACTGGCGGATGATGCGGTGCAGGTCCGAGTCCTGCAGTTGCAGCAACTGGTGAAACCAGTGGGCCAGTTCCACATACGGGTTACCCCGCAGTTTGCAGAACACGGTGGCGGCTTCGATGGCCTTGTAGGCCACGCTGTTGAGTTTGCCGAACAGTGCGGCGCGACTGATTTCACCCATGCTCTGGATTCCTTGAGGTGGTGGCGTGGTCGGCGTAGTGCCGGGCCAGGATTAGGTCGTTGGCGTCATGCTCGGGTTTACCGAGCCAGGTGTTGAAGCCCAGGCGGAACTGGCCGTTGAGTTGCAGCGCCGGGACTTCGGGTTGTTGCAAAACCAGGTTCAGGTCCCAGTCCAGTTCATGGCCCAGGTACTCGGCCACCCACGCCACCAGTTCGTTGAATGGCTGGTGGCCGGGCAGCATGCCCATGTAGTCATCCAGCGTGAGCGGGCCCAGGCGGATACGGAATTTGTGCTGGCGGTCCCACACGAAGCTGCCCAGGCAAAAGTCCACGCCCAGGCGGTTGGCGCTCACACTCACGCGGCTGCGTTCGGGCAGTTCCAGCCATTGGCCGACGTACTCTTCGATCTCTACCGGCAGGCCGAAATACTCGCTGAGAATCGCCTTCAGGCCGTCCGGGTAGCGGGTTTGCGCCGACAGGTGGCCGCTGTAGTGCAGCTTGGCGGTATCCGGGATCAGCCCCTGATTCAGCAGGCTCGGCATGCCCCGGCCGCTCAGCGCGGCGAGGCGTGCCGACCAGTAGTCATCGTCCGGGCGGTCGTGGCTGACGGTCGGCCGCGCCTCGGCCCAGGCCCGGTAAAACAGGCTGAGCAGGCGATGGTGGAACACATCCAGGAACTGCTTGCTGGTGCTGTCGGCGTTGTTGCGCTGACGCTCGCGCACGTACTCGGTGATGTGCAGCGGCAGCGGGCCGTTGGGGCCGCCAAGACCGAAGAAGAACTGCTCCAGGCGCGCCGGCTTGCCGTCGCCGCCGGGGTCGACCGAGGCCAGCGTGGCCGGGGCGAAGGTGCAATCGGCCTGTTGCCCCAGGCGCAGCGGGTCATCCGCCAGGCGCAGGGAATGGCCCAGGCGCGGCAGCTCCGGCGATTCGCACTCGATACGGCGCAGCGCCTGGAAGAAATCGTATTCCCAGGGCTCCTGGTGCATCGCATCCAGGGTACTCACAGGGTCGGACGACGTCCGGGCTTGGCTTTCCATCGCATGATCTCGCCGCGTTCGGTGGTACGGATCACCGTCTCGGTAAAACTGTTGATCGACACGTAGCGTGCCAGGAAGCGTTCCAATACCGCACCGAGCAGGAACACGCCGGTGCCGCGAAACGCGTTTTCATCGAATTCCAGGGTGATCTCCAGGCCCCGGCCAAACACGATCGGGCCGGGCATCGGCAGGCGTCGGGTCACGGCTTTGCTGCTGACCTCGCGCAGGCCTTCGATCTGCAATTGCAGCGCGGCGTCGTTGCTGTCGCCGTACAGGCGCAGCAGTTCGCGCAAGGCGCCGGCGCCCTGGCCCTGTTCGCTCAGGGACAAATAGTTGAGCGAGAGCTGGCTGATCAGGCGCCAGGCCTTGGCGTCATGGGCGTGGCTGGGGCGCGGGCGGCTGGGGCCTGCCACGCAGCGCACCGACAATACCGGCGCGCTGTCGGCCAGGGTGAAGTCGGTCTTGCCGTTGCCCACGCTCATGAACAACGGCAGATCGCGGTTGGTGCACAGCGCGGTCACGCCGAGCTGGCGCAGATCGTGGCGGTACGGCGACTGCCGGCTGTCCACCAGGCTGACAAAGGTTTCGCTACCCACATAGGTGGAGCGCGGCCCGTTGCGGCGCTGGTCGCTGGACAGTACGCGCGGCTCGCGACGCACGGTGTAGTACGCCTGGTCGCGGCCATAGCGCGACGGGTCACGCACCGCGTAGAACGGCAAAAACGGCTGCTCCGGCCCGGTGCCGTGGCCGGTGATGCCGCTCAGGGAGTGAATCTCGAAATCCATCGGCCGTGTGCGATCGGCGATCACATGGTGTTCATTGACCCGGTCGGACAAGTGGATACGGTCCACGCGTTTGGGGAACAGGTTGATCGCCGGGGTGCAGAACGGCAGGAACTGCGCTGCGCCGACGCTGCCTTCCAGGCTCGGTTCGTGGCGGTCGAACAGCACGATCAGTTCCAGCTCCTGGCCGTCGCAACGCTTGACCGCACGGCTCAGCTCGGCAAATTCGACGAACAGGAAGCGGTGGGGCAGGGCGAAGTATTCCTGCAGCAGGCGATAGCCCTGGAAGGCGCGTGCGACGACCGGCATCGCGGCGTCGGCGTCGTCAAAACCACGGGAGCGCAGCGCGTCTTGCGGCAGGCGCTCGACCCAATCGCCACCGGGCTTGCGTGCGAACACCGCGCAGGCATTGCCCAGCAGTTGCTCGTAGAGGCGGAACGGTTGCTCGTCGGCACCGCTGAGGTACAGCGGCAGGCTGTCCAGGTCGAGGCTGTTGAACGGTAGCTCGGCGCCGGTGCGCAGGGTCAGGCGCAGACCGGCCTTGGCTTTCGGCTCACTGGCGGCTAAGCGTCCCAATACGGCGGCAGGGTTGCCGAAGTACTCGGCGTTGCTCACCTGCAGCGGCCACAGCGTCACCGGGTGAGCGGTGCGGTACTCGCAGCAGGTCTGGGTTTCGCGGCCCAGGGCGGCGCGCAGGACGGTGTCGCGGGGCAGCGGGAAACCACTGGCCAGCGAGCCTTCGTCCGGGTCGGTCTGCAACTGCACCACCGTCATCGACGGTGTCGGTGCCAGGTAGTGCGGGTAGGCGATTTCCAGCAGGTTGTGGGTGAAGGTCGGGTACTCGGCGTCGAGCTTGAGCTGCACGCGGGCCGTGAGGTAGGCAAAGCCTTCGAGCAAGCGTTCGACGTACGGGTCGGCGCAGTCCATACCGGACAGGGTCAGCCGACTGGCGATCTTCGGGTATTCCTTGGCGAACTCGGCGGCACTTTCGCGCACGTGGTGCAGTTCCTGGTTGTACAGCTCCAGCAGGCGCGGGTTCATGGGCGCCTCCGCTGGTCGGCATTGACCACGCGTACGTGGCCGGATTCCAGGTCGAGGTCGGTTTGCAGCAACAGGCGCAACGGCACCGGCTGGGCCCACAGGTCGCCTTCGATCTCGAAACTCAGGGCGTTGTGGTTCATTTCGCCATGGCCGACACGGGCTTTGACACGCAGGGTGTGGCGCAGGATGCGCGGCTCAAAGGTGGCGATGGCCTGGTAGATCAGGGCTTCCAGCGCCTTGATATCCACGCTGGAAACACTGTTGCCCGCCAGCGCCGGCAGGCCGTAATTGACCACCGAGGTGCCGGCTGGAGTGTGCAGTGTGGCATCGGCATCGAGCAACGACGTGGTGTTGAGCAGCCACGCCAGGTCACGCAGCACCGAGGCTTTCAATTGGGTCAGGGACAGCACGCGTTTGTCGGCGCTTTCCTTGGGATTGGTTGGATCGTCGTCCGTCAGCCGGTCCAACAGGGACGGTTGCAGACGGTCGCGGGAAGCGATTTCAGTTACCACCAAAGCAGCTCCACGGACGGGTTGCGAGAGGGACAAAAAACCAGGGGCCGTGGCATGGCGCCACGGCCACCAGGGCTATCAGCGCTTGGTGTTGGAACGGATGTTCCAGCCAAACTTGATCGCGCCGCCGTCTTTGGTGCCGTCGGCTTTCTGCGGCTGGTAGTCGACCATCACTTGGGCGAAGTTCAGGGTGACGTTCTCGGTCAGGCGGTCATCGGTGCCCGAACCGCCGGTGCTCAGCGAGGTCACCAGCACTTCTTCCAGGTTGATCACCATGTACTCGACCTGGCTTTCGCCACCGGCCTTGCGCACGGTCAGCTTGACCTTGTCGATGTGCTTGCCGCTGGCGCAGTGCATCATCAGGTTCGGCGAAGCCTTGTCGACGTACTTGGTCAGCGACAGGTCCTGGATGTTCACCTTGCCCGCGCCGCCACCGCCGCCCACGTGCATGTTGCCGGACTGGGCCATGCCCCAGCTCCAGTTCAGCACGTCGATTTCGTCCTTGTGGGCCTTGTCCATGGACTCGCCCTTGATGTCGCCGATCTTGATGAAAATATCAACAGCCATGTTTTCTCCCTGTGTGGCGTGGGCCACTGAATTTGATTAACTCCAAATGGGCAGTGCTTTTGTGTGGGAGGGGGCTTGCCCCCGATGCAGGCACCTCGGTGTGTCAGTTACACCCCGGTGATGCCATCGGGGGCAAGCCCCCTCCCACAGAAGAGCTAGCTCATCGGTGGTTTACGCGCTTTTCGCCGAAGGCAGCTTGGATACCAGGCGCAGCGACACCGTCAGCCCTTCGAGCTGGTAGTGCGGGCGCAGGTAGAACTTGGAGTTGTAGTACCCAGGGTTGCCTTCGACTTCTTCCACGATCACTTCGGCGGCAGCCAATGGGTGCTGGGCCTTGGTGGTTTCGGTGGAGTGCGCCGGGTCACCGTCCACGTAGTTGAGGATCCAGTCCTGCAACCAGCGCTGCATCTCGTCCTTCTCTTTGAAGGAACCGATCTTGTCGCGCACGATGCACTTCAAGTAGTGAGCGAAACGGCAGGTGGCGAACAGGTACGGCAGGCGCGCGGCCAGGTTGGCGTTGGCGGTGGCGTCCGGGTCATCGTACTCGGCCGGTTTCTGCAACGACTGCGCGCCAATGAACGCGGCGAAGTCGGTGTTTTTCTTGTGCAGCAGCGGCATGAAACCGTTTTTCGCCAGTTCCGCTTCACGGCGGTCGCTGATGGCGATTTCGGTCGGGCACTTCATGTCCACGCCACCGTCATCGGTCGGGAACGTGTGGGCCGGCAGGTTTTCCACTTCACCGCCAGACTCGATGCCACGGATGCGCGAGCACCAGCCGTAGTGCTTGAACGAACGGTTGATGTTCACCGCCATCGCGTACGCGGCGTTGGCCCAGGTGTACTTGGAGCTGTCGGCACCGTCGGTGTTTTCTTCGAAGGCGAAGGCTTCCACCGGGTCGGTCTTGGCGCCGTACGGCAGGCGCGCCAGGAAGCGCGGCATGGTCAGGCCGATGTAGCGCGAGTCTTCCGATTCACGCAGCGAACGCCAGCCGGCGTATTCCGGGGTGGTGAAGATCTTGGTCAGGTCGCGTGGGTTCGACAGCTCTTGCCACGAGCCCATGCCCATCACGGTCGGCGAAGCGGCAGCGATGAACGGGGAGTGCATGGCGGCGCAGACTTTCGACAGTTCGCCCAGCAGTTCCACGTCGGGTGGCGACTGGTCGAAGTAGTAGTCGCCCACCAGGCAGCCGTAGGGTTCGCCGCCGAACTGGCCGTATTCTTCTTCGTACATCTTCTTGAAGATCGGGCTCTGGTCCCACGCGGTGCCCTTGAATTTCTTCAGGGTCTTGTGCAGGTCCGGCTTGGAGATGTTGAGCACACGGATCTTGAGCTGCTCATCGCTCTCGGTGTTGTTGACCAGGTAGTGCAGGCCACGCCAGGCGCTTTCCAGCTGTTGGAAGTCCGGGTGATGGATGATCTGGTTGACCTGGGCGGTCAGCTTGGCGTCGATGGCCGCGATGATCGATTCGATCGACTTGATCGCGTCATTGGAGACCAGGTCGGTTTGCGCCAGGGCCTGTTCGGCCAAGGTGCGCACGGCGGTTTCCACGGCTTCGCGGGCGCGCTCGGTCTTGGGCTTGAATTCCTGCAGCAGCAGGTTGGCGAACTCGCTGGCTTCTTCGGTCTGGGTGCCCAGGATCTGGGAGCCTTCGCGGGCGGTATTGTCAGTCATGATTACTGGTCCCCTGCAGGCTTAGGCGCGCTGGCAAGTGCTTGCAGCAGTGCCGGATCCTTGATCGCCTTCATGATGATTTCTTCAGCGCCGGTCTTGCCGTCCATGTAGGTCAGCAGGTTGGCCAGCTGGGTGCGGGCTTCGAGCAGTTGATTCAGCGAGTCGACCTTGCGTGCCACGGCGGCCGGGCTGAAGTCGTCCATGCTTTCGAAGGTGATGTCCAGGCTCAGGTTGCCTTCGCCGGTCAGTTCGTTCGGTACGTGAAACGCCACGCGCGGCTGCATGGCCTTGAGGCGCGAGTCGAAGTTGTCGACGTCCACTTCAAGGAACTTGCGGTCGGCCACCGGCGCCAACGGCTCGGCAGGCTTGCCGGCGAGGTCGGCCATCACGCCCATTACGAAGGGCAACTGGACCTTTTTCTCGGCGCCGTAGAGCTCGACGTCGTACTCGATCTGCACTCGAGGCGCACGGTTGCGCGCGATGAATTTCTGAGAACTTTGCTTCGCCACGTTGCTGCTCCTGGTCGCTTGAGCGACGGTGTTGTTACTGCACAGTCGGATGGCTTACTCGCCGTCCGGCCCGCGCAGGTTTTCAAATTGGGACATGCCGTCGGGAATCAGATTGCGCACGATGGCCGCAAAGTCGGCGTGCACCAGATTCTTCGCCCGGTTCAACAGCACCGGCAGCGGGCTCGAAGGCTCGTGCCGGATGTAGTACGCAAGGATCTTGTCGAGACTGCGCAGCACATCGTCGCGGCTGGAGATATCGCCAACGGGACGCGGTGCTGCGGGGGCGGCGGCGAAGTCGGCCGAGGGGGCATTGTCGTCACTGACGGCCTCGGGTTCGCTGCTGCCGGCGGCGCCGGGCACCGCTTGATTGAGTATCTGCAACGCCTGCTTGAGCGGCTGCTTCAAGGCGCTGAGGTCCACGCCCTGGGCGGAACCGACCTGATCGTTGACCTGTTGTTCGATCGCTTCGCACGCCGCACGCGCGGTAATCAGAGCGTCGCGGGTGGCCTGTAGCTGCTCGGGGTCGCTGTCGAGGAACGCGGCGTTGAGCTGCTGAGCGCCGAGTTGTTCATCGGGGAAGCTCAACAGGCCACTGGCGTTGAGCGCCGCGCGCAGGCTCACGGGGCCGAAGGTGCGCGAGCGCGTGAGGATGCTTTCGCGCAGCAGGCGGATGTTGGTGTCGCAGGTCAGGCCGGTGAGGGCGTTGATGCGTACGGTAGGGTCGTTATCGTCGTCGGCGTCCAGGCGCGGGTGCAGGTCGGCCCAGTAATCGCGCAGCAGCGCATCGATCAGCGTCAGCGCTTCGGCCAGGCCGGCCACGCCTTGGAGGGCGAGGGCGCTTTGCAACAGGAAGTGGGTGATGCGCAGGTCTTTGCTGCGCGCGAGCAAGTCGAGGCTTTGCTGCTGGATGCTGCGCCATTCCGGCGGTTCAGCGGGCAGGATCGAGTCGCCCATGCTGCGCTCGGGTTGGCCCTTGGCATCACGCTCCAATTGCAGAAATTGCGCGTCATATTCCATGTCTTCGCCACAGGGCGAAGTCGCGGAAACGGCGGTGAGCAGCAACGGCACATCCACTGTATTTGATCTCCCTATCAGCCCGTTAGATAGCGGGCAATTCATGCATTAGTTGCGCAAGGAACTTTGCATGTTTTCTTGGTCATATAAGCAAGATGCCACTAATGTGCCATCACCGGTATTCAAGAAGTTGTGCATTTTTGGTGTAGTACTTATGCCTTGTCAAGGTAAGCTATTCGCCCTCTGTGACAGATGTGCGGTGCTTAACAACCTGTGCGACTGGTGGGTCGAACGACGTACCGGGACAGGATTTTTGTCATAGAGCCCAGTTAAGATCAGCGATCATGCTGGTATTGGCAGGTTTTGGACGGTCGATTGCTCGACCTGATGGGGATATCCCGGGAAGCGCTGTCCCGGGAATCGACCGCGCGCGAAGTATCAGCAAGGAGGCAAGATGTCGCTGTGTTTGACTATCACTAGTTATCACAAGATTACCCCTGGGCAGTGCTCCGAAAAGTCCATGAATCAGGGCTCGATGGCTATCGGCCGCAGCTCGGATAATGACTGGGTATTGCCTGATCCTGAGCGTCTGGTCTCCTCGCAGCACTGCGTTATTCAGTACAAAGATGGCCGTTATTATTTAACTGATAACAGTACCAACGGAGTGGAGTTGGTTAACGCCGGCATTCGTTTGCGCAGGGGTAACAGCGAGCTGTTGCAAGATGGCGAGCTGATCCGCATCGGCGATTACGAGATCCAGGCGCGTATCGATTTCAACGTACAGGCCGTCGACAGCCAGCCGTTTGCCGGCGAGTCGCCGAACAGTTTCGAAGCGCTGATGGGCGCCGTGTCGAATAAGCCCGCGCCTGTTCCGGTGATTGCGCCGCAATTCCAGGGCGCTTCATCGATGGACACGCTGCCGGACCTGTTCGACTTCCTCAGTCCTACCGCCGTACCGCCGCCGACCGTGCCGGACCACGTGCCTTCCGAGCAACATGACTTCCGCCCGCCGACACCGGTGGCTGTGCCGGTAGTGGCCCCGCCGGTGGTGTCGGGCGCGGTGATTCCCGAAGACTGGGACCTGTTTGGCGACACGCCAGCACCCGTCGTCAGCGCTGCGCCGCCGCCTGCGCCGCCACCGGTCATCCAGCCGCCCCCGGTGGTCGAGCCCCCGCCGCCCGTGGCGGAAAGCCAGCAACCGGACCTTCTGCAAGCCTTCCTGCGTGGTGCGGGCCTGGACCAACTGCGCCTGGACAAAGCCCAGGCCGAGGCCCAGATGGAAAATATCGGCCGCAGCTACCGCCTGATGGTCGAAGGCCTGATCGACGTGCTGCGGGCCCGCGCCAGCCTCAAGGGCGAGTTCCGCATGCAGCAGACCATGATCCAGCCGGCAGAAAACAATCCGTTGAAATTCGCCCCGAATGCCGACGAAGCGTTACTGCTGCTCCTGCGCCACGGCAACCAGGCGTTTATGGCACCCGACCTCGCCGTACGCGACAGTTTCAACGACCTGCGCGCCCACCAGTTGGCGGTGATGGCCGGCGTGGAAGCGGCGATCAAGCACCTGCTCAGCCGCTTTGAACCGACGCAACTGGAAGAACGCATGGGCAAGCCCGGCGGGCTGTCGAGCCTTTTCAATGGTTCGCGCCAGGCCCAGTACTGGCAGCAGTTCACCGAGCTCTACAGCAATATTTCCCGCGAGGCCCAGGAAGATTTCCAGGACCTGTTCGGCCGCGAATTCAGCCGGGCCTACGAAGAACACAGCGCACGACAGCGACGCTGAACCGCAGCACATGGATTTAACGGATAGCTAAGTACGTCATTGAGGACGCAGGATGATTCCCAGGTTTTTACTCGCAGTCGCCACACTGCTTTTGCTGACGGCGTGTGCCAAAGACACCGCCAAACCCGAAACAGCCGCCGAGGCCGAAGTGGATACGGCCGCCGTCGAGCTGCACTTCCATGCGATCAGCGGGCTCAACCCCGGTGCCAACGGCCAGGCCGCCCCGGTAAGGGTGCGCATCTTCGAACTGAAAAACGCCGCCACCTTCGCCCGTTCCGATTACTTCGCTCTGGCGGACCGTGCGCAATCCACACTGGGCCTGGACCTGCTGGACCAGGACGAAGTGATGGTGCAACCCGGCGAGCAATTGAGCATCCAGCGTGACCTCGACCCGTCCACGCGCCAGATCGGCCTGCTGGTGGGCTATCGCGAGCTGGACCGCGCGCAATGGCGCACGGTGATCAACGTGCCCGCGCGCCAGCACACCGAATACCAGATCAGCCTCGATGTGCGTGCCGTGCGCGCCGACGTCGTGGTCACCCCATCCAGCCCTGCCCAATAAGAAGCAATCGGAGCCCCCATGTCCTGGAACAATCGCGTGGTCTGGTCGGAAGGCATGTTCATCGGAACGCAGCACTTCCAGCAGCATGACCGTTACCTGGAAAACCTGATCGATGCCCGCAGTCGCCCGTTGTCCGCCGGCGCCTGGGGTTTTTCCGAGCTGCTGATCGACCAGGGCCTGCTGGCCCAGGGCAAGCTGGCGATCGTGTCGGCGCGTGGCCTGCTGCCCGACGGCACGCCGTTTAATATCCCCCAGGATGACCTGGCGCCAAGCCCGCTGAATATCGATGACAACCTGCGCGACGGCCTGGTGTACCTGGCCCTGCCGCTCAAGCGCGCCGGCGCCCGCGATACCGTGGATGAAGGCGAAGCCCTGGAGGCTGCGCGTTATGTGAGCCAGGTGCGCGAAGTACGCGATGACAACGCACCTTTCGAAAACCGCGCCCCGGTGGCCGTGGGTTCCCGCGCCCTGCGCCTGCTCACCGCCCAGGATGGCATCAGCGATTACGCCGCCGTGGGCCTGGTGCGCATCAAGGAAAAACGTGCCGACCGCGCATTGGTGCTCGATGACACCTACATCCCGCCGGTATTGGATGTGGCCGCGAGCAAACCGCTCACCGCCTTTCGCAGCGAACTGCTCGGCCTGCTGCACCAGCGCGGCGAAGCCCTGGCGGGGCGGGTGGTGGCATCGGGCGCCGGTGGCGCGTCGGAGATTGCCGACTTCATGCTGCTGCAACTGGTCAACCGCGCCCAACCGCTGGTCCAGCATTTGAGCCAGTTGAGCCCGTTGCACCCGGAGCGCTTCTTCAGCGAGCTGGTCAGCCTGGCCGGCGAGTTCTCGACCTTCTCCACCTCCGGTCGTCGCCCCCAGGAATACCCGCAGTATCAGCACGATGACCTGGCCCTGAGCTTCGCGCCGGTGATGGCGGCATTGCGTGAAGCGTTGTCGATGCTGATCGACAGCAAGGCCACACCGATCCCGATTGTCGAGAAAGCCTATGGCGTGCACGTGGCGATGCTGGCCGACAAGACTCTGCTCGACAACGCCAGTTTCATCCTGGTGGTGCGCGCCGATGTGCCCGGCGAAACCCTGCGCGCACGCTTCGGCCAGCAGAGCAAAGTCGGCTCGGTGGAGCACATCCGCGACCTGGTCAACCTGCAACTGCCGGGTATTGGCCTGTTGCCTCTGCCGGTGGCGCCACGCCAACTGCCGTACCACGCAGGCTCGACGTATTACGAGCTCGATCGCGGCAGCGAGCATTGGCAACAACTGGGCAATTCCGGCGGTTTTGCCTTCCATATCGCCGGGCAGTTCCCGGGCTTGAACCTGGCCTTCTGGGCGATCCGAGGATAATCCGCGATGCATCCCAATGATGATGACCGCACCCAGTTCATGCCGCGTCCGGGTGGCCGGGCGCCGGAGCCTGTGCGTGCCGAACCTTCGCCCCTGGCCATGCCGGCCGCACCGATGCTCACCGGCAAGAGCCACGGCCTCAACCCGCTGGAAAGTGCCGCCGGTCCGCTGTTGGCGCTGCTGACGCGCCTGCGCAACACCATCGCCCACCCGGCGCCGGCCAGCTTGCGCGCACAATTGCTGGCCTACCTGCGCCAGTTCGAAGAGCGTGCCGAAGCCGCTGGCATCGCTCGTAACGAAGTGCTGCTGGCGCGTTACGCGCTGTGCACCGCGCTGGATGAGGCGGTGTTGAGCACGCCCTGGGGCAGCACCAGTGACTGGGGCAAGCAGAGCCTGCTGATCACCGTGCACAACGAGGCCTGGGGCGGCGAAAAAGTCTTCCAACTGTTGGACCACTGCCTGCAAAGCCCACGGGAACGTCTGTATCTGCTGGAGCTGTTGTACCTGTGCATGTGCCTGGGGTTCGAAGGCCGCTACCGCGTGATGAACGACGGTCGCAGCCAGCTGGAGACCCTGCGCGAACGCACTGCTGCAGCCATTCGCAGTGCGCGTGGCGAGCATGAGCGTGAGCTGTCGCCGCACTGGCGCGGCGTGACCGTGGCCCGCGACCGCCTGGCGCAATTCATGCCGCCGTGGATCGCCGTGGCCATCGGCTTGGCGTTGTTACTGGCGTTGCTGTTTGGCTTGCGCATGAAGCTGGCGTCGGATGCCGAACCGGTGTTCAAGAATATCCATGCCCTGGGCGAGATTCCGGTGCAAGCCATCGACCGTCCGGTGGCGCAGCCCAAAGTCATCGAGCGCCCGCGCCTGGCGGGCTTCCTGGTGGAAGACATCAAGGCCGGCCGCGTGGCGGTGGAGGATGCGGTCGACCGTTCCGTGGTGACCATTCGTGGCGATGAGCTGTTCGCCTCCGCCAGTTCCAGCATCGTCGACGACTACCAGCCGCTGATGCTGCGTATCGCCGACGCCATTCGCAAGGTCAAGGGCCAGGTGCGGGTGACCGGGCACAGTGACAACCGCCCGATTGCCACGCTGCGCTTCCCGTCCAACTGGGCGCTGTCCGAAGCGCGGGCCAAGTCGGTGCTGGAGATCCTGGCGGCCAAGACCGGCCAGGCCGAGCGCTTCAGTGCCGAGGGCCGCAGCGACACCGAGCCGGTGGCGACCAACGCCACCGCCGAAGGCCGTGCCCGCAATCGTCGGGTTGAAATCACCGTATTGGCGGAGGGCGTCGAGTGAAGGCGTTTTTCAGTTTCATGATTCGCTGGGTGATCCCCGTGCTGGGTTTGATTGCCCTGAGCCTGATCATCTGGTTTGTCGGGCCGTTGCTCGACGTGCTGGTACCGGAAGGCCGGCGCTGGGCGCTGATCGTCCTGGTATTCGCGGTATGGCTGGCCTACCGCGTGTTCCGCATCATCCAGGCCCGGCGTCAGGCCGCCGAAGTGATGCGCAGCCTGGCCGCCGAAACCCCGGCCGACCCCAACAGCGTCGCCACCGCCGAAGAACTCACCACCCTGCGCCAGCGCATGGACGAGGCCCTGGCCCTGCTGAAAAAGGCCAAGCTCGGTGGCGATGAGCGCCGCAACCTCTACGAACTGCCGTGGTACGTGATCATCGGCCCGCCGGGTTCGGGCAAGACCACCGCGCTGGTCAATTCCGGCCTGCATTTCCCGTTGGCCGCGCAACTGGGCGCCGGCGCCGTGCGTGGTGTCGGTGGTACGCGCAACTGCGACTGGTGGTTTACCGATCAAGCCGTGCTGCTCGACACCGCCGGCCGCTACACCACCCAGGACAGCAACTCCACGGTGGATAAGGCCGCGTGGCTGGGCTTCCTCGACCTGCTGAAAAAACAGCGCTCACGTCGCCCCATCGATGGTGCGTTTATCGCCATCAGCCTGTCGGACCTGCTGCTGGGCACTGACGCCGAGCGCGCCGCCCATGCCGCTGCCATCCGCCTGCGTATCCAGGAGCTGTACACCCAACTGGGCGTGCGCTTCCCGATCTACCTGATGCTGACCAAGCTCGACCTGGTGCCGGGCTTCATGGAGTTCTTCGACAACCTGAGCAAGGAGGAACGCGCCCAGGTGTGGGGCATGACCTTTGCCCTGGACGATGGCAAAAACAGCGACAGCCCATTGGCACACCTTCAAAGCGAGTTCGCCGGGCTGGAACAGCGCCTCAACGAACGCCTGGTCGAACGCCTGCAACAGGAGCGCGACCCGGCGCGGCGCGACCTGATCTATGGCTTCCCGCAGCAGTTCGGCGCCTTGAAGGATTGCTTGCAAAGCTTCCTCGAAGGCGTGTTCAAACCCAATGCCTTTGAAGAGCGCGTGTTGCTGCGCGGCGTGTACTTCACCAGCGGCACCCAGGAAGGCAGCCCGATTGACCGCCTGATCGGCGCCATGGCCCAGAGCATGAACCTGGACCGCCAGCACCTGGCGCGCCAGAGCGGCACCGGGCGCAGCTACTTCATCGAAAAACTCTTCACCGCCGTGGCGTTTGCCGAGCGTGGCCTGGTGGGGGTGAACCCGAAGGTCGAGCGGCGGCGCAAGTGGATTGCGCGGGGTGTGCTGGCCGCTACTGTGGCATTGGTCGTGGTGGTCAGCGGCCTGTGGTGGGTGAGTTACCGCGCCAACCAGGCCTACATCGCCCAAGTCGACCAGAAGGTCGCGCCGCTGGGCCAGGCGGTGCAGAACCTGAGCCCGGCGCAGCGCGAAGTGCTCGCCGTGCTGCCGTTGCTCAACGCCGTGAAAAACCTGGCAGGCGATTCGCCGAGCTGGTCCGAAGGCCTGGGGCTGTATCAGGGCGATATGCTTGAAGCCGAGTCCGCCAGCGTCTACCGCAAGCTGCTGATCGCGGTGTTCGCGCCACGCCTGGTGACGCGCATCGAAGAACAACTGCACGGCGGCGGCAATTCCGACTTCCTCTACGAAGGCCTCAAGGCTTACCTGATGCTGGCTGACGCCGAGCATTACGACCCGGACTTCATCAAGGCGTGGATCGCCCTGGACTGGGACCGCAACCTGCCCCGCGACCTGCCGGCGGATCAGCGCCAGGCATTGGCCGGGCACTTGCAGTCGCTGTTCGAACGCCACCCGCCGAACGCACGCCTGGATCAACGGCTGATCGACGACCTGCGCCGCCAGTTGCAACAACTGCCAGTGGCCCAGCGCGTATATGACCGGGTCAAGCGCCAGAAACTGCCCGAGGGCATCCCGGACTTTCGCCTCAACGAAGCCGCCGGCCGTGACGCCGCGCTGGTGTTCAGCCGCAAGAGCGGCAAGCCGCTGGGCGAGCCGTTGAGTGGCTTCTTCACCGCCAAGGGCTATCGCCAGGCGTTCCTGCTGAGCAGCCTGAACCAGACCGGCACCCTCGCTGAAGAACAGTGGGTGTTGGGCAACGAACAGGCTGACCAGCAGAACGTAGTGAGCCTGGCCGCCGATGTGCGGCGCCTGTATTTCCAGGATTACCAGCGCCAGTGGGATGCGTTGCTGGCGGACATCGACTTTGTGCCGATCACCAGCGTGGCCCAGGCGGCCGATGTACTGCGGGTGATTTCCGGCCCGACCTCGCCGCTGAAAAAACTGCTGGTGGCGGTGGCCAAGGAAACCGACCTGCAAGCCGAAGAGCGGCAACTGGCCGCCAAAGGCGTGCCGGTAGAAGGGGGCGTCGACAAGCTCAAGGAGCGCCTGGGCAGCCTGCTCGGCCAGGAGCAACCGACGGCCAATGCGCCTGCGGCGGCGGAGGATCCGGTGACCGCGCACTTCGCCCAGCTCAACAGCATTGTCAGCAAGAACGAAGGCGAACCGGCGGCTATCGACGGCCTGCTCACCGACATGAACGCGCTGTATGTGCAGGTCAGCGCCATGGTCGGCGCCAGCGGCGATGCGTTGCTCGGCGAGGCGAAGAACCAGGCGGCGGCTGCGGCGACTCGGGTCAGTCTGAATGCCGAGCGCCAGCCGCCGCTGGTGCAAGGCATGGTCAAGTCGGTGGTCAACTCCACCACCAACAGCATGATGGGCGGCGTGCGCAACCAATTGAACGCAGCCTGGGTCAGCGAAGTGGTCAACGTGTATCGCCAGTCCCTCGCCGGGCGTTACCCGATGTCGCCGGGCAGCGCACGGGATGCCACCCTGGATGACTTCGGCCAGTTCTTCGGCGTGGGCGGAGTGATGGACAACTACTTCCGCAAATACCTGCAGCCTTACGTGGACACCTCGGCGCAGACCTGGCGCTGGCAGCCGGGCGCGGCACAGAAACTCGGTATTGCTCCGGGCGTGCTGCAAACCTTCCAGCGAGCCGCGACGATCCGCGATGCGTTCTTCCGCTCCGGTGGCACCCAGCCAATCGTGCGGTTTGAACTCAAGCCAGTGTCGATGGACCCGACCATCACCCAGTTCCTGCTGGACTTGGACGGCCAGCAACTGAGCTACGACCACGGCCCCAGCCGCCCGGTGGCGATGCAATGGCCGAACCCCGGCAGCATTGGCGTGGTGCGGATTTCCATCATGCCGCCCTCGGCCAGTGGCCGTTCCGGCGTGACCCTGGACGGGCCGTGGGCCTGGTTCCGCTTGCTGGAGCAGTCGGATCTTACCGCCGGCAACTCACCGGACCGCTTCAACCTGCGCCTGCGCGTCGACGGTGCGAGCATCGCCTACGAGTTGCGCGCCAACAGCGCCTTCAACCCGTTCAAGAGCCGCGTGCTCAGTGGCTTCAGCCTGCCGGAGCGGCTATGACGACGCTGGGTTTCTACGGCAAGTTGGCCAGCCGTGGCGACTTTGTCAGCCGCGCCTTGCCCCAGAGCTTTATCGGCCCGTGGGACAGCTGGCTGGCGGCGGGTTTGCTGGCCAGTCAGAACAGCCTCGGCGGTGAATGGCTCAATACTTACCTGGTCAGCCCGCTGTGGCGCTTTGTGCTGGCGTCGGGCGTGTGCGGGCCGGATGCGGCGGCGGGCGTGGTGATGCCGAGCATCGATCGGGTGGGGCGCTACTTCCCGCTGGCGGTGGTGGCGTTGCTCGATCACGACACCAATCCGGCCTCCCTGGTGGGCGGGCCGGACACTTGGTTCGAGCAGGCCGAGGCGCTGTTGCTCAGCACCCTGGATACCGGTGCGACCTTTGAAGGTTTCAACGATGGCCTCGATGGCCTGGGCTTGCCGGCGAGTGAGCCGCGTGCCGTGGACAGCCGTTTCGCCGGCCTGCAACGGGTGGCCGCGACCGTGCCGCAGCAGCGCATGACGGCCCTGGCCGAACAGGCCTGCGACGGCGCGAGCCTGTGGTGGGGGCGTGGTTCGCAACGTATTTCCCCTGGTTTGCTGCGGTGTCAGGGCCTGCCTGCCGCCAGCGATTTTGCGCAGTTTTTGCTCGGACAAGAAGGTGTGGTGTAGATGGGGTCGACGTACAAATCCGCGAGCAAAAGCCATGTGGGCATGGTCCGCCAGGTCAACGAAGACGCCTGCCTGGACCTGCCGGAAAACCGCCTGTGGGTAGTGGCCGACGGTATGGGCGGGCATGCGGCCGGCGACTATGTCAGCAGCCTGATCGTCGACAGCCTGCGCAGCGTGCCGGTGGGGCGCTCCCTGGATGAATACACGGCAGCGCTGCGCAATGACCTGCTGCGCATCAACGCAGCCGTGCGCGAAGAAACCGCCAACCGTGGCGTGACCATGATGGGCAGCACCGTGGTGGTGCTGGCCGCCCGTGGCCTGCGCGGTGTGTGCCTGTGGGCCGGCGACAGTCGCTTGTACCGCCTGCGCGACGGCGTGCTCGAAGGCATCTCCCGCGACCACAGCTACGTCCAGGACCTGCAGGACAGCGGCCTGCTCAGCGAAGCCGACGCGCGTACGCACCCGCGCGCCAACATCGTCACCCGTGCGATTGGTGTGGAAGCCCACTTGGACCTGGCGGTGGTCGACCTGCTGATCGCCCCCGGTGACAGCTACCTGCTGTGCAGCGACGGCCTGAACAAGACCGTCGAAGACCATGAAATCCGCGATGTGCTCAGCCACGACGCGCCGGACGAAATCGTGCGCAGCCTGGTGCACCTGGGGCTCAACCGTGGCGCGCCGGACAACATCACCGCCATTGTCGTGAAGGTATCGCCATGAACATCGTCATCCCCGGTTATGACATCGAAGGCGAGATCGGCGAAGGCGCCATGGCCAGCGTGTACCTGGCGACGCAGCGCTCGCTGGAGCGCAAGGTGGCGTTGAAGGTGATGGCGGCGGCGCTGGCGGCCGATCCAACCTTCTGCGAGCGCTTCCTGCGCGAGGGCAAGACCCTGGCGCGCTTGTCGCACCCGCACACGGTGACCATCCATGACATCGGCAATGTCGGTGAGCTGTACTACATGGCCATGGAATACCTGCCCAACGGCACCCTCAAGGAGCGCATCGCCGCCGGCATGACACCGGAGCAGGGTGTGACGCTGATCCGCCAGATCGCCTCGGCGCTGGGCTATGCCCACGCCCAGGGCCTGGTGCACCGCGATGTGAAACCGGCGAACATCCTGTTTCGCGCCGATGGCACGGCGGTGCTGTCCGACTTCGGTATCGCCAAGTCGCTGGATGACCGCACGCAATTCACCCAGGCCGGGTTTGCCGTGGGCACCCCCAGCTACATGAGCCCGGAACAGGCGCGGGGCCAGGAGATCGATGGCCGCGCCGACCTATATGCGCTGGGCGTGGTGCTGTACGAGATTCTGGTCGGCAAGCTGCCTTACACCGGCACCGATGCACTCTCCACGGCGCTGGCGCACCTGACCGAACCGCTGCCGGAACTGCCGGTGCACCATGGCCGTTATCAGGACGTGCTGCGCAAGCTGTTGGCCAAGGACCCGGCTGAGCGTTTCCCGGATGCGGCGGCGCTGTTGCGCGCCTTGGACAATCTGCCGGCGGACTCTCCGGAAGCCACCCTGGTGCGGCCGTTGCCGATTCCGATGAGTTTCGACCTGGCGGGCATTACCCCGGAGTCCATCGAGATTCCCAGTGATAAACCCCAGCCGATGCGCCAACCGGTGGTGCCGCCGACCCAGCACAGCGAGCAGCGCCGTGGGCCGGTGTTGGCGCTGGCGGCGGTTGCAGTGGCGGTTGCACTGGCGATTGGCGGTGCGAGCTACTGGTGGTTGAGCGGTAGCGACGAGCCGGTGGTCAAACCGCCCGCTGCCGAGGTGCCGAAAGTCACGCCACCGCCGCCAGTGGTCGCCGAAGCGGATGGCGGCCAACGCCCGTTGCTCATGGCCGGCAAGAAGACCCTGTTCCAGCGCGTGCTCAGCAAGCCGGGCGCAAAGCTTTCGACCGATGCGGGCAGCGCGCCAGGCAAGGCCCTGCCGGCGTTTTCCGTGCTCTATGTGTACCAGCGCAAGGACGTCGACGGCAGCCCGTGGGTGCGTGTCGGCGCGGCCACCGATGGGCGCAGCGACGGTTGGTTGCCTGCGTCTCAAGTCAGCGACTGGAAGCAGAGCCTGGTGCTGAAATTCACCGAGCGCTCGGGCCGGGCGCCGGTGATGTTCCTGCGCCAATCCGGCGAAGTGGAAAAACTGCTGGCTGACCCTTCCGCCGCCAAAGGCGTGCTGGCCAAGGCGCAGAAAAACAGCGAAGACAACAGCCAGATCCTCGCGTTGGAGCCTGCCGCCAGCGCCGTCCCGCAGAACCAGTTCTACCTGTTGCCGATCTTCGACTCCAAAGAGAGCTTCGACGAAAACGGCCAACCGGTGCAGTTACTCAATGTCGCCTCCATCGACCCCGGCAGCAGCGCGGCCGCCAAACCCGCGACGCCGGTGATGAATGCCAACGCCGACGCCTTCCGCACGGCCGTGGTGCTGGTGGTGGACACCACCGTGTCGATGCAGCCCTATATCGACCAGATCCGCGATGTGGTGCACGAGTTGCAAACCCGCATCGCCGAGCGCGGCGAGTTGGACAGTGTCAGCTTCGGCATGGTCGGTTTTCGCAGCAGCATCAAGAAAACCCCGGGCCTGGAATACGTGGCCAAGACCCTGATCAGCCTCGATCAGGGCCGCGATCCGCAACGCTTCCTCGACATGGCGCGCCAGGTCAAGGCGTCCACCGTGTCCAGCCACTCCTTCAACGAAGATGCGTTCGCCGGGGTTATGCAGGCGGTAGACGGCATGGATTGGTCCGGTTATGGCGGGCGCATCATCCTGCTGGTCACCGACGCCGGTGCGCTGCGCAAGAATGACCCGTTCGCCGCCACCCAGATGAACGAAGCCGAAGTGCGCCAGGCCGCGCTGGGCAAGCAGATCAAGATCTACGCCTTGCACCTGCGCACCGACGCCGGCAAGAAAACCCACGCCGGTGCCGAGAGCCAGTACCGCATCCTCACTGCCGACGCCAACCCGCAGATTGGCGACCTGTACACCGCGGTGCCCGGTGGCGATGTGCGCAAGCTCGGCGAGCGGGTGGATGAGATCGGCACGGTGTTCGCCAACCTTGTGCATCAGGTGCGCAGCAACACGCCGCAGCCGGTGCCGTTGCTGAGCAGCGCACCGAGCCTGGCGGATAAGTCCGCAGCGGTCGGCTATGCCATGCACATGGATTTCCTCGGCCGCAAAACCGCGAGCCAGGCGCCGCAACTGGTCAGCGCCTGGACCGCCGACCGCGACCTGACCAACCCGGCACTGCCGGCGTTCCAGGTGTGCGTGATGCTGACCAAGTTGCAGCTCAACGATCTGCAGCAGTCACTGAAACTGATCGTCGACGCGGCGCGCAAGACCCAGACCTCGCCCAAGGACTTCTTCCAGGAAATCGCCAGTGCCTCGGCCTACATGAGCCGGGACCCGCAGGCCCTGCGCAAGGGCGGCAATCTGGCCGACGGCGGCATTCTCGGCGAATACCTCGAAGGCCTGCCGTACCGCAGCAAATCGCTGAACATGACCCAGGACCTGTGGTTGTCGTTGAGCGTGGCCGAGCAGGAAGACTTTATTGACGAGCTGGACTCGAAAATCCGCCTCTACGAAACCTTCCACAATGACCTGGCCAACTGGGTCCGTTTCGGCGATGCCGAGCCGGGCGATGCGTTGTACCGCGTTCCGTTGTCGACGTTGCCGTGATGCTCACCCTGAACGCGGTGCACAAGAGCCGGGGCGTCGGTAGCCAGCGCTATAGCCTGGTGATCCCGGCGCTGGCGCTGCGTGCGGGCGAGCAAGTGGCGATTGTCGGGCCCAGCGGTTGCGGCAAAAGCACCTTGCTCGACCTGCTGGCGCTGGTCTTGGCACCGGATCAGGTCGGGCAGTTCGAGTTTTATCAGCAGGACATTGCCGGGCTGTGGCGCGCTGATCGGCAATCCGCATTGGCCGCGCTGCGCAGCCAGCACTTGGGCTATGTGCTGCAAACCGGCGGCCTGCTGGGCTTTCTCGATGTGCGCGGCAATATCGCCTTGTCCCGGCAACTGCTGGGCTTGAAGGACGATGGCAGCGTGGCGCGCCTGGCCGAGCAATTGGAGATCAGCGACCAGTTGGCCAAGAAACCGGCGACGCTGTCGGTGGGGCAGCGCCAGCGCGTCAGTTGTGCCCGCGCCCTGGCCCATGCGCCGCAACTGGTGCTGGCGGACGAGCCGACAGCGTCCCTCGACCCCCTGAATGCCGAGCGCGTGATGTACGCATTGCTGGCCCAGGCCCGTGAACACCGTGCAGCCTGTGTGATCGCCACCCACGACGAGCCCCTGGCCCGCGCCAGTGGCTTGCAGGTGCGACGCATCAGTTGCCGTCGCGACACCGATGGCGGCGTCACCGCCACCCTCGGGGAGGTGTGCTGATGCGCATCGGTCTGGTGGCGTCGCTGGCCTGGCAGGATTACCGCAACGATGCCTGGCTGTCGGCCTGTTCGGTGCTGGCGCTGGTGGCGGTGATCGCGCCGCTGCTGGTGTTATTCGGCCTGAAATTTGGACTGGTTAGCAGTTTGACCGAACGTTTGCAGACCGACCCCGCCACCCGTGAAATTATTCCGCTGGGCGGTGGTCGATTCAGCAGTGCGTTTATCGAGCAACTGGGCGAGCGCAGTGAGGTGGCGTTCGCCATACCGCGTACGCGGCAGATTGCGGCGACGGCGCAAGTGGGCACGTTGGCCCTGGAGATGCTGCCGACCGCGTCCGGTGACCCACTGCTGGCCGGCCTGCCGGTGCCCAAGGGCCTGGACCAGATTGTGCTGAGCCACACCGCCGCCGAAAAGCTGGCGGCGCGGCCTGGCGATTGGCTGGAAACCAGCTTTGCACGACAAGTGGCCGGGCGCGTCGAAGCCCAGCGCACGCGCGTGCAGGTGCTGGCGGTGTTGCCGCTGGAAGCCTTTGCTCGTGACGGTTTGTTTGCCGACCTGGGTTTGCTGGAAGCGGCGGAAGATTACCGCGATGGTCGCGCAGTGCCAGCCCTGGGTTGGGACGGGGAGGCTGCAGGCGTCAGTGAGCAGCGCGTGTACCCGGCGTTCCGCCTGTACGCCCGCAACCTTACAGATGTGGAGCCGCTGCGGGTGTACTTCGCGGGGCAGAACCTGTTGGTGTCGACCCAGGCGCAGACCATCGCGCAGGTGCAGTCGTTGAGCCGCAACCTGTCGATCGTGTTCTGGGTAATCTGCGGGCTGGCGTTGGCGGGGGCATTTGCGGCCATTTTTGCCGGCGCCCTGGCCTGCGTCGCGCGCAAGCGGCGTGAGTTATCAGTGTTGCGCCTGTTGGGGTTTTCCACCGGTGGGTTGTTGTTATTCGTGGTGGTGCAGGCGCTGTACAGCGCGGGTTTCGCCGCCGTACTCAGTGCAGGGCTGTATGGCCTGGCCGAGTCGGGCTTGAATGAATTATTCGTGCAGGTGCCGGGCGAATACGCCAGCCACCTGCTGGCGCGCCATTACGGCCTGGCCCTGGTTGCAGTCCTCGGCGTCAGCGCCGTGGCGGCGGCGTGTGGTGGTTGGCGAGTGGCGCGGATCCAGGCTTCTGAAGGAATCAGAGATGTATAAGTTGCTGGGCGCCTGTGTGGCGCTGACCCTGGCCTCGATGGCCTGGGCCGATGAGGCGAGTGACAAGCTCGACAACCCCAAGCCGTTGGAAGGCGACGTCAGCCTGCCGTTGCCCTGTGAAGGCAACATGGTGTTCCGCTACGCCTACGTGTTGGCCCAGGGCACCCTGGATGACCGCGAGATCAGCCTCGGCTACCCCTTTGCCGAAGGCGAGGCGGGTTATCAGCAATCGTTTATTTCCGGCTACCGTCGCGACTTCATCAATGGCCAGTTCACCCTTAAGGACCTGCCCAAGGACTGGAACAAAGTCATCGCGCCGTTGATGCCGAAGACCGACGCCAAGACTCCGCTCAAGCCCATGCTGTACTTCATCGGCAAGTACGAAGTGACCGCGCGCCAGTACGCCCAGGTGATGTCCCAGGCGCAGTCCCTGGCCAGTGGCGAACCGGCGCCGGCGTGCGATGCGCCGACCGGCATGGCCGGGCGCCTGCCCAAGGTGAAACTGTCGCGCTTTGAAGCCGAGCGCTTCTCGGCGGTGTACAGCGCCTGGCTGATGAAATACCACCGCGACTTGCTGCCGGTGAGTGGCCGTGGTTCCTCGGCGGATGACGGCGGACTGGGCTTTGTGCGCCTGCCCACCGAAGTGGAGTGGGAGTTCGCTGCGCGCGGCGGCCATGCGGTGAGCCGCCAGGACCTGGAAGGGCGCCTGTTCCCGCGCCGTGTCGACGGCAGCGACAGCGACGGCCCGCTCAGTGATTACGCGGTGTTCAACCAGGTTGCCGGTGGTACCGGCCAGGCTGCGCGCCTGATGCCCATCGGTACCAAATTGCCCAATCCGATTGGTATGTTCGACGTGATCGGCAACGCCGCGGAAATGGTCCAGGAATCGTTCCAACTGGTCCACGCCGGGCGTCGCCAGGGCACCTACGGTGGCTTTGTGGTCAAGGGCGGCAACTACCTGGAAGGCGAGGGCACGCTGTTCACCGGCATGCGCCGCGAATACCCCCTGTTTGCCGCCGATGGCACCGAGCAGAGCAACGAGACCACCGGTTTCCGCGTGGCGATCGGCGCGCTGTCGGCGCCACGTTCGCGCTACAAGGAGCTGTTCGCCCAATGGCAGAAAGAGGGCCGCCTGGCCTCGCTGACCGACGCCATCGACGACGCCCAGGACCCGACCAAGCGCCTGGACAGCATCATCGCCGCCAGCGTCGATCCCAAACTGCAAGCCGAGCTGGGGCTGGTCAACGAAGAGCTCAAGCGCAACGTCTCGCTGATCGCCCAGCAACGCGAAGAAGCGGCGGGCAACCTGATTCAGTCGGCCGCGTTGGTGGCCGAGACCATCGCCAACTACAACATCCGCCTGGCCAACCTGCAGAAGAGTCGCCAGCAGGCCCTGGACAACAAGGACGCGGCCAGCGCGCAACTGTTCGAGATGGCCATTACCAATGGCCGCAGCGCCCTCGACGGCGCAGTGGCGATCTATATCGACAACCTGGCCACCGGCACGCGCTACACCGATGCGGTGATCCAGGCGCAGTTTCAACGGATCAAGGAAGAGTTGGATCGCAAGCCGGTGCTCGGCAAGAGCCTGGTGACGCGCGCAACACTGTTCGTTCGCCATGTCGGCAACTACCGCAAGCAACAGCGGGCCGACCCGGCAACGATCTTGAAGGAATTGCTCGCAGCGAGCGGTCAGCGATGAGCGCTGGCTGTATAGCGAGCTTGGAAGGGACTCAGGCGGCGGTGGGCCGTGCTGGGCAAGTCAAACTTAAAAGAGAACACACCTATGCTTTTTTCCCGTAAGGCGGTTTCCAAGCGTCACTTGCTGCTGATCGCGGCTGGCTTCAGCACTGTGCTGACCGGTTGCGCCACATCGCCGGCCTCCAAGGTCGCGTCGAGCACCAAGGTCGAGTACTACCCCAACTGCTATGAGCCCGTGCAGCACTTGCGCGCCACCGACTCGAACATGACCAAGTCGGTCGTGACCGGTGCGGCCATCGGCGCTGCCGGCGGTGCCCTGCTCGGCGCCCTGACCGGCGACAAGGAAAAACGTGGCCGTAATGCGGCCATCGGTGCTGCGGGCGGCGCCCTGGCCGGCGGTGCAGCGGGTTACTACACCGAACGTCAGAAGCAGATCGCCGATGACAACCAGCGTATTGCCTCATATGCGGCTGATGTGAACAAAAGCGTCTCCGACATCGACCGCAGCACGGCGTACGCCAAGGCGTCCCAGCAGTGCTACCAGAGCGCGTTCACCAAGTTGGTGGCTGATCGCAAAGCCAAGACCGTCAACGACACCGAAGGCCGCAAGCGCCTGGCGGAAATCGTCTCGGGCCTGAAGGAATCCAATGACCTGATCGTTGCGGTCAACGGTAAAGCCGCCGAAGACCTGAACAACTACACCCAGGCCTACGAGAAAGACCTGCAACAGGTTGGCGTACAGCGTACTGACGTGGTCACCGTGGCCAAGGCCGACACAACACCTGTTGTGACATCGGGCAAGAAGAAAGGCACAGGCACCAAACCGCCGAAAAAGCCGGTTCTGCCAACCGTACCCACAGAAGCGGTGAGCACCGAGAAGACCTTCCAGACTGCCCAGGTCAAGCAAGCTGAAAGCAAGCAGGTCGCCAGCGCCGGTAAAGCTCAGCTCGAAGGCAGCTGCCGCGATCCGAACCTGGCCGACTGGGCGCCGGTTCCTTGCCCAAACGTTTAAGTAATATGCTGCTATAAGCGTCAAACGCCAGCCGATCTTCCGCTAATGCGCAAGATCGGTGGCGTTCTTTTTGCAAATCGTTAAACTGCTGCGGCCACTCAATAATTACACCGAGGCCGTGTGCATGAAATTCCGTCTTCTCCTGTGGGTGCTGGGCCTGATGATGGGCAAAGCCAGCCGCACCAATCCTGCCTTCCAGCAACAGTTGGGCGATAAAGACCTGGCGTTCCAGTTGCAGACCCTCGACGGCAAGGTTGCCCGTCACTTCATCGTCAAAGACCAGCGCATCACCAGCCGCTCGGGTGTTCACCCGGCGCCGGCGTTTGCCATCGCGTTCAAAGACGCCGCCTATGGCTTCGCCACGATGCAGGCGAAGAACAAGCAGCTGGCGTTCATGACGGGGATCCAGGACAAGTCGATCCAGATCAAGGGCAACCCGGCGCTGGTGATCTGGTTCCAGGGGTTGACCAAGTACTTGAAGCCGAAGAAAAAGAAATAGAGCGTGGTGGATTCATCGGGGGCAAGCCCCCTCCCACATGGGCATGCATTTCAAGTGTGGGAGGGGGCTTGCCCCCGATAGCGGTCTGACAGGCGATCGATTCAGCCCTGGCTGAACTGTGACGCCAGTTCGCGCAACAGCACTTCAGCATCCAGCACTTTACCCACCACTTCTTCAGCCTTGTCACGGCTCAAGCCCAGGCGCTCCAGCAGCGCATCCGGAATCGCTTCATCCGGCCCGGAACCGATCCCGCGGCTACGCAACAAACGCACCGCCAGGCTCACCAGGTTCGGGTACTCGGCGTATTGCCCGTCGTAGGTCGGGTCGTGCTGGAAGCGCAGGGCGGTGGACAGTTCGTCCGGCATGTCCCAGTAGCGCATCAGCCAGGCACCGATCTGCTCGCGGCTGATGCCCAGCAGATGTTGCTCGACATAGCTGTGGCACAGGTGCGGGTTGACCTCCAGGTGACGGCAGATCAGCGAGAAGTGCGGCGGGAACACGTGGGCCAGCAGCAGATAACCGAAGTTGTGCAGCAGGCCGGCAAGGTAGGTGAGGCCGGCTTCCGGACGCTGTGCGCGGGGCATGGCGCGGGTCAGGCCTTCGATCACGGCGGCGGTGTAGATCGACTGGTGCCAGTACGGCGTCGACTGGTGCGGGTGGTCCTTGGGCAGGCTCAGGGTCTTGCCCAGGGCCAGGCCCAGCGCCAGGTTGATCACCAGGTCGAAGCCCAGCACACGCACGATGGCGTCTTCCACTGAACGAATCTTGCCCGGCGAGGCGTAGTACGGCGACGCGGCCCAGCTCACCACTTGGGCGGCCAGGGCCGGGTCGGTCTCGACCACGCCGGTAATGTCGTCGATGGTGGCGTTTGGGTCGACGCGCAGCTTGATGATCTTCTGCGCGGTGTCGGCCAGGGGCGGAATCTCGATGGTCGCTTCCAGGCGCTGCTGGATACGGCGGGCGGTGAACGCCTGCATTGCCTGGGTGATTTCCTCGCGGTCATCGTTGGGGCGGTCGAGGTTGGGGCGGATATTGCTCAACGGCTCGCCGAAGTGGCCGGCGCTGGCCTTGGTGAGCATCGTCTTGAAGGCGTCGCTGGGAATCTCCAGCAACAGGCCTGCTTCACCCGAATGCACCAGCAGGCTCGGCTCGTCGAGCAGGCTGCCTTCGTACAGGCAGGGCGAGCTGGTAAGGGGTGGCAAACCTGGCAACAGGCTCAGGTCATGTTTGTCGAGCATGCGCTTGACGCGATCCGGCGATACAGCGGTCAGGCGGCGGCCGGTGAGTTCGGCGAGGCGGTTGAGGTCGAGCAACTGGTTCTGCGGGAACAGCACCATCAGGGCGCCTACCGCATCTTCCAGCAGCACTGCCTGGACCTTCTGCGCAGGATTCAGGCCCGGGAGGTCGGCGACTTCCGTGTAGGGGATGGCGAGTTTTGCGAGCAGAGCCCGAATGACCGGCGGGGCGGTCAGTGGGGCTGTGGCGAGGGCAACTTCTGACATGGCCTGATCCAATTTCTTACAGTCACCGAAGTATAACCAGCTTGATACAACTGTTGGTCGCTTAAGTGCGTCAGGCGTCACACTTGGCCGTATTGCTGCCCGTGCCTGAGCCAGCGATTGAGCAGCGGGCTGACGTGGTCCGGCCAGCGCTCCAGCAGTGCCTGTGCGGCATCGCGCACGGCAGGCAGCAAGTCGGCGTCGCGCATCAGGTCGGCGACCTTGAATTGCAGCAGGCCGGTCTGGCGCGTGCCGAGCATTTCGCCGGGACCGCGCAGTTCCAGGTCCTTTTCGGCGATGACAAACCCGTCGTTGGTTTCGCGCATGATGCCCAGGCGCTGGCGACCGATCTGCGACAGCGGCGGGTGGTAGAGCAGCACGCAATGGCTGGCGGCGCTGCCCCGGCCCACCCGGCCACGCAACTGGTGGAGTTGCGCCAGGCCCAGGCGCTCGGGGTTTTCGATGATCATCAGGCTGGCGTTGGGCACGTCCACGCCGACTTCGATCACGGTAGTGGCCACCAACAGTTGCAGGTTGCCAGCTTTGAATTCGGCCATGACTGCGGCTTTTTCAGCCGGCTTCATGCGCCCGTGGATCAGGCCGACCTTGAGTTCGCCCAAGGCGCTGGTGAGGTCTTCATAGGTGGTTTCGGCGGCCTGGCAGGTCAGCTCTTCGGACTCTTCGATCAGCGTGCATACCCAGTACGCCTGGCGCCCTTCGGCACAGGCGCTGCGTACGCGTTCGATCACTTCCACACGCCGGGTGTCGGTGACCAGCACGGTGTTGACCGGCGTACGGCCAGGCGGCAGTTCGTCGAGGATCGAGGTGTCGAGGTCGGCGTAGGCGCTCATGGCCAGGGTGCGCGGGATCGGTGTGGCGGTCATGATCAACTGGTGCGGGTTCATCCGCCCGCCGACGCCTTTCTGGCGCAGCGCCAGGCGCTGTTGCACGCCGAAGCGGTGCTGTTCGTCGATGATTACCAGGGCCAGGTTCTTGAACTGCACGTCGTCCTGGAACAGCGCGTGGGTGCCCACCACCATCGGTGCGCCGCCGGCAATCTGTTCCAGTGCCGCCGCGCGGTTCTTGCCCTTGAGCTTGCCGGCCAGCCACGCCACTTCCAGGCCCAGCGGTTCGAGCCAGCGCTTGAACGTGATGAAATGCTGCTCGGCGAGGATCTCGGTGGGCGCCATCAGCGCCACCTGGTAGCCGGCCTCCAGCGCTTGCAGGGCGGCGAGGGCGGCGACCACGGTCTTGCCTGCGCCCACATCGCCCTGGATCAGCCGCAGCATGGGCTCCTGCTGGCTCAGGTCATAGGCGATTTCATTGCCGACGCGTTGCTGGGCACCGGTCGGCGCAAAACCCAGGTTGGCCAGGTACTGCGCAGGCAAGCGCGTGGCCTTGGGCATTGCCGGTGCACGCAGGGAGCGCATGCTCTCGCGCAGGCGTTGCTGGGACAGTTGATGGGTCAGCAGTTCTTCGAAGGCCAGGCGATGCTGGGCCCAGTGATGACCGAGCGCGAGTTCGTCGACATCGGCGTCGGCGGGTGGGTGATGCAGGTAGCGGATCGCATCGTCCAGCGGCGCCAGTTGATAGTCGCGGGCCAGTTCCTGGGGCAGCCAATCAGGCAGGCTTTTCGGGCCGAGCATGGTCAGCGTCTGCATGCACAGTTGGCGCAGGCGTTGCTGGGTCAGGCCTTCGGTGAGTGGGTAGATCGGCGTGAGCGTGGTGTCGACCGGCGGCGGTTCGTCACCGGTAATGGCGCGGTATTCCGGGTGATAGATCTCAAGGCCGGATGCGCCGGGTCGCGCTTCGCCGTAGCAGCGCACGCGGGTGCCGCGCTTGAGGCCTTCCTTCTGCGCGTTGCTGAAATGGTAGAAGCGCAGGCTCAGGCCGCCAGTGCCATCCTGCAGGCGTACGACCAGACTGCGGCGCTTGCCCATCACCACATCGGCACCGCTGACGGTGCCTTCGACCACTGCGTCCTGCCCGGGGCGCAACTGGCCGATGGGCACTACGCGGGTGCGGTCCTGATAGCGCAGGGGCAGGTGGAACAGCACGTCCTGGAGGTTCTCCAGGCCCACCTTGGCCAGCTTCTCGGCCATGGCTTCACCGACACCCTTGAGTGCCGTCACCGACACCTGCGACAGCTCAGTCATACCCTGGCTTAGCTCGCGGCAGTCGGCTTGGCGACCGAACACAGGCGGATCGAGTCGGCGAGGATCTCAATCGCTTTGGGCCGTGGGAAGCTGGCGCGCCAGGCGATCGCCACGGTGCGGAACGGCACCGGCGGCGTGAGTGGGCGCACTTCGATCACGCCGGGGGCGTAGTGATGGCTGTCCACCGCCGACAGCGGCAGGATCGAAATGCCCAGGCCGGACGCGACCATGTGACGGATGGTTTCCAGGGAGCTGGATTCCACGGTGGTGTGCTTGGCGCCGTCATTGCCCTTGGTCAGGGTCGGGCAGGCTTCCAGGACCTGGTCGCGGAAGCAGTGGCCTTCGCCGAGCAGCAGCAAGCTCTTGTCGTTGAGCAGGCCAGCGTCGATGGTGTCTTTCTGTGTCCACGGGTGCGAGGCCGGCATGAGCACGTAGAACGGCTCGTCGTAGAGCGGCAGGGTCAGCACGTCGGCTTCATTGAACGGCAGGGCAATGATGATAGCGTCCAGCTCGCCGTTGCGCAGTTTGTCGCGCAGCACGTGGGTGAAGTTTTCTTCGATATACAGCGGCATCTGCGGCGCGACGCGGTGCAGTTGCGGGATCAGGTGCGGGAACAGGTAAGGCCCGACGGTGTAGATGGCGCCGACCTTGAGCGGCGCGGTCAGCTGGTTCTTGCCGGCCTGGGCCAGTTCGCGAATGCTCTGCGCCTGCTCAAGTACCTTCTGGGCCTGGGCCACAATGCCTTCGCCCACCGGTGTGAGGCGCACGGCGCTCTTGCTGCGCTCGAAAATCAGCACACCGAGTTCGTCTTCAAGCTTTTTCACGCCCACCGACAGCGTCGGTTGGCTGACATGGCAACGCTCGGCCGCGTGGCCGAAGTGCTGCTCTTGGGCGAGGGTAACGATGTAGCGCAATTCTGTAAGAGTCATAGCGGGCGTCCATGAGGTTGCGGGCCAAGCATACCGGCTGCAATCGATAGACGCACGTTATCAGACACGATGGGGTTTGCGACACCGGCTAATCGGGTGCCGCAGGTGTTTTGCCGGTTATTTCTGCGGGTATTTGAAGGTGAAGGTCTCGGTGAAAGGACCCCACCACTCGGGTACGCCGGTTTCTTTGTCGACGTGGTGGAAGAAACCATTGATCTGCGGGCTCTCGTAGCGCAGCACCACGGTATAGGTGCCTGGGCCGTCCATCTTCACGTTGTTCGCATAGTGGGCGCCGTCTTTGGCGACCATCGGCAGGAGCGTGCCGATTTGCTTGTAGTCCGGAGCGCCTTCCTTGACCAGGGAATAGGAGATGCTCAGGTAAGGTACCCATTCACCGTTGGACAGTCCGTACTTGTTGTCAGCGGTGGCATGCACATCGGTTTCAAGGTGCACCGAGTCCTTGTCCATGACCATGCCCGGTGGCATTGGCGCCATCTCGATTCCGGTGAGGTACGAGGAGGCGATTTCCATGTCGTGGGTCTGGACCGGGCCGCCGATGGGGTATTCACGGGCTTGGCTGAAGGCAGAAAAAGCCAGGGTGCTGGTCAGGACCAATGCAGCGGCCACAGGTTTGTGCAGGTGTTTCATGGGTGACGCTCCAGGGTGGGTGACGACGATTGAGTGGTGCGCGACTGCACAAGGCGGCTACCCAGTACCAACAGGGTAAGGGTGGTCACCCAGGCAAACAGTTGAACGCCCAGGGGGCGGTCGGTGTAGCCGGTCAGCGCTTGCAGCGCCCGACCGGTGAGGCTTGCGTCGGACACCAGCCAGGAGGTGTCCCACAACTCGTAGCCCCAGGCCGGGATCAGGTTGATACCGGCCAGGATCGCGGCGGCGCGGTCGGCCATTCCCGCCGCGAGTACGGCGATCATCCACGTGGTGACCGAGAACAGACGCTTGAGGCTGATCACCACCAGCCCGCGATACAGCAGCCACGACAGCACGCCGCCGCCGGCAATCCCGAGCATGCCGCCGATGAGCATCGTCAGGGGTTCGGTGTGGGTGGATGCAGCGATGCCATACAGGAACAGCACGATTTCCGAGCCTTCGCGCAACACGGCAACGGTGATCACGATGGCCAGTGCCCACAGGGTCTTCTCGCCGCGTTGCACCGCGGCGCCGCTTTCGCGCAGTTGAGTGGCGAGTTCGCGGCCATGGCTGCTCATCCACAGGTTGTGCCAGCCGAGCATGCACACCGCGACGATAAGGATGGCGGCGTTGAAGATTTCCTGGCCGAAACCGTCCAGGGCCTGGGTGATGGCGCCGGTGAACAGCGCGAGGATCGCCGCGCCGCCAACACCGGCAGCGATGCCGCCGATGATGTAGGTACTGCGCCGCGCCAGCCCCTGGGTGGCGGCCATGACGATACCGATGACGATGCCGGCTTCCAGCACTTCACGAAACACGATCAGCAGACAGGCCAGCATGACTTACTCCTTGGCCGCGACGACGGTGACGGTGCCTTTGGCCTGGTCGGGATGGTAGTCGTCGAAAAAGCTGTAGGTGCCTGGATGCATAGGGCCGGCGAAGACGGTAATAGTGTTGCCGGGCACGACGATCTTTTCGAACTTCATGTCGTAGCTTTCAAATTCGTCGACGGTGTCGTCGTTATTGGTGAGCTGGATGCGAAAGCGCTCGCCGGCCGGCACGGTGAAGCTGGCCGGCGTGAAGGTGTGGTTCTGCACGGTCAGGCTGACCAGTTGATCCGCATGGGCTGCGCAGGGGGCGCCAGCGATTGCGAGCAGGGCAAGCGTCAGGCGGGGAGGGCAGGACATGGCGAAAGGCCTCTCAAATGAGAATTGTTCGCGCATGATTGGTGGTGTATTGAAGTGTTACAAGTGAAGAACCATGACATTGGTTTCACATTCAGTCACGGTTCAGCTTGCGGGTCTGCAAGGCTTGAAATACGGGGGAGGGGAAATGCAATGGGCACCCGAGGGTGCCCATTGGGAGCGGCTCAGCGACGACGTTTCTCGATGTTGTACACGAACGGTGCAACGATCTCGATACTGCCACCCTTGAGCATGTCTGCCGGCGGCTTGGGCAGCGGCTGGGCACGCCGGATCATGTCCAGCGTGGCGCGGTCCAGGTCGGCGTTGCCGGAGCGGCCCACCAACTCGTAGGACAGCACGTTACCCTCGGCATCCACCACGAACTTCAGGCGGTTGAGGCCTTCCTTGCCACGTGCCTGGGCACCTGGCGGGTACTTCTTGTACTTCTGCAGGTGAGCCAGCAGGGTGCCTTCCCAGGACGCTTTGGCGGCGATCTGTTGCGGCGATGGGCCAGGAACGGGCTGGGCTGATTTTTCAGCCGGTGCCTGGGTCGGCGGAGCGTCGCTCGGCGGATCCTCGGAAGGTTTCTCCTTGGGCGGCTCGATTTTCTTCTCCACCGGCTTGGGCGGCTGCGGTTTGGGCTTGGGCTTGACCGGCTTGGGCACCTGGATCGTCGGCTTGGGTGCCTCGGCCAGTTTCGGCAGGGGCAGCTCTTCCACCGGTGCAGGCGGTTGCGGCGGCGTGACCACCTTGGGCGGTGCCGGCGGCGGTGGGGCTGGCATCGGTGCCAGGTCGATGACCATGGCAGCCGGTGGCAACTGCACCGTGCGCGGCGCCGACCAGTGAAGCGCGATAGCGATCGCGATGGCATGCACGCCCAGTACGACGGCGAGGCTGGTGCCATAACGCGTCAGTTTGTGGCGCGTCGTGATCATTTCTTGGCTGCCGTCTCGAGTCCGACCAGGCCTACCTTGAGGTAGCCGGCTGCCCGCAGGGCATCCATCACGCTCATCAGGTCGCCGTAGTCCACGCCTTTGTCAGCCTGGAAGAAGATCGTCGTGTCCTTCTTGCCCTGGGTCTTGGCGTCGAGCACCGGCCCCAGGGTTTCAGCCTTGACTTCTTCTTCACCCAGGAACAGGCGTTGGTCCGCCTTGACGCTGAGGAAGATCGGTTTCTCCGGCCGTGGCGCTGGCTTGGCGCTGGACGCGGGCAGGTCGACCTTGATGTCCACGGTGGCCAGCGGTGCCGCCACCATGAAGATGATCAGCAGCACCAGCATCACGTCGATAAACGGCGTGACGTTGATTTCGTGGTTCTCGACGAGTTCGTCGTCGCCTTGATTCAAATGCAGGCCCATGGCCGATTACCCCACTTTCACCATGTGCGGTTGCGAGCTGCGCTCGGTAGGCAGGTGATCGAGGTCGCGGCTGACCAGCAGCAGGACTTCCGCCGACGCGTCCGATACCTGGGCCTTGTAGCCGGCAATCGAACGGGCAAAGACGTTGTAGATCACCACCGCAGGAATCGCGGCAACCAGGCCCAGGGCGGTGGCCAGCAGGGCTTCGGCGATGCCTGGGGCAACGACGGCGAGGTTGGTGGTCTGGGTTTTGGCGATGCCGATGAAGCTGTTCATGATGCCCCACACGGTACCGAACAAACCGACGAAGGGCGCGGTGGAACCGATGGTCGCCAGCACGCCGGTGCCGCTGCTCATGTTACGACCGCAGGCTGCCACCAGGCGCTCCAGGCGGAAGGCCACACGTTCCTTGATGCCTTCTTTTTCGCGGGTGTTGGCCGACAGGCGCATTTCTTCCAGCGCGTCGTGCACCAGGGTGTTGGCCAGGGTGCCTTTCTTGGTCGCGCTTTCGCTGGCTTCCTTGAGGGTGGTGGCCTTTTTCAGGTGGACGATTTCGGTGCGCAGACGACGCTTGGCGCCCAGCAGCTCGAAGCCTTTGGCGATCCAGATGGTCCAGGTGATGATCGAGGCGATGGCCAGGCCGATCATCACGGCTTTTACCACCACGTCAGCGTTCTGATACATGCCCCAGGGCGACAGGTCGTGGGCCATGCCCAGGGTGTTGTCTTCTTCCAGCACTACGCCGGTGTCGTCGGCGGCGGCAGGGTCAGCGGCCTGGGCCGGGTCGGTGGCAGCGGGTGCTGCGGCAGGTGCTGCCGGTGCCGCGGTGTTGTGCTCGGCAGCCGCGGGGGTGGCTGGTGCGGTGGCATCAGCGAAGGCGGCGGTCGGTGCCAGCAGTACGCTGAACAGCAGCGCAGCAATCGCGCGCCAGGCGCGGGATGGGCTGTGAAGCTTGGTTGGCGAAGCGGGGGTTGTATTACGTGTCATGCTGGCCGGACCTGAGTAAAAAAATGAGTGATCGTCCTTCCAGACCCAGGGGTCGAGGACAAATGGGTGGTTATTATTGCAAGTAATTCTTGTTAACAGAAGTAATACAGTAACTTTATTTGTGCTTTTTCTGGCCGTCTGTCATCTGCGAAGGCTAACCTAGACCTTTCTGTGCGGAGTTTTGTGATGTCAGCGCCTTCTGTTGTGATTGCCGGATGTGGCGATGTGGGGAGCCGGCTGGCCAGCCAATTGCTTGCCTCGGAATGGGAGGTATATGGCCTGCGCCGTGATATTTCGCGGCTTCCCGACGGCGTGATCGGCATTGCCGGTGACCTGTTCAAAAAGGATTGCCCCGACACCTGGCCGATTGGTGGGGTGGATTACCTGGTGTACTGCGCGGCTGCGACGGATCACGACGAGGCGGGCTACCGCGCCGCTTATGTAGAAGGGCTGAAACATGTGCTGGAGTGGCTGAGTGACTACGGCCAGGAACCCAAACACCTGCTGTTCGTATCCAGCAGCAGCGTCTACGGGCAGCAGAATGGCGAGTGGGTCGACGAAACGTCGGAGACTCAATCGAAAGGATATTCCGGGCAGGTGATGCTGGAAGCCGAGCAAGTGGCGCTCAATAGCGGCATCCCGGCGAGTGTCGTGCGGCTTACCGGCATCTATGGTCCTGGTCGCGAACGGCTGCTGACCCAGGTTCGCCAAGGCTATCGCGTGGCAATCGATCCACCTTTATATGGCAATCGCATTCATGCGGACGACGCGGCGGGGCTACTCGCCTTTTTGTTGCGCCATGTGGAAGAGGGCGGCTCGCTGGACAAGGTCTACATCGGTGTCGACGATGCACCTGCTCCACTGGCCGAAGTGGTGGGCTGGTTGCACGAATACCTGGGTGTGACTGAGTGGGCTGAGGATGCGAGTGTGCGGCGAGCGGGCAGCAAGCAGTGCAGCAATGCTCGGGTGAAGGCGTTGGGTTGGACGCCGACTTACCCGACCTTCCGCGAAGGCTACGCAGCAATTCTCAAAGGCTGAAACTCAAAACCCGATAGCAGTGTGTCAGACACCGTTGTAGTGGCTGATGCGCCGCCATCGGTGGCAAGCCCCCTCCCACATTTGGATCATGTTTGGTTGCTTATTGCTTTTCAAGCAGCCATTGGCGTGGGCCTGGTGTGAACGAGGGCACTTCATCCGCCTGCGCGGTGTTGATCGCCTGGAAGATTTCCAGCTGTTTGCCTTTGCGGGTAAAGATCCACGGGTTGCCCTGGCCGTTGAGCTGCAGCCAGATGCTGTCGTAGCCACCGCTCATTGAGGCGCAATCACCGGCCAGGCACAGCGAATACCGGTCCACATTGGGCAGGCCGGCGACCTTGCCGTCAGCCTGGAACTGCACGATGGCGCCGCTGCCGAAGCCGTCGCTGATCTTCCAGTCGCCGCCCAGGTAGGCTCCGTACAGCGCTCGCTCGAAGTTGGCACCCAAAGGTGCACCTTCCGGGGCCGGGTCTTTGGCGCGGGCAAACAGCTGTTCGGGCTCGTTGTCGTTGGCCACTTGCAGCAGTTGCTTGCCTTTGCGCTTGAGTTCGGTGGCGGAGCTGCCGTAGAAATCCACGCTCCACGCGCCGGACTGTTCACCCAGCAACTTGCCTTCCGCTACTTCAAAACCGTTGTAGTAGCGGGCCTGTGAAGCCTTGGTATTGACCTCCCACTCGAGGTTCGGGCCATAGCTCTGCAGGGCTTCACGCAAAGGGCCGCCCTTGGCTGCCGCATCGATGGCGACCTGGTTGATCCAGGTGCCGCTCACATCCCTGTCGGCAGGGTTACTGGCACAGCCGCCGAGCAACAGGGCGAGCATTGATGAGGCTACAAGCGCTTTGCGCATCATGAAATCCTTCTGAAACGAAGTCGGCGCAGCCTGTGGGGGCTGCGCCGGGTGTTTTACTCGATGACCAGGATCGCGTCCATCTCGACCTGCGCACCCTTTGGCAGGGCGGCAACGCCGATGGCGGCGCGGGCTGGATACGGCTGTTCGAAGTACTTGCCCATGATCTCGTTGACCTTGGCGAAGTGGCTCAGGTCGGTGAGGAAGATGTTCAGCTTGACGATGTCCTTGAACGAACCACCGGCTGCTTCAGCCACCGACTTGAGGTTTTCGAAGACCTGTACGGTCTGTGCTTCGAAGCCTTCCACCAGTTCCATGGTCTTCGGGTCCAGCGGGATCTGGCCGGACATGTAGACGGTGTTGCCCGCCTTGATCGCCTGGGAGTAAGTGCCGATGGCGGCAGGGGCTTTATCGCTGGTGATAACGGTCTTGGTCATGAATGACTCCTTGTAATGTGGGTTAGGCGCGCATGCGAGTGATGCGGATCACACCGGTCAAGGCACGCAGTTTCTTGATCACGCGGGCCAGGTGCACGCGGTCGTGTACGCTGACCACCAACTGGACCACGCTGATGCGGCCATCGCGCTCGTCCATGCTGATTTTTTCGATATTGCCGTCGGCTGCGTTGACGCTGCTGGCGAGCAGGGCGATCAGGCCGCGCTGGTGTTCCAGCTCCACCCGCAACTCGACGTTGAATTCGCCGGTGACATCCTTGGCCCACGAGAGCTGGATGCATTTTTCCGGGTTGTGGCGGATTTCGGTGATGTTGCGGCAGTTGTCCAGGTGCACCACCATGCCTTTGCCTGCGGACAAGTGGCCGACAATCGGGTCGCCCGGGATCGGCGTGCAGCACTTGGCGTAGCTGAGCACCAGGCCTTCGGTGCCGCGAATCGCCAGCGGGCCTTCCGGGCTTGGCAACTGTTCGCCTTCGCCGAGCAGGCGGCGGGCGACTACATAGGCCATGCGGTTGCCCAGGCCGATATCTTCCAGCAGGTCCTCGATGGTTTCCTGGCGGTACTCGTGGAGCATCGCTTGCACGCGTTCCTGCGGGATCTTGTCGAGGGCGCTGTCGAAACCGTTGAGCACCTTGTTCAGCAGGCGTTCGCCCAGGCTGATGGACTCGGAGCGGCGCTGCAATTTCAGCGCGTGACGGATGTGCGTGCGCGCCTTGCCGGTGACCACGAAGTTGAGCCACGCCGGGTTCGGGCGTGCGCCCGGGGCGCTGACGATCTCGACCGTGGAGCCACTTTGCAGCGGTTCGGACAGCGGTGCGAGACGACGATTGATCCGGCAGGCGATGCAGCTGTTGCCCACATCGGTGTGCACCGCATAGGCAAAGTCGACCGCCGTGGAGCCCTTGGGCAGCTCCATGATCCGGCCTTTGGGCGTGAACACGTAGACCTCGTCCGGGAACAGGTCGATCTTCACGCTTTCGATAAATTCGAGGGAGTTGCCGGCGCGTTGCTGCATTTCCAGCACGCCTTTGACCCATTGGCGGGCGCGGGCGTGAGTGCCCTTGGGCTGCTCGTCGCCGCTGGACTTGTACAGCCAGTGGGCGGCGATGCCGTTGTTGGCCATCTCTTCCATTTCGCGTGTGCGGATCTGGATCTCGATCGGCACCCCGTGCATGCCAAACAGCGTGGTATGCAGCGACTGATAGCCGTTGGCCTTGGGAATCGCGATGTAATCCTTGAAACGGCCCGGCAGGGGTTTGTACAAATTATGTACAGCGCCCAGCACGCGGTAGCAGGTGTCGACCTTGTCGACGATGATCCGGAACGCGTACACGTCCATGATTTCGTTGAAGGCCCGGCGCTTGCCGCGCATCTTCTTGTAGATGCCGTAGATATGCTTTTGCCGGCCGCTGACCTCGCCTTCGATCTCATCGATTGCCAGGCAATGGCTCAGCGACTCTTCGATCTTGTTGACGATTTCCTTGCGGTTGCCCCGGGCGCGCTTGACTGCCTGGTAGATGCGCGCCGAACGCATCGGGTGCATGGCCTTGAAGCCGAGGTCTTCGAACTCGATACGTATGGCGTGCATGCCCAACCGGTTGGCGATGGGCGCGTAGATTTCCAGGGTTTCCTTGGCAATGCGCCGGCGTTTTTCGCCGGACAGCACTTCCAGCGTGCGCATGTTGTGCAGCCGGTCGGCCAGTTTGACCAGGATCACGCGAATATCGCGGGCCATGGCCATGGCCATCTTCTGGAAGTTTTCCGCCTGGGCCTCGGCCTTGGTCTCGAAGTTCATCTGGGTCAGTTTGCTGACCCCGTCGACCAGTTCGGCCACGGTTTCGCCGAATTGCGCGCTGAGCGCTTCCTTGGCGATGCCGGTGTCTTCGATCACGTCATGCAGCATCGCGGCCATCAGGCTCTGATGGTCCATGTGCATGTCGGCAAGAATGTTTGCCACCGCAAGGGGATGGGTGACATACGCCTCGCCGCTACGGCGGCGTTGGCCGTCGTGGGCTTGTTCGGCGTAGAAATACGCTCGGCGGACCAGGTTGACCTGGTCTGGGCCGAGGTAGGCCGATAAGCGATCGGCGAGGGCGTCTATGCTCGGCAAAGTGTGAACTCCTGCCGTTGGCTGTGACCCCGCGCCGTGCTACGTCGACCAGGCATAGGCTTAGACGGCCTCGTTGGACTCGTCCTCGAACGCTGCAAACAGCGGTTCGTCTTCAACGATTTCAGCGTTGGCGATGAACTCGTAGCTCATCAGGCCTTCGGCGATTTCACGCAGGGCCACAACGGTAGGCTTGTCGTTTTCCCACTGGACCAGGGGCTCTTTGCCGCCAGTGGCCAGTTGACGGGCACGCTTGGTAGAGAGCATGACCAGCTCAAAGCGGTTATCCACGTGTTCTAGGCAGTCTTCAACGGTTACGCGGGCCATGGTATTCCTCGGAGCGAATGCAAGATGCGCGCTGCCCGGTTGGGCGAGCGGACTAAACAGTTTAAAAAATCACCAGCGTTTAGGGAAGCGCTGATTTTTCGCAGGCCCTCGCAAAACCGCTACAAGCGCCAATGTAAAGCCCTTGCAGCGGTTTTGGGAAGAGCCAATCAACCGAGCAGTTCGGCGAGTAATTTGCCGAAACGCTGTTGCTGACGCTTTTGCTGGAGCTGATTGGCGCGGAAAATCGCCTTCAAGTCGTCCAGCGCGTGGGCAAAATCGTCGTTGATGATCAGGTAGTCGTAGTCGACGTAGTGGCTCATTTCGCTGACGGCTTCACGCATGCGGCCTTCGATGATCTCGTCGCTATCCTGGCCGCGGTTGGTCAGGCGCTGATGCAAGGCTTCAAGCGACGGCGGCAGGATAAAGATCGAACGCGCCTTGGGCATCAGTTGGCGCACTTGTTCGGCACCCTGCCAGTCGATTTCCAGGATCAGGTCGTGGCCTTCGTCCAGGGTCTGCTGCAAGTGGCTTTGCGAAGTGCCATAGAGGTTGCCGAACACTTCGGCGCGCTCCAGGAAGTCGCCGTGTTCGATCATCTTGACGAACTCGGTGCGCTCGACGAAGTGATAGTGCACGCCGTTCACCTCGCCCGGGCGCATGGCGCGGGTGGTGTGGGAGACCGAGATGCGGATCTGCTCGTCAGCGTCGGTCAGGGCCTTGACCAGGCTGCTCTTGCCTGCGCCAGAAGGCGCGGAAATGATGTAAAGGGTGCCGGTGCTGTGGGTCATGGAGGTTGCCTTACTCAATATTCTGTACTTGTTCGCGCATCTGCTCGATCAACACCTTGAGGTTGACCGCAGCCGTGGTGCTGCGCGGATCGAAAGCCTTGGAGCCCAGTGTATTGGCTTCGCGGTTGAGTTCCTGCATCAGGAAGTCCAGGCGCCGACCGGCGGCGCCGCCGGACTTGAGCACGCGGCGTACTTCGAGGATGTGGGTGCTCAGGCGGTCCAGTTCTTCGGCCACATCGCTCTTCTGCGCCAGCAGCACCATTTCCTGCTCCAGGCGCACCGGGTCGAGATCGGCCTTCATGTCGGTGAAGCGGTCGAGGACCTTCTGGCGCTGGGTGGCAAGCATCTGCGGGACCAACTCGCGCAGGGTGACCACGTCTTCTTCGATCGAGGTCAGGCGCTCGCTGATCAGGCGGGCCAACTCGGCGCCTTCACGCTCGCGGCCGGCCTTGAGCTCCTTCAAACCCTGATTGAACAGGGCGAGGGCTTCGGCGTTGAGCGCCTGCGGGTCGGTGGCGTCGGCCACCAGCACGCCGGGCCAGGCCAGCACTTCCAGGGGGTTGAGCGCGGCCGGCTGCTTGATCAGACCGGCGATGGTTTCGGCGGCGGCGACCAATTGCGCGGCGCGGTCGCGGTCAACCTGCAGCGGCTTGCCGGTGGTTTCTTCGGTAAAGCGCAGGGTGCATTCCAGCTTGCCGCGGGAAATGCCCTGGCGCAGCGCTTCACGCACAGCGCCTTCGAGGTCGCGGAACGATTCCGGCAGACGCAGATGCGGCTCCAGGTAGCGGCTGTTGACCGAGCGCAATTCCCAGCTCAGGGTGCCTTGTGCGCCGGCTTTTTCGACGCGGGCAAAGGCGGTCATGCTGTGCACCATGGAGGTACCTCGCGTTGCAGCCCTTTAAATGCGGGCTGATGATTGGGAAGGCGCAGGATTGTAGCGCAGTGGGGCGAGTGCGCCCAAACCCGGGCATTCGTAACTGGATTTTTTAGCAGTGCCCCGAATCGGCTCGCGGCTCTATAATGCTCGGCAGTTTTTCGTCCTCAGTACAGGTGTTCCCTATGAAACGTCCAAGTGGTCGCGCTGCCGATCAGCTCCGCTCGATCCGCATCACCCGCAACTACACCAAACACGCCGAGGGATCCGTACTGGTCGAGTTTGGCGATACCAAGGTGATCTGCACCGTCAGCGTCGAAAACGGCGTGCCGCGCTTCCTTAAAGGCCAGGGCCAGGGCTGGCTGACCGCCGAGTACGGCATGCTGCCGCGCGCCACCGGCGAGCGTAATCAGCGTGAAGCCAGCCGTGGCAAGCAAGGCGGCCGCACCCTGGAAATCCAGCGCCTGATCGGCCGTTCACTGCGCGCCGCCCTGGACATGTCCAAGCTGGGCGACGTGACCCTGTACGTCGACTGCGATGTGATCCAGGCTGACGGCGGTACGCGCACTGCCTCCATCACCGGTGCCATGGTGGCCCTGGTTGACGCGCTGAAAGTGATCAAGAAGCGTGGCGGCCTCAAGGGCGGTGACCCGCTCAAGCAAATGATCGCCGCTGTTTCGGTGGGCATGTACCAGGGCGAGCCAGTGCTGGACCTGGACTACCTGGAAGACTCGGCCGCCGAGACCGACCTGAACGTGGTGATGACCAGCACCGGTGGTTTCATCGAAGTGCAAGGCACCGCCGAAGGCGCCCCATTCCAGCCGGCTGAATTGAACGCGATGCTGGCCCTGGCCCAGAAAGGCATGACAGAGATCTTCGAACTGCAGAACGCCGCCCTGGCTGACTGAGCCCGCCTCAAGGAGAAGCGCCATGAATGACAGCAGCCAAATGCCTGTGCCGACGCCTTCCTACGAAGTGCGCCAGGGCGCAATGTTGTGCCATCTCGCGGCGTTTCTGGGTTTCGTGTTCCCCTTCGGCAGCGTCGTGGGGCCACTGATCCTGTGGCAGATGAAGAAAGAAGTGGACCCGTTCATTGATGATCAGGGCAAGGAAGCCCTGAACTTCCAGATCACCGTCGCCATCGCCTGGATCGCTTGCATTGTGCTGGCCTTCGCAGTGATCGGTTTTTTCCTGATGGTTGCCCTGGCAATCGCCACGGTGGTGCTGACCATCATTGGTAGCATCAAGGCCAACAAGGGGATCGCTTACCGCTACCCCTTGACCTGGCGAGTGATCAAATAGTGAACAGGCACAAAAAAACCGACAGCGATGTCGGTTTTTTTGTGCCTGGGAAAAGACCTCAGATGGTCAATGTCCAGTCGTAGTCCACGATCAGCGGCGCGTGCTGCGAGAATCGCGGCTGGCGCGGCAGGCGTGCACTGCGAACGAACCGGCGCAGGCCCGGGGTCAGCAGTTGGTAGTCGAAGCGCCAGCCCAGGTTGAGCATCTCAGCCTGTTCGTTATCCGGCCACCAGCTGTACTGGTCGCCTTCGCGGCTGACTTCGCGCAGGGCATCCACATAGCCCATGTTGCCGACAATCTCGTCCATCCAGGCCCGTTCCGGCGCCAGGAAACCCGGGGATTGCTGGCTGTCGCGCCAGTTCTTGATATCCAGCTTCTGTTGCGCCACGTACAGCGAGCCACAATAAATGTACTCGCGACGTTTGCGTCGCTGTTTATCCAGGTAACGGGCGAAATCGTCCATTAGCTTGAACTTCTGGTTCAAGTCTTCATCGCCGTTCTGCCCCGAAGGAAGCAGCAAGGTCGCGATGCTGACCTTGTCGAAATCGGCTTGCAGGTAGCGCCCGTAGCGGTCGGCTGTCTCGAAGCCGAGGCCGCTGATGACCGCCTTGGGTTGCAACCGCGAATACAAAGCCACGCCACCTTGGGTGGGCACTTCGGCATCGCAGGCATAAAGGAAGTAGCCATCCAGTTGGAAGGCTGGGTCGTCCAGTTCAAAGGCGGAGGCGCGGGTATCCTGCAGGCAGATGACGTCGGCATTCTGGGCTTGCAGCCAACTGAGCAAACCACGCTCGACTGCAGCCTGAATACCATTAACGTTCACACTGATGATCCGCATAAATGGCCCCAAAAATCGCGTGCGTGTATGATACACGCCGTCTACCTAATTAGCTAAATCCGTGGTATCTGAGGCTTTTTTCATGCAGGCGTATCAACGCGATTTCATTCGTTTTGCCATCGATCGCGGGGTTTTGCGCTTCGGTGAGTTCACCCTCAAGTCAGGGCGCACCAGCCCGTACTTCTTCAATGCGGGCCTGTTCAACTCGGGATCGGCCCTGGCTCAGCTGGGTCGTTTCTATGCGGCTGCCATCGTTGAAAGCGGTATTTCCTTCGATGTGCTGTTTGGCCCGGCCTACAAGGGTATTCCCCTGGCGGCCGCGACCGCCGCGGCGCTGGCTGAGCATCACGGGCAGGACCTGCCTTGGTGCTTTAACCGTAAAGAGGCCAAGGCCCACGGTGAAGGCGGCAGCCTGGTCGGGGCTCCACTCAAGGGCGACGTGCTGATCATCGACGACGTGATCACCGCCGGCACCGCTATCCGCGAAGTCATGCAGATCATCGCTTCCCAGGACGGCGCCAAGGCCGCTGGCGTGCTCATCGCGCTGAACCGCCAGGAGCGTGGCAACGGTGAGTTGTCGGCCATCCAGGAAGTGGAGCGCGATTTCGGCATTCCAGTCGTGAGCATCGTGTCGTTGAACCAGGTGTTGCAGTTCCTGGAAGATGATCCGCAGCTCAAGCAGCACCTGCCAGCGGTGAAGGCGTATCGCGAGCAGTTCGGCGTTCAGTAATCACAATAAAAAAGGCCCCGTTCCATTCAATTGATCGGGGCCTTTTTTTAGCTCGTGTTTCGGGGTGCTGCTACTCCCGCAGTCGCAAGGCGCGCAATAAAGCGTCAACCTGCCCGAAAGCGTCTTGTTGCCATTGGTCCGGTGTGCGATCTCCGAGTATTTGGCTGTCTTCGACGAATCGCCTTACGGCAGTTGGGCCATAGCCTTCGGCGATATCAAACTTTTCGCCGATGAACTGAAACCCTTGTTCTCCACTCCCGGTTTCCAGTACTGATCGACATTCCTCTGCAAGCGCTTGCATGCCACCGGGGAAATTACGGACGCAGTAGTAGATGTCATATGCGTCCTTCTGTTTGTGCCTTCCGTTCAGGGCGTACCCCTTCATCGCCAGCAGGGCGGGGATCGAGCACACCGCGACCTCGACACGATTTCTGCCACCCGTAGGCATGGAGCCTTCAATGGCAACCATTTGATAGAAGCGCATCGCCAAGTCCGCACCGTCAGCGCGTTGAACTGCAAAGTCGTTGAGAATGGGAGGTTTGTTTTGGATGATTTCGGCGTCGCGCGGCATCAAGAAGTCCACGATCACATCTATCGCCGATCCACCGTCTTGTACGGGAACCTGGCGAACGAGCTGGAATCGCCGCAGTTCTCCTCTTTGTTCGTACCCATTACCCATCAGTGCCTCAATCAACGTCGCGTACTCGCCATCACCGAGAGCCTCTGCGGCCAAGCTCAAATCGACATCGAGGGTTCCAACGTGCTGCATATCGTCGTTCGCCAGCAGGAGCCAGGGCACCGCTCCACCGATCACTGCAAACTTGCCTTTGAAGGAACCAAGGATCTGACCGATCTCGACTAATACCGCCTTCACGGCAGCTGTCGTTCTGTCGTCATAATCTGAGGCGGATTGAGGTTCTTGAGGGATTAACGAGACCATGTCAGTTTTTCCTGTCGTAGATATTCGGCGGCTTCCTTTCCGCGCTCTCCCGCAACCGATAGATCCAAATATGTCTGAACTGGGCTGGTGCACAGGGCACCCGGTGCGGGTTCAACGGCGTCCAGTAGGAGTCCTTCGTCGTTGGGTAAAGTGATGACAACGTTCTCTCCCTTTGATGCAGGAACCAACTGTAGTGCTTTAACCAGTCTCTCTAGCCCTTCAATGTCGGCATAAAAGTAAGTCGTGCTGATGCGGGCATAGGGCGCGAGCCATTGAGCGGCAGAAAAGGATGAAAAAAGTGCGTGTCCGCCGCTCCTTTCTTCAATAGCGATGCGCGCGGCATTTTCCAATGCGCTGCCATGTAAGGTGGTATAGAAGCCTTTACGCTCTCCTGATGGAGGCGCGTATGCTTCGGCCCATGCATCCAGGAGCGCTTTAGGATCGGATAGACATACGCCGTCGTTTGTCACTCTTGCCCATTCTCGATTCAGTAGTGCTGTGCGGACATTGCTGACTTGTCCCAGGCTCACCCCGGCGGCCTCGCACAGTTCTACCACCCGCCAGGCTCGGCCCGGATCCCGAAGCATTGTGCGTATGATCTGCGCTGATTTCGGTTTGAAGAAAGACTTAAGCTCCCTGTGCTCCGAGAGCGGCTTGTCAGCTACTTGGTGATCAATGAATACACCATCGAACGAGATCCAGGCATTACCTTCCAGGTCCAGATATCCCACACCCTTTTCCCGACACAGTTGTCTTGCTACGGGTGAAAGATAGGGTGCTACCACAATAGGCGTAGCCTCTGGCCTTTGCTCGCTCACGTAGTCGCGAAGCTGAAGTATGGCCGTGTTTATGAATCGTGGCTGGCCGTTTGCTTTTACCTCGCACACCAGAGGGCGTGATTTTCCTGATGCGTTAATCTCGATAATGAAGTCGGGAGTCCAGCCTTTTGAAGGAGGCATAGATTTGAGGCTTTTAATCTCGAGAATCGGTACCTTGCTCAGGAGGCTTCGCAGCGCATCTCTGGAGTGAATTTCAAATTCTTTCATTATTTTGGCCCTTTTCAGCGAATGTTGAAAATAGCTATTGCAATGAAAAAAGTCGAGAAATTTCACCGTTTATAAGGTTTTCAGTGAATGTTGAAATATCAACTAATACTGAAAAACTTCAGCAGCGCGTTCGTGATCATCGTTGTAGGCTGCGTTTCCATTGCGCATAAAAAACCGCAGACTCTACTTTGCCTAACGAAGATTCCGTACACGGGTACGTATGTCGTCGGCGCCGTAAGAAACTGCGGTTTTTTAGTGTTTTATAAATCAGGGACGCTTGCGATTACTGATCAGCGTACCCATGCCGGTATCCGTGAAGATCTCCAGCAGTACCGCATTCGGCACTCGACCATCGATGATCAACGAGCTACCCACCCCGCCTTGCACCGCTTCCAGCGCGCAGCGGATCTTCGGCAGCATGCCGCCGTAGATGGTGCCGTCGGCGATCAGGTCGTCCACCTGTTGGGTCGTCAGGCCGGTCAGGACTTTGTCCTGCTTGTCCATCAGGCCGGCGATGTTGGTCAGCAGCATCAGCTTTTCAGCCTTCAGCGCTTCGGCCACCTTGCCGGCCACCAGGTCGGCGTTGATGTTGTAGGACTCGCCATTGGCGCCCACGCCGATCGGCGCGATCACCGGGATGAAGTCGCCCTTGACCAGCAGGTTCAGCAGGTCGGTGTTCACGCCAACCACTTCGCCCACCTGGCCGATGTCGATGATTTCCGGCTGGGTCATCTCCGGTGTCTGACGGGTCACCGTCAGCTTTTTCGCGCGGATCAGCTCCGCGTCCTTGCCGGTCAGGCCGATGGCGCTGCCGCCATGGCGGTTGATCAGGTTGACGATGTCCTTGTTGACCTGGCCGCCGAGGACCATCTCCACCACGTCCATGGTCTGCGCGTCAGTGACGCGCATGCCATCGATGAAGTGACTCTCGATCGACAGGCGCTTGAGCAGGTCGCCGATTTGCGGGCCGCCGCCGTGCACCACCACCGGGTTGATCCCCACGGCTTTCATCAACACGATGTCGCGGGCAAAGCCGGTTTTCAGCTCGTCGCTTTCCATGGCATTGCCTCCGTACTTGATCACCAGCGTCTTGCCGACGTAGCGTCGGATGTAAGGCAACGCTTCGGACAGGACCTTGGCAGTGTTGGCAGCGGCTTCGCGTTCGAGGGTCATTCAGGGCTCCGGTAAAAAATCAGAACGGTAATTGGAGATCAGGGGCAACACGTTTCAACTGGGCGTGGAACACGTCCTTGATGCGCTGCAACTCAGCCTCGGTATCCGCCTCGAAACGCAGGACCAGCACCGGTGTGGTGTTGGACGCGCGGACCAGGCCCCAGCCTTTGGCGTAATCGACTCGCACACCATCAATGGTGGTCAGGTTGGCGCCTTCGCCCCATTGCGCATCTTGCAGTGCGTCAATGATGCTGAATTTGCTCTCCTCGGTCACATGGATATTGATCTCTGGCGTCGAAATATCGTTCGGGAAGGTCTGAAACAGCTCCTGGGCCGTGGATTTTTCCTTGCTGAGGATCTCCAGTAGGCGAGCGGCGCTGTAAATACCGTCGTCAAAGCCGAACCAGCGTTCCTTGAAGAACACGTGGCCGCTCATTTCGCCGGCCAACAGGGCGCCGGTTTCCTTCATTTTCTTTTTGATCAACGAATGACCGGTCTTCCACATTAGCGGGCGGCCGCCGTATTCCTTGATCAGCGGGGTGAGGCGGCGAGTGCACTTCACGTCGAAGATGATCTCGGCGTTGGCATTGCGCGCCACCACGTCGCGGGCGAACAGCATCAGCAGGCGATCGGCGAATACGTTCTCGCCGGTGTTGGTCACCACACCCACGCGGTCGCCGTCGCCGTCGAAGGCCAGACCCACGTCAGCCCCGGTTTCTTTGACCTTGGCGATCAGGTCCACCAGGTTCTCCGGCTTGCCTGGGTCTGGGTGGTGGTTGGGAAAGTTGCCGTCGACCTCGCAGAACAGCGGGATCACTTCGCAGTTCAGGGCTTCGAGCAACTGCGGGGCGATCACGCCGGCTGCGCCGTTGCCGCAGTCCACCACCACTTTCAGGCGGCGCGCGAGTTTCACGTCGCCGGTGATTTGGTCAGAGTAGCGCTGCAGGATATCGACTTTGGTGACGGTACCCTTGCCGCTGGTCAGGTCGTTGTTCTTCAGACGGTCGTGCAGGGCCTGGATCTGTTCGTTGGCCAGGGTGTCGCCGGCGATGACGATCTTGAAACCGTTGTAGTCGGACGGGTTGTGGCTGCCGGTGAGCATCACCCCGGACTTGCCGGCCAGTACGTTGGCCGCGTAGTACAGTGCCGGCGTCGGCACCAGGCCCACGTCACTCACATGGCAACCGCTGTCGGCCAGGCCCTGGATCAGTTGCTCAACCAGCTCCGGGCCGGACAGGCGACCGTCACGGCCGACCGACACGTTTGGCTCGTCCTGGGCCAGGCTCTGTGCGCCGATGGCGCGGCCAATCCAGTAGGCGGTTTCGGCAGTCAGGGTCTTTGGCACCACGCCACGGATGTCATAGGCGCGGAAAATGCTGTCGGGGAATGTCGGGGCTACTCGGGCTGCGGTACTCATCGCGGGGGGAAACTCCATCTGAAGGGGGCAAGGCTGGCCTTAATGTGGCTGACCGGCAGGCTCAAACTGAAGGGTATGACGGTGTTTTCGGCAGAGAGTTCGTGGTGCAAAAGTGCCATCGGCGTGCTGGCGCTGCTTTTCTTTCTGCTTAATGCTTTGATTTCAATAGGGAAATCTCGCTGATAAGGTCCGCGCATTCTTCGTCCTGAAAAGCCTTGCGGTGGCGTCGAGCCGGGCAAAGGCGCCCGGCCGGATTCAGCTTAGTCAGTGACTGCCGGAATGCCCAAAACCGCCTGCGCCGCGTTGGGTTTCATCAAACTCCTGTACCAGTTCGAAGTGCGCCTGCACCACTGGCACCAGTACCAACTGGGCAATGCGTTCGCCGACAGCGATGTTGAACGCGGTCTGGCCACGGTTCCAGCACGACACCATCAATTCGCCCTGGTAGTCCGAGTCGATCAGGCCGACCAGGTTGCCCAGCACGATGCCGTGTTTGTGGCCCAGGCCCGAGCGCGGCAGGATCAGCGCCGCCAGGCCAGGATCGCCTACGTAGATCGACAAGCCGGTCGGAATAAGAATGGTCTGGCCCGGTTCAAGGACAGTGTCTTGCTTGAGCATGGCGCGCAGGTCGAGGCCTGCGGAGCCTGGGGTGGCGTAGGCCGGCAGTGGGAATTCGTTGCCGATGCGTGAATCGAGGATCTTGGCTTGCAAAGCGTGCATGGAAATTAAACCTGGTTCAGCCGTTGGGCGATAAAAGAGATCAGTTGGCGGGCAATCTTGCCCTTGCTGGTCTGGGCGAAAAGGGTGGCGTGCAGGTCGCGGTCGATCACGCTGCAGGCGTTTTCCTCGCTGTTGAAGCCGATGCTCGGGTTGGCGACATCATTGGCAACGATCAGGTCGAGGTTTTTGTCTTTCAATTTGCGTGCGGCGTAGTCCAGCAAGTGCTCGGTCTCGGCGGCGAAGCCGACACTGAACGGACGGTCCGGACGCGTGGCGATGGTGGCCAGGATGTCCGGGTTGCGCACCATTTGCAGGAGCAGGCCGTCACCGCTCGTAGGGTCTTTCTTGAGCTTTTGCGGGGCGACGACTTCCGGGCGGTAGTCCGCAACCGCCGCCGAGGCGATGAACAGGTCGCACGGAATGGCTGCCTCACAGGCCGCCAGCATGTCGCGGGCGCTGACCACGTCGATTCGCGTGACCCGATCCGGGGTCGGCAAATGCACCGGACCGGTGATCAGGGTGACGCGTGCGCCTGCCTCGACCGCCGCTTCAGCCAGGGCAAAGCCCATTTTTCCTGAGCTATGGTTGGTGATGTAGCGCACCGGGTCGATGTTTTCCTGGGTCGGGCCGGCAGTGATCAACACGTGCTTGCCAGTGAGGGCCAGGTGCTGAAAGCACTCGGCGGCGCACAGCGCCAGGTCGGTGGCTTCAAGCATGCGGCCCATGCCAACGTCGCCGCAGGCCTGGCTGCCGGATGCCGGGCCGAACACCTTGAGGCCTCGGCTTTGCAGAAGCTGGGTGTTGGCCTGGGTCGCAGGGTCGCGCCACATGGCCTGGTTCATGGCCGGGGCGATGGCGACAGTGGCGTCGGTGGCCAGTACCAGAGTGGTCAGCAGGTCATCGGCGATGCCTTGGGCCAGGCGCGCGATCAGGTCGGCGGTGGCCGGAGCGATCAGCACCAGGTCGGCCCATTTGGCCAGTTCGATGTGCCCCATGGCGGCTTCGGCCGCAGGGTCCAGGAGATCCAGGTGAACCGGGTGCCCGGACAAGGCCTGCATGGTCAGCGGGGTAATGAACTCATTACCACCGCGCGTCATGACCACGCGCACTTCGGCGCCCTGGTCCAGGAGCCTGCGGACCAGCTCTGCGCTCTTGTAGGCGGCAATGCCGCCGCCAACGCCGAGAACGATGCGTTTCCGATACAGACGCTGCATTGGTTTGCCTTTCCAGTTCAGTGTTGCCAGTTCAATGACGCCTGCGATGCCCCCTCCCCAGGGGAAATCGCCTGCAAAAAAGAGGGCCTACGATAACACAGCGTCCGCAAGGCAACAGCGGCACGCATGGCATACAGGGAGAGGGAGGAGGGATGAGTATTCGTGATTGGCCGGCGGCAGAGCGGCCGCGAGAGAAGCTTTTGGAGTGGGGGGCGGCGAGTCTGTCGGATGCCGAGTTGCTGGCGATCTTCCTGCGTACCGGGGTTTCCGGCAGGAGCGCGGTGGACCTGGCGCGCCATCTGCTGGCGCAATTCGGCGGCTTGCGCCCGTTGCTGGAGGCCAGCCAGACGCTGTTCAGCCAGCAATTGGGCCTGGGGCCGGCGAAGTTTGCCCAGTTGCAGGCGGTGTTGGAAATGGCCAAGCGTCATATGGCCGAGCGCCTGCGACACGACTCGGTGCTGGAAAGTCCGGTGGCGGTGCGCGATTACCTCAAGGCCATGTTGCGCCATGAGCCCCACGAGATATTCGGCTGTCTGTTCCTTGATTCAAGGCACAGGGTGCTGGGTTTTGAGGCGTTGTCCCAAGGCACCATCGACGCGGCGATGGTGTATCCCCGGCAAGTGGTCAAACGCGCATTGGCCTACAACGCGGCGGCGTTGATCCTGTGCCACAACCATCCTTCCGGGAGCCTGGAGCCGAGCGCCGCTGATCGAAAATTGACCAAATTGCTGCAGAAGGCCTTGGAGGTGGTGGATGTGCGGGTACTGGATCACATCATTGTGGGGGATGGAGATCCGTTGTCGATGGCGGAGTATGGGTGGATGTAGGCGGGAAGCAGCTGCAAGCCTCAAGCGGGCTTGCAGCTTTCAGCTCAGGGCTTGACGCTGACTTTCGAGAAATCCTGGCGGCCGAACGGGCTCACCTGGTAGCCCTCGACAGTCTTGCGGGCCAGGGCGAACGCCGTCGGGTGCGCCAGCGGCAACCACAAGGCCTGCTGCTGGATCTGTGCCTGGGCCTGCTGGTACAGCTTGCTGCGCACACCTTGCTCGCTGGTGGTCTTGCCAGCGCTGATCAGCTTGTCCAACGCAGGGTCGCAGTAGCGGGCGAAGTTGGTACCCGACTTTACCGCCGCGCAGGAAAACTGCGGGGTCAGGAAGTTATCCGGGTCGCCGTTGTCACCGGCCCAGCCCATGAATAGCAGGTCGTGTTCGCCGGCTTTGGCGCGGCGGATCAACTCGCCCCATTCGATCACGCGGATCTCGGCCTGGATGCCGACCTTGGCCAGGTCAGCCTGCAGCAGTTGTGCACCAAGGTTCGGGTTGGGGTTCAGCAGGCTGCCGGTGGGGCGGGTCCAGAGGGTGGTCTTGAAGCCGTCCTTGAGTCCGGCGCGGTCGAGCAGCACCTTGGCCTTGGCGAGATCCTGTGGATAACCCGGCAGGTCCTTTGCGTAGCTCCAGGTGTTCGGCGGATAAGGACCGTTGGCGGCCTCGGCGGTGCCTTCAAACACGGCTTTGAGGTAGCTGCCCTTGTCGAACGCCAGGTTGATCGCCTGGCGGACTTCTGGCTTGTCCAGGGGCGGGTGCTGGCTGTTGATGGCCACGAAGGCGGTCATGAAGGCCGCGGTCTTCTCCACCTTGAGCGCCGGGTCCTTTTCGGCCTCGCCTACGTCCAGCGGCTTGGGTGACAGCGCAATCTGGCACTCATCGCGGTGCAGCTTCTGCAGGCGTACGTTGGCGTCGGGAGTGATGGCGAAGATCAAGTTATCCACAGCCGGTTTGCCGGCGAAGTAGTCCGGGTTGGCCTTGTAGCGCACCACGGCATCTTTCTGGAAACGGCTGAAGATAAACGGTCCAGTGCCGATCGGCTGGCTGTTGAGCTTCTCCGGCGTGCCGGCCTTGAGCAGTTTGTCGGCATATTCCGCCGGGTAGATCGACGCGAACCCCATGCTCAACGCGGCGAGGAAGGTGGAGTCGGCGTGATCCAGGGTGAAACGCACGGTCAGTGGGTCGAGAGCGTCGATCTTTTTTACCAGCGTCGGCAGTTGCAGCGACTGAGCGTGAGGGAAGCCGCTCTGGGCGATCTTGTGCCAGGGGTTGGCCGGGTCGAGCATGCGCTCGAAGCTGAAGCGCACGTCTTCTGCGCTCAGGGTGCGGCTTGGGGTGAAGTACTCGGTGCGGTGGAACTTCACATCCGGGTGCAGCTTGAAGGTATAGGTCAGGCCATCCGGCGAGACGTTCCAGCTGTCCGCCAGGCTGGGCACCAGTTGGCCTCTGGTCGCGTCATAGTCCACCAGGCGGTTCATCAGCACATCGGCCGAGGCGTTGGTGGTGGTCAGCGAGTTGTATTGCACCACATCGAACCCTTCGGGGCTGGCCTCGGTGCAGACGCTCAAGTTGCTGGCGGCCGAGGCCAGCGGGGCGATAAATAGAGGGGCTAGCAATAACGGTAGGGCAGCGAGGCGCATGTTCGGTTTCCTTTGCAGATCGAAGGCCCATCTGCGAGTGCAGTCTGGAAAAGTCCTACCGTAGTGGTCTGATAGGTAAATGACTAGCCCATTTTTGCCTGTGCTTTTGCGCCAAATGCTGTTTTGATGGCGTCTCGGCGCGTTTCGTCGTGCACTTCACTGTGCCCGCGCGCGCTGTAAATCATTCTGTGCGACGAGCGGTCGGCTGTGACAGCGGCCCCTCCTGGCAACGGTTCAGGCGTCTGCCGCCAAGATTTACGCCAGTAAAAACACGCGGGCTGTTGTTGCACTGGGGTCTTTCTGGTATAAAGCAGCGCTCTTTTCTAGGGGCCCGGTTCCTTCGCTTGTAGGTGTAGCCGGTAAGACCCTAAAGAAACGCGGCGCCTGGCGCCAAATGACTGAGAGATTAAGCGGCCAACCCATGCCGGGTTGGGCATGTGGTTTTAGAGGGCTGAGGCATGTCGAGAGTCTGTCAAGTTACCGGTAAGGGTCCGGTGACTGGGAATAACATTTCCCACGCAAATAACAAAACCCGTCGTCGTTTCCTGCCGAACCTGCAGCATCACCGCTTCTGGGTTGAAGAAGAGAAACGTTTCGTCCGTCTGCGCGTATCTGCCAAAGGCATGCGCATCATCGACAAGCGTGGCATCACTGTCGTGCTGGCTGAATTGCGCCGCGCTGGCACAATCTAAGGAGCTATATCATGCGTGAATTGATTCGAATGATCTCTAGCGCCGGTACTGGTCACTTCTACACTACCGACAAGAACAAGCGTACTACCCCGGACAAGCTCGAAAAGAAAATGTTCGACCCGCGCGTTCGCAAGCACGTGATCTACAAAGAAGGCAAAATCAAGTAATTGATTTTCCTCCTGAAAAAAAGCCCGTATCTCATGATCCGGGCTTTTTTTTGCCTGTTGATTTGGCTGATCAGGCTTTCTGTTCGAACACCACGTAGATCTTGCGGCACGCCTCCAGCACTTCCCAAGTGCCGCTGAAGCCGGCGGGAATCACGAATCGGTCGCCAGCGCGCAAGGTCTTGGCATTGCCGTCGGCGTCACGCAGCACGGATACACCTTGCACAATCTCGCAGTACTCATGTTCGGTGTAATTGACCGTCCACTGTCCGACTTCACCTTCCCACACGCCCGCGCTCATCTGGCCGCAGGGGCTGTTGTAGTGGTTGTAGATCGTTTGCTCGGGATCGCCCTTGAGGATTTTCTCGGCGGCAGGGCGGTAGCGCTCGGCGGCGGTCTTGGCTTGGCTGAAGTCGACGATGTCCTGGATGCTCATGTGCGTGTCCCGTCTGGCCTGCGGTTGGAGAGCCCAAAGTCTATGTTTATTAAAATGAACATCGCAAGGGCGTTTGCCGGCGTTATGTCAAATATATTGAAACACCCCCAGCCGCTGGTTTAGGGTGGCAGCTGCCTTGCGCCGAACCATTGGCTGGCGGGCAAGAATTCTTTAAGGCTGCCGTGGGACATCCCATGGCCCTTGTATTCAATAAGAGGAGGACACTCGCATGACCACCCTGACCCGTGCCGACTGGGAACAACGTGCCAAGGATCTGAAGATCGAAGGCCGCGCCTACATCAATGGCGAGTACACCGCCGCTGTTTCCGGTGACACCTTCGAATGCATCAGCCCGGTCGATGGTCGCCTGCTGGCCACCGTTGCCAGCTGTGACGCCGCCGACGCCCAGCGCGCCGTCGAAAACGCCCGCGCCACCTTCAACTCCGGCGTGTGGTCACGCCTGGCGCCGGCCAAGCGCAAATCTGCCATGATCCGTTTCGCCGCGTTGCTCAAGGCCAATGCCGAAGAGCTGGCGCTGCTCGAAACCCTGGACATGGGCAAGCCGATCAGCGACTCCCTGAACATCGACGTGCCCGGCGCGGCGAATGCCCTGAGCTGGAGCGGCGAAGCGATCGACAAGATCTACGACGAAGTCGCCGCGACCCCGCATGACCAATTGGGCCTGGTGACGCGCGAGCCGGTTGGCGTGGTTGGCGCTATCGTGCCGTGGAACTTCCCGCTGATGATGGCCTGTTGGAAACTGGGCCCTGCGCTGTCCACCGGCAACTCGGTGATCCTCAAGCCGTCCGAAAAATCCCCGCTGACCGCCATCCGCATTGCGGCCCTGGCCGTGGAAGCCGGTATTCCAAAAGGCGTGTTCAACGTACTGCCGGGCTATGGTCATACCGTGGGTAATGCGCTGGCGTTGCACATGGATGTCGACACCCTGGTGTTCACCGGTTCCACCAAGATCGCCAAGCAACTGTTGATCCGCTCTGGTGAGTCGAACATGAAGCGCGTCTGGCTGGAAGCCGGCGGCAAGAGCCCGAACATCGTGTTCGCCGATGCCCCGGACCTGCAAGCCGCCGCAGAATCCGCCGCCGGCGCCATCGCCTTCAACCAGGGGGAGGTCTGCACCGCCGGTTCGCGCCTGCTGGTGGAGCGTTCCATCAAGGACAAATTCCTGCCGCTGGTGATCGATGCCCTCAAGGGCTGGAAGCCAGGCAACCCGCTGGACCCGGCAACCAATGTGGGCGCACTGGTGGACACCCAGCAGATGAACACTGTGCTGTCGTACATCGAAGCGGGTCACGCAGATGGCGCCAAGTTGGTCGCCGGCGGCAAGCGGACCCTGGAAGAAACCGGTGGCACCTATGTTGAACCGACGATTTTCGACGGTGTGACCAATGCCATGAAGATCGCCCAGGAAGAAATCTTCGGCCCGGTCTTGTCGGTGATCACCTTCGACAGCGCCGAGGAAGCAATTGCCATCGCCAACGACACCCAATACGGCCTGGCCGCAGCGGTGTGGACGGCGGACATCTCCAAGGCCCACCTGACTGCCAAGGCGCTGCGTGCCGGTAGCGTGTGGGTCAACCAGTACGATGGCGGCGACATGACTGCACCGTTTGGTGGCTTCAAGCAGTCGGGCAACGGTCGCGACAAGTCGCTGCATGCGTTCGACAAATACACCGAGCTGAAGGCCACCTGGATCAAGCTCTAAGCAACACCGCAGGCTAAATGTGGGAGGGGGCTTGCCCCCGATAGCAGTGTGTCAGGCGCCAGCGGTGCTCACTGATCCACCGCAATCGGGGGCAAGCCCCCTCCCACACTGTTTTGTGTGTTTTCAAGAATTATCCACAGGAGCGTGGAAATGCGTTGGGCGACTTATTTCGCCGTCCTGGCCTCGGTGCTCAGCGTCGGCCTGGCCCTGGGCGTCAGCATGCCGCTGGTGTCCCTGCGCCTCGAAAGCTGGGGCTACGGCAGTTTCGCTATCGGCGTGATGGCAGCGATGCCGGCCTTTGGCGTGTTGCTCGGCGCGAAGGTCTCCAGTCGCCTGGCCTCATGGCTTGGCACCGCCAACCTCATGCGCCTGTGCCTGTGGGCGGGTGCGGTGTCCATCGGCCTGCTGGCGATCCTGCCCAGCTACCCGGTGTGGCTGGTGTTGCGCCTGATGATCGGCGTGATCCTGACCATCGTGTTTATTCTCGGCGAGAGTTGGATCAACCAGTTGGTGGTGGAGCAGTGGCGTGGCCGGCTGGTGGCGTTGTACGGCTGCAGCTATGCCTTGAGCCAGCTGTCGGGGCCGCTGCTGTTGGGCCTGATCGGCACCGAGCATGACTACGGTTTCTGGGTGGGCGTCGGCCTGTTGATGGTCGCGCCGCTGTTGCTGCTGGGGCGCTCCGGTGCACCGAGCGCCGAGTCCTTCAGCGTGACCTTCGCGCAACTGTGGCGCTTCTGCCGGAGCCTGCCGGCGATTGCCTGGGCGGTTGCGCTGTTTGCTGCGTTCGAGGCGATGATCCTGACATTGTTGCCGGTGTACTGCCTGCAACAAGGGTTCACCGCCGAGATCGCCTTGGCCATGGTCAGCACGGTGGTGGTTGGCGACGCGTTACTGCAATTGCCCATCGGTGCACTGGCCGACTACTTGCCTCGGCGCACGTTGTTCCTGGGGTGTGCGCTGCTGTTGCTGGTGTCGAGCCTGGCGATTCCCCTATTGATGCACACACCAATGATCTGGCCGATCTGGGTCGTGTTCGGCGCGAGTGCCGGCGGCTTGTTCACCCTGTCGTTGATCCTGATCGGCGAGCGTTACCGCGACGACGCGCTGGTGCGCGCCAATGCCCACGTGGCGCAGTTGTGGGGTATTGGCTGCCTGATCGGCCCGCTGGTGGCGGGGGCGGGTAGCCAGTGGATCAGCGGGCATGCGTTGCCGCTGCTGATGGCAGCGGGTGCGCTGGGCCTGGTGATGTTGCTGCTGCGCCAGGGTGCATTCGGCGCGGCACAGCCGGCCTAGAGCATGCGCTCAAGGCCGACGCTGGTGGCAAACCACGCATTGAACCGTCGCCACCAGCTCCCCGGCTCGCGGGTCAGGGTGTGCAACTGGCCGTTGTCTTCGGTCACCCACACCACTTGGCCGTCCTGCAATTTCGCTTCATAGCTCAGGGGCGGCGCCATGCCTTGCAGTGCAAGGTTGCGCACGTGTTCCGCCAGCTCGGGGCTGTCGACCAGCACACCGACTTCGGTGTTCCACAGTACCGAGCGTGGGTCGAAGTTGAACGAGCCGATAAAGGATTTCTCCCGATCAAAGATCATCGCCTTGCTGTGCAGGCTGGAATCCGAGCCCCGGAAGGCGCCTCGGCGAAACAGGTGCGGGCCACTGCCGCCGCCATCCCCGGGCTGGCGGCGCAACTCATAGAGCTTGACCCCATGCTCCAGCAGCGCCTTGCGGTACGGCGCATAACCCCCGTGCACCGCGGGCACGTCGGTGGCTTCCAGGGAGTTGGTCAGCAGGCTCACCGACACGCCCGCATCGGCACGCCCCGTCAGGTACACCAGGCCTGGCTGTCCCGGCACGAAGTACGCCGAAATCATCATCAGTTCGTGATTGACCCCTTCCAGTTCCGGCGCCAGTTGCGTGGTGAGCAGCAACCTGGGGTCAGGGTCCTCCTTGGCCAGCACCTTGCTCGGCGCATCCCACAGCGCCTGGTTCCAGGCCCAGATCAGCTCGCGGCGCCAGGTGTCCATGCGGGGTTGGGTCTGGTAGGTGCGCAGGCGGTTGTACAGTGCGTGGTTCTGCTGGCGTGACTCGGCCAGGGACGCTTCCAGGCGTACGCGCGCGGCGGCCAGGTCACCCTTGGACGGTGCGTTGGAGACGAAATCATCGATGGGCTTGCTCAGTGCGCTGTTCCAGTACTGGTCGAAACTGTGGCCCAGTTGCTCGGCCACCGGGCCGACGCTGAGCATGTCGATATCGGTGAAGTTCAGGTTGGGCTCGGCATCGAAATACTCATCCCCCAGGTTACGCCCGCCAACGATGGCCACGCTATTGTCCGCCAGCCACAGCTTGTTGTGCATGCGTCGATGTTGCAGCGACAGGTTGAACAAGCGGCCCATGGCCCGCGTTACGCCGGTGCTGCGCCCGAGGTGCAGCGGGTTGAACAGGCGGATCTCGATTTTGGGATGGGCGGCGAGGGTGGCGATGATCTGGTCCAGGCCGTCGCTGGTTGTGTCATCCAGCAAGATGCGCACACGTACGCCACGGTCGGCGGCCTTGAGCAGTTCGTCCACCAGCATGCGGGTGCTGATGCCGTCGTGCACGATGTAGTACTGCAGGTCGAGGCTGGTCTGGGCGTTGCGGATCAGCTCGGCACGGGCCATGAATGCCTCGCTGCTGTTGGGCAGCAGGCGAAAGCCCGAGCGCCCTTGATAGGGCGCGGCCTGGGCCTGGATCGAGCGGCCGAACGATGACTGTGCGGCGGGCAGGGCGTCACTGGGGACGCGTGGCGTGCTCACGCTGGCGCAGCCGCCCAGGATCAGGGCTCCCAGCAGGCAAAACGGTAATAGCCGTTGAATCATCAAGGGAGCGGCTTCCAGATCAGGGCGGTTGTCGATATATGACGGCAATTTCCCGTGAAAGGTCAGTCGGCCGTGTCTGCCAGCATCTTGATCGCCGCAGCCCCGACCTTGCGCACGGCTTCTTCAATCTGCGCGGTTGGCTTGGCAGCGTAGTTCATGCGCAGGCAGTTCCTGTACTTGCCCGACGCCGAGAAGATGCTGCCTACGGCCACCTGGACGCCTTGTTCTACCAGGACACGGTTGAGCTTCAGCGTATCAAAGCCTTCCGGCAGTTCGATCCACAGCATGAAGCTGCCTTGAGGGCGGCTGGCGCGAGTGCCTGTGGGGAAGTAGCGGCTGACCCAATCGAGCATCAAGTCGCGATTGCGCTGGTATTGGGTACGCATCCTCCGCAAATGCGGTTCGAAGTGACCACCTTTGAGGAATTCCGCAATCGCGATTTGCGGCTGCGTGGCGGTGCTGCCAGTGCTGATGTATTTCATGTGCAGCACTCGCTCCAGGTAACGTCCGGGCGCTACCCAGCCGATGCGCAGGCCGGGCGCCAGGGTCTTCGAGAACGAGCTGCACAGCAGGACGCGTCCGTCTTCGTCGAAAGACTTGATGGTGCGCGGGCGCGGGTAGCTGAAGGCCAGTTCGCCGTAGACATCGTCTTCAATGATCGCCACGTCAAAGCGCTGCGCCAAGGTGAGCAATGCCCGCTTGCGCGCCTCCGGCATGATGTAGCCCAGGGGGTTGTTGCAGTTGGGGGTCAGTTGGATGACTTTGATCGGCCACTGTTCCAGCGCCAGCTCCAAGGCTTCGAGGCTGATGCCGGTGATCGGGTCGGTGGGGATTTCCAGGGCTTTCATGCCCAGGCCCTTGAGGGTCTGCATGGCGCCGTGAAAGCTCGGTGAGTCCACCGCAACGATATCGCCCGGCTCACAGATAGCATGGATGCTGGCGGACAGCGCCTCATGGCAGCCGGTGGTGATCACGATGTCCTCGGCCGTCAGCTGGCAGCCGGAATCCAGGGACAGGCGCGCAATCTGTTCGCGCAGTTCCATACAGCCCAGGATGTTGTCGTAATACAGCCCCGGCAAATCCTGGCGGCGACTCACGCGGGCCAGGCTGCGCAGCAGGGGCTTGAGGGTGGGCGACAATACATCCGGCATGCCGCGGCCCATCTGTATGACATCCTTGCGCGGCGTTGCGCGTATCAATTCCAGCACTTGGTCCCATTGGGAAATTTCTACGGGGCGCTGAGCCGGACGACCGACTTCCGGCAGGGCCGGCAACTCGCGGCCCACCGGAACAAAGTAGCCGGATTTCGGCTTGGGCATCGCCAGACCGTTGTCCTCCAGCAAGCGATAGGCCTGCTGCACGGTGCTCAAACTGACCCCGTGTTCCACGCTCAAGGCCCGTACGGAAGGCAGTCGATCCCCGGGGCGATAGAAGCCTTGTTCGATGCGGGTGCCCAGCAATTCGGCGAGGTTCATGTACAGGGTCATGGCGGTCGCTCCAGAGGGACCATTACAGATAGGCAGAAAATACAGGATTCAGCGGTATATAGGCAGTATCTGTATGGATTTAATAAAGGTGGGTTGAATCTGTAATGGTTTTGGCTGCGCGCTCATGCTGGTCACTCAAGGCAACAAGCAACTGAGGGGCAGCAAAATGAACGGCATGGGGGATGTGCGGCTGGCGTTACACAGTCAGGAACTGGTGGCTGGGCAGGAGCGGGCGACGGCGCGGCGCGATATCAGTCGCTGGTGTCTGTTCTGGCACCGTCGCCATACGCGCAAAGCTTTACTGCACCTGACCCGCGAGCAATTGCGCGATATCGGGCTGACCGCCGAGCAGGCGCGCCACGAAGGCCTGAAACCGTTCTGGCGCGATTGATCAGACCAGCTCTTTGAGGCGGTGCCAGAGCATTCCCAGCGCCAACAGCGGCGAGCGCAGGTGCCTGCCGCCGGGGAAGGTGATGTGCGGCACCTGGGCGAACAGGTCGAAGCGCCCGTGTTGCTGGCCGTTGATGGCTTCGGCCAGCAACTTGCCCGCCAGGTGCGTGGCGTTGAGGCCATGGCCGGCGTAGGCCTGGGCGTAATACACGTTGGGCTGGTCGGCCAGGCGGCCTATCTGCGGCAGACGGTTGGCGCCGATGCCGATCATGCCGCCCCATTGGAAGTCGATGTTTACATCGGCCAGTTGTGGGAACACCTGCAGCATCTTCGGGCGCATATAGGCGCCGATGTCCTTCGGGTCGCGACCGGAATAATGACAGGCACCGCCGAACAGCAGGCGGCGGTCGGCGGACAGCCGGAAGTAGTCCACCGTGACACGCTGGTCGCACACCGCCATGTTCTGCGGCAGCAGGTTGGCGGCCTGGGCTTCGCCCAACGGTTCGGTGGCGATGATGTAGCTGCCGGCAGGCAACACTTTGCCGCTGAGGTGCGGGTTGAGGCCGTTGAGGTAGGCATTGCAGGCCAGCACCAGGGTCTTGGCGCGCACGTTGCCTTGGGCGGTGTATACGTTGACTTCGGGGCCGTAGTCGATGCGCGTCACTTCGGACTGCTCGAACAGCTTCACGCCCGATTGCTGCGCGGCGGCGGCTTCGCCGAGGGCCAGGTTCAGCGGGTGCAGGTGGCCGGAGCCCATGTCGATCATGCCGCCCACGTAGCGCTCGGAGCCGATGACGCTGCCCATTTCGTTGGCTTGCAGCAGGCGTATGTCGTGACGATAGCCGAGGCTGCGCAGTTCTTCGGCATCTTCGGCCAGGCCGTGCAGGTCGCGGGGTTTGTTGGCGAGGTCGCAGTAGCCCCAGGTCAGGTCGCAGGGGATTTGGTAGCGCGCGACGCGCTCACGCACAATCTCCACCGCTTCCAGGCCCATCAACTTCATCTGGCGTACGCCCTCGGTGCCGATCACGCTGGCGAACTGGTCCAGGCCATGGCCGACACCGCGAATCAGTTGGCCGCCGTTACGCCCGCTGGCGCCCCAGGCGATCTTGCGCGCTTCCAGCAACACTACGCTGAAACCGCGTTCGGCCAGCTCCAGCGCGCTGTTCAGCCCGGAAAAACCGCCGCCGACCACGCACACATCCGCCGTCAGTTCGCCGGTCAATACCGGGTAATCAGTTTGCGGCACGCTGCTGGCGGCGTAGTAGGAAGCGGTATGCCGGGCGCTGGCAGTCATGGGGAGCATCCCTGTTTGGAAAATTTGACGCAGGATACAGCGGTCGGACGAAGCTGTCTGCGCGGGGCGTTTTGCGGCAGAATCCACGCCTATTCGCCGTTCGGTACGTGTTTCGATGAGTTGCAACAGTCAGAAAATCAGTGCGCTGCGCCGGCAGATTCCTTCGTTCGAGTGCGTCCCCGGTTGCCATGACTGCTGTGGGCCGGTGACCACCTCGCCCGAGGAAATGTCGCGCCTGCCGCGCAAGACCGCCGCCGAGCAGGACGCGGCCATGGAGGAGCTGAACTGCGTGCACCTGGGGCCGAACGGCTGCACGGTGTACGACGAGCGCCCGTTGATCTGCCGGCTGTTCGGCACCACCAAGACCTTGCCGTGTCCGAATGGGCGGCGCCCGGTGGAGCTGATTCATCCACGGGTGGAGAAGCAGATCCACGAGTACATGGCGAGCACCCGGCAGGTGCTGGTTTAGCGGTTTTACACCGTCCAAATGTGGGAGGGGGCAAGCCCCCTCCCACATGTTGACCCGAGTGTGTCAGGTCAGTCCGGGATCGGCAGGTTCAGGCTCTCTTTCACCTCTTCCATCACGATATAGCTCTTGGACTCCCGCACATGGGGCAGCTTGAGCAGGATGTCGCCGAGCAATTTGCGGTACGACGCCATCTCGGATATCCGCGCTTTCACCAGGTAGTCGAAGTCGCCAGAAACCAGGTGGCACTCGAGCACATGGGGCAGTTTCAGCACCGCGCGGCGGAATTCCTCGAAGGTGTCGCCGGACTTGTAATCCAGGCTGATCTCGACAAATACCAGCAAACTGCCCTTCAAATGCTGGGGGTTGAGCCGCGCGTTGTAGCCCATGATGATCCCTTCACGCTCCAGCCGCCGCACACGCTCGGTACAGGGCGTGGTCGACAGCCCGACCTTTTCCCCCAGCTCCGTAAACGAAATGCGCCCGTCGGTTTGCAGGATGCGCAGGATGTTGCGGTCGATCTTGTCCAGCTCCCGCTTGGTCTGGGTGTTGGTACGCATAGGGGATACGCCTCTGTGAAAAGGGTTTTTGCCGAGAATTGTCGCCAAATATAGGCAGTTATATAGTGAAATGCACTGGTCATTGTTTTTTACACTGCGCTCATCATTGCTCGAACAACACACGTCAGCGGCCATGCCCGCGATGAGGATATAAAAATGCGCGTTCTGGTCTTGGGTAGCGGCGTCATTGGTGTGACCAGTGCCTACTATTTGGCGCGGTCCGGCTTTGAAGTGGTTGTCGTCGACCGTCAGCCTGCCGCTGCCATGGAAACCAGTTTCGCCAACGCCGGGCAGGTGTCTCCAGGCTATGCCTCGCCATGGGCCGCACCGGGTGTGCCGCTCAAGGCCATCAAGTGGTTGCTGCAACGCCATGCGCCGCTGGCGATCAAGGCCACCGCCGACATCGACCAATACCTGTGGATGGCGCAGATGCTGCGCAACTGCACCGCCAGCCGTTATGCGGTGAACAAGGAGCGCATGGTGCGCCTGTCCGAGTACAGCCGCGACTGCCTCGACGAACTGCGCGCCGAGACCGGCATCGCCTACGAAGGCCGTAGCCTTGGGACTACCCAACTGTTCCGCACCCAGGCACAACTCGATGGCGCCGCCAAGGACATCGCCGTGTTGAAGGAGTCCGGCGTGCCGTTCGAGCTGCTCGACCGCGCCGGTATCGCCCGGGTCGAGCCGGCCCTGGCCAGCGTCACGGATATCCTCGCCGGCGCACTGCGCCTGCCGAATGACCAGACCGGCGACTGCCAGATGTTCACCACCCGCCTGGCCGAGATGTGCAAACAGTTGGGTGTGGAATTCCGTTTTGAGCAGGACATCCAGCGCCTCGACTACGCCGGTGATCGCATCAACGGCGTGTGGATCGACGGCAAGCTGGAAACCGCCGACCGCTACGTGCTGGCCCTCGGCAGCTACTCGCCGCAGTTGCTCAAGCCGTTGGGGATCAAGGCGCCGGTGTATCCGCTCAAGGGCTACTCGCTGACCGTGCCGATCACCAACCCGGCGATGGCGCCGACCTCGACCATTCTCGACGAGACCTACAAGGTCGCGATCACTCGTTTCGACAACCGCATCCGCGTCGGTGGCATGGCTGAAATAGCCGGTTTTGACCTGTCGCTGAACCCGCGCCGGCGGGAAACCCTGGAGATGATCGTCAACGACCTTTATCCTCAGGGCGGCGATTTGACCGAAGCTACCTTCTGGACCGGCCTGCGCCCGACTACCCCCGACGGCACGCCGATTGTCGGTGCCACCCCGTTCAAGAACCTGTTCCTGAATACCGGCCACGGCACCCTCGGTTGGACCATGGCCTGTGGCTCCGGTCGTTTGCTGGCCGACCTGATGGCCAAGAAAACGCCGCAGATCAGTGCCGAAGGCCTCGATATTTCCCGTTATGGCAACCACCAGGAGTCTGCAAAACATGTCAATCCAGCGCCAGCTCACCAATGAGCGCATGAGCCAGATCGTTGTCCACAGCGGTACCGTGTATCTGGCCGGGCAAGTCGGCGACGACATGAACGCCGGGATTGAACAGCAGACCCGTGAAACCCTGGCCAATATCGAGCGTTTGCTCGACCTGGCCGGTACTGACAAGACCCGGTTGCTGTCGGTGACGATCTACCTGAAGGACATCGACGCAGATTTCGCCGGCATGAATGCGGTGTGGGACAAATGGCTGCCAAAAGGCGTTGCCCCGGCCCGTGCCACGGTTGAAGCCAAGCTGTGCGAACCGCAAATCCTGGTGGAGCTGTCCGTCGTGGCCGCGCTGCCTTAAACAACGATCCCTCTCCCGGTGCCGAAGCCGTTGGTCGGTGCCGGTTTTTCTTCACTTTGCCGCCTAGAAGCCTGCCGCCATGCGTCCTGCCCGTGCCCTGATCGACCTCCAAGCCCTGCGTCACAACTACCAATTGGCCCGTGAAGTCACGGGTGCCAAGGCCCTTGCCGTGATCAAGGCCGATGCCTACGGCCATGGTGCCGTGCACGTTGCCCAGGCGCTGGAAGCCGAGGCGGACGGGTTTGCCGTGGCTTGCATCGAGGAAGCATTGGAGCTGCGCGCCGCCGGGATTCGTGCGCCGGTGCTGCTGCTGGAAGGTTTCTTCGAGGCGGATGAGCTGCCGCTGATCATCGAACATGATTTCTGGTGCGTGGTGCACTCGCTGTGGCAATTGGAGGCCATCGAGCAGGCCAGACTGAGCAAGCCGCTGACCATCTGGCTCAAGCTCGATTCCGGCATGCACCGTGTCGGCCTGCACCCCAAGGACTATCACGAGGCTTACCAGCGCCTGCTGGCCAGCGGCAAGGTGGCCAAGATCGTGTTGATGAGCCATTTCGCCCGCGCCGATGAGCTCGACTGTGTGCGCAGTGATGAACAGGTGGCTGTGTTTGACGCGGCGCGCCAGGGTTTGTCGGCCGAGGTCAGCCTGCGCAATTCGCCATCGGTGATGGGCTGGCCGGCTGTGTCCAGCGATTGGGTGCGCCCTGGCATCATGCTCTACGGCGCGACGCCGTTTGCCGAGGACCAGGCCGTGGCCGCGCGTTTGCAGCCGGTGATGACCCTGGAATCCAAGGTGATCTGCGTCCGTGAACTGCCGGCCGGTGAGCCGGTGGGTTACGGCGCCAAGTTCATCACGCCCAAACCCATGCGTATCGGTGTGGTTGCCATGGGCTATGCCGATGGCTATCCGCGTCACGCGCCGACGGGTACGCCGGTACTGGTGGCCGGGCAGCGCAGCCAATTGCTGGGCCGTGTGTCCATGGACATGCTGTGCATCGACCTCACGGACGTGCCTCAGGCTGTCCTCGGTTCCACCGTGGAGCTATGGGGCAAAAATATCCTCGCCAGTGACGTCGCGGTCGCCGCCGAGACCATTCCGTATCAGCTCTTTTGCAACCTGCGCCGCGTGCCGAGGCTCTATTCCGGCGCTTGACCGCCGGGTACGAACGCAACAGCCCGGGATTTAGGCCCAAGTGTTGTAAATACTGAACGCTGTCGCCATGATAACGCTCAATTACAACAAAGCCTGAATCCTAGGAGGCTCCTGCATTGGACGTCGGCGAACGACTGCAATCCATCCGTAAACTGAAGGGTCTGTCCCAGCGCGAGCTCGCCAAGCGCGCGGGTGTCACCAACAGCACCATTTCGATGATCGAAAAAAACAGCGTCAGCCCCTCGATCAGCTCCTTGCGCAAGGTGCTGGGAGGCATCCCCATGTCGATGGTCGAGTTCTTTTCCGAGGAGATCCTCCAGGAAATACCGACGCAGATCGTCTATAAAGCCAATGAGCTGATCGACATCTCCGACGGCGCCGTCACCATGAAACTGGTAGGCCGGGCGCACCCTAGCCGGGCCATCGCGTTTCTCAACGAGATCTACCCGCCGGGCGCCGACACAGGCGAAGAAATGCTCACCCACGAAGGTGAAGAAACCGGGATTCTGGTGGAGGGTCGCCTGGAGTTGGTGGTCGGTCTTGAAACTTTTGTGCTCGAAGCTGGCGATAGCTACTACTTTGAAAGCACCAAGCCCCATCGTTTTCGCAATCCGTTCGACGTGCCGGCGCGACTAATCAGCGCAGCCACGCCTGCGAACTTTTAAGAAAAGAGGCGTCCTGCCAGCGTTGCAGAGGCACCCGAGCTGTATTCCGCGGGGTCGAATCTCCCTTTAGTTAATAGGGTTGTTTCGGCCAGGCGGGCTAACCGTTATACTTTCGCCGCCTGCGAAACCGTGGCCGCAGGCGTGAATAGCCACCATTGAGGGTGAACGCGTGAACCTAATTATGAAAATGCTGGCTGCACCAGCAACCGTACTGGCCCTATGGGCTGTCAGCGCTCAAGCTGCGACCAATGATGATATTGCCAAGCGCCTGGAGCCTGTTGGCCAGGTCTGCGTCCAGGGCCAGGAATGCAAGGGCATGGAAGTGGCGGTCGCCGCAAGCGGTGGCGCTGCGAAGACGCCGGATGACATCATCGCCAAGCACTGTAATGCTTGCCACGGCACCGGCCTGTTGGGCGCGCCGAAAATCGGCGATACCGCAGCCTGGAAAGAACGCGCCGATCACCAGGGCGGCCTCGATGGCATCCTGGCCAAGGCGATCACCGGGATCAACGCCATGCCGCCAAAAGGCACCTGCGCCGATTGCTCGGATGATGACCTCAAGGGTGCAATCAAGAAGATGTCCGGCCTCTGATCCGCCGATCTTCGTCAAAAATGCCGCTTACGAGCGGCTTTTTTGTGCCTGGGGTTCGTGTTTCAGCGCTGTTCATTGCAGCAAAGACCCGGCAAGCTCGGTCCAACCCCTAATCATGGAATGTTCAGGAGGGTCGGATGGTGCAGTTGTGTTCAATCGAGCAAGCAGTTGATGACGTACTGGCGCGGTTGCCGGCGCATATCCACATGGGCATGCCCCTCGGGCTGGGCAAGCCGAACCGGTTTGCCAATGCCTTGTACCGGCGCATCGCCAAGTTGCCGGAGCGGGCGCTGACGATCTATACCGCGTTAAGCCTGGGCCGCCCGACGATGGGTGATGGTTTGCAGAAACGCTTTCTCGAACCCTTTATCGAGCGGGTGTTCGGCGATTACCCCGAACTGGATTTCCTCGCCGACCTGCACAACGACAGCCTTCCGAACAATATCCACGTCCAACAGTTTTTCATGCAGCCCGGCAGCCTGCTGCACAGCGAGTCGGCGCAGCAGGATTACGTCAGCAGCAACTACAGCCACGCCGCTCGCGACATAAACGCCGCCGGCCTGAACCTGGTGGCGCAGTTGGTCGCCAGCAGTGCCGAACATCCTGATCGCCTGAGCTTGAGCTGCAACCCGGATATCACCCTCGACCTGCTGCCGATGATTGCCAAGCGCCGCGACGCCGGCGAGACCGTGCTGATCGTCGGGCAAGTCCACACCGATTTGCCCTACATGCCCGGCGACGCTGAGCTGGGCATGGATACCTTCGATTACCTGATCGATGAAAAAGACACCACCACGCTGTTCTCCACGCCGAACATGCCGGTGGGTTTCCAGGACCACTTCATCGGCCTGCATGCCAGCACCCTGGTACGCGACGGCGGCACCTTGCAGATCGGCATCGGCTCCATGGGCGATGCGCTGACTGCCGCGCTGCTGGCGCGCCAGGCCGACAACGAGTCCTATCGGTCGCTGCTGACGGACCTGGACGTGTACCAGTGGGCGCCGCTGATCAGCCGTGAAGGCGGCGTCGATCCCTTCGCCCGGGGCCTTTACGGGTGCAGCGAAATGTTCGTCAACGGCCTGCTGGTGTTGGCGGACGCGGGGATTATCCGTCGCAAGGTCTACCCGGACGTAGCGACGCAACAGCAGGCCAACGCCGGCACGCTCGACGATGCGGCGCAGCCCGACGGCATTTCGATCCACGGCGGATTTTTTCTTGGCCCGCGCAGTTTCTACCAGCGCCTGCAGGAAATGACCCACGCCAAGCGCCTCGAATTCAACATGACGCGCATCAGCTACATCAACGAGCTGTACGGCCAGGAAGAACTCAAGCGCCTGCAACGCCTGGATGCGCGGTTTATCAACAGCGCGATCATGGTGACGCTGCTCGGCGCGGGTGTGGCCGACCAGTTGGAAGACGGTCGTGTGCTCAGTGGTGTGGGCGGGCAGTACAACTTTGTGGCCCAGGGCCATGCGCTGGAAGGTGCGCGGTCGATCCTGATTCTGCGCAGTTGGCGCGAGTCGGCGGGGGAGGTCAGTTCCAATATCGTCTGGGACTACGGCCACTGCACCATTCCCCGGCATCTGCGGGATATTGTCATCACGGAATACGGCATTGCAGACTTGCGCGGGCAGACGGATGCCAAGGTGATCGAGGCGTTGCTCAATATCACCGACTCACGCTTCCAGGACGATTTGATCAAGCAGGCGCAAAAGGCTGGCAAGTTGCCCAAGGATTTCCAGCTGGATCCGCGCTTTGCCGAGAACACGCCGGAGCGGTTGCAGGGGATTCAGGCACGCCATCGTCGGTTGTTTCCGGAGTATCCGTTGGGAAGCGATTTCACCGATGAAGAGCGGGATTTGTTGCGGGCGCTGAACTGGCTCAAGAGCAAATTCAAGCTGACGGAGATTCTGGAGCTGGGCAAGGCGGCGTTGGATGCGCCGCAGGCGCAGGTGTTTCCCAAGCATCTGGAACGCATGCAGTTGACCAAGCCGGAAGGCTTGAAAGAGGATCTGTACCAGCGGCTCCTGCTCGCCGGCCTGCAGGCCACCGCGCACTAACCGACAACACAGGGTCGATGTGGGAGGGGGCAAGCCCCCTCCCACTTTTACCACCACTTTGAGGCAGGAGTTATTCGATGAAGGTGACGACGCCACCTTCCAGCGACTTGACCCGCGCCAGCGATTCAACCCGATAACCCTGCGCATCCAATTCCGCACGGCCGCCCTGGAACGACTTCTCGATCACGATCCCCAAGCCTGCCACGGTCGCGCCGGCCTGCTTGATGATCGAGATCAGCGCCTGGGATGCCTTGCCGTTGGCCAGGAAGTCATCAATCACCAGCACGCGGTCGCTGCTGGTCAGGTGGCGCGGCGAGATCGCCACGGTGCTTTCGACTTTCTTGGTGAAGGAATACACCGTTGCCGACAGCAGGTTTTCGGTCAGGGTCAGGGACTGTTGCTTACGCGCGAAGATCACCGGTACACCCAGGTTCAGGCCGGTCATGATCGCTGGCGCTATGCCCGACGCTTCGATGGTGACGATCTTGGTGATGCCCGAGTCCTTGAACAGCGCGGCGAATTCGTCGCCGATCAACTTCATCAGTGCCGGGTCGATCTGGTGGTTCAGAAAGGCGTCGACCTTGAGTACCTGATCGGAAAGCACGATGCCTTCTTCGCGAATTTTCTTGTGCAGTGCTTCCACGGAAAGCTTCCTCTAATGGCGCGTTGTGCGCCGAAAGTAGATTGAAAAGTAGTCGATTCTAGCGCTTTAACATCGCGCGTATGTCCGCCAGGGCTGTGTTGCCGCGAACGGCCTTCACCTCGGTCGGGGTGTCGTCATTGCCTTCCCAGGCCAGGTCGTCCGGCGGCAGTTCATCCAGGAACCGGCTGGGGGCACAATCGATGATTTCGCCGTACTGCTTGCGCTTGGCGGCAAAGGTGAAGGCCAGGGTCTGACGCGCGCGGGTAATGCCCACGTAGGCCAGGCGGCGTTCCTCTTCGATGGTGTCGGCTTCGATGCTGGAACGGTGCGGGAGGATTTCCTCTTCCATGCCCATGATGAACACGTAGGGGAATTCCAGGCCCTTGGAGGCATGCAAGGTCATCATCTGTACACCTTCGGCGCCGTCTTCCTCTTCCTGCTGGCGTTCGAGCATGTCGCGCAGCACCAACTTGCCGATGGCGTCTTCGACGGTCATCTCGCCGTCTTCGTCTTTTTCCAGGGTGTTCTTCAGCGCTTCGATCAGGAACCAGACGTTGCTCATGCGGTAATCTGCGGCCTTGTCGCTGGAACTGTTGGTGCGCAGCCAGTTCTCGTAGTCGATGTCCATGACCATGCTGCGCAGCGCGCTGATCGGGTCTTCGCCGGCGCACTGCTCGCGCACCTTGTCCATGAAGCGCTTGAAGCGCGACAGGCGATCGGTGAAGCGCGAGTCCAGGTGTTCGCCCAGGCCGATTTCGTCGGTGGCGGCGTACATCGAAATCTTGCGCTCAGTGGCGTAGTTGCCGAGCTTTTCCAGGGTGGTGGAGCCGATCTCGCGACGCGGCACGTTGATCACGCGCAGGAAGGCGTTGTCGTCGTCCGGGTTCACGATCAGGCGGAAGTAGGCCATCAGATCTTTTACTTCCTGGCGTCCGAAAAAGCTGTTGCCGCCCGACAGGCGATACGGCACCTGGTGGTGCTGCAATTTCAGCTCGATCAGCTTGGCCTGGTAGTTGCCGCGATAGAGGATCGCGAAATCGCTGTAGGGCCGGTCGGTGCGCAGGTGCAGGCTGAGGATCTCGACGGCCACGCGTTCGGCTTCGGCGTCTTCGTTGCGGCAGCGGATCACGCGGATCTCGTCGCCGTGGCCCATCTCGCTCCACAGTTGTTTTTCAAACTCATGGGGGTTGTTCGAGATCAACACGTTGGCGCAGCGCAGGATGCGGCTGGTGGAGCGGTAGTTCTGCTCCAGCATCACCACTTTCAGGGACGGGTAGTCGTCCTTGAGCAGCATCAGGTTTTCCGGGCGCGCGCCGCGCCAGGCGTAGATCGACTGGTCATCGTCACCGACCACGGTGAACTGGTTGCGCTTGCCGATCAGCATTTTTACCAGCAGGTACTGGCTGGCGTTGGTGTCCTGGTATTCGTCCACCAGCAGGTAGCGCACCTTGTTCTGCCATTTTTCGAGGATGTCGGCGTGTTCCTCGAACAGCTTTACCGGCAGCAGGATCAGGTCGTCGAAGTCCACTGCGTTGAACGCCTTGAGCGTGCGCTGGTAGTGGGTGTAGACGATGGCGGCAGTCTGTTCCTTGGGGTTGCGTGCGTTTTCCAGGGCCTGGGGCGGCAGGATCAGGTCGTTTTTCCAGGCGCCGATCATGTTCTTGATCTCATCCACGCCGTCGTCGCCTGCGTATTCCTTTTGCATGATGTCGGTCATCAGCGACTTCACGTCGGTCTCGTCGAAGATCGAGAAGCCCGGCTTGTAGCCCAGACGCGCATGCTCCTTGCGGATGATGTTCAGGCCCAGGTTGTGGAAGGTACACACGGTGAGGCCACGGCCTTCGCCACCCTTGAGCAAGGTGCCGACGCGCTCTTTCATCTCCCGCGCGGCCTTGTTGGTGAAGGTCATGGCGACGATGTACTGGGCGCGGATGCCGCAGTGCTGGATCAGGTGCGCGATCTTGCGGGTGATCACGCTGGTCTTGCCGGAGCCTGCGCCGGCGAGCACCAATAGAGGGCCGCCGACGTAGTTCACGGCTTCTTGCTGCCGGGGATTGAGTCGGGACATACAGAATTCAGGGAGTCGTTGTTCAAAAGGGCGGGCATTTTAACAGGCTGGCAGGATTCTGCTCTGTCAGAACGACAGTGTGACGTACCACTCGATCTAAATTTGCCGGTTTTGATACTTTGCCGCAGGATGTGAGGGTTGTTTTGAGGCTAATGTTCACAGTTCGCGTGTTTGAAAACCCCTATCATTGGTGATTCTCAGGCCGCACGTCATAATGCCCGTCGCCACGAATTTTTGCAGAGTCTAGGGAGCTAGCTTGTCTACGCCTGTCGAACCCTTGCGTTTGCTGCTGCTGGCCGATGAGCCCGCGTGGGCAGCGTTATTGCGCGAGTGCCTGGCGCCGATGGGCGATGGGGCTGTGCTGATCAGCGCACCAAACTGGGAATCCGTGAGCCGTCTGTTCGATGACGACCACAGCGCCGTGCTATTGACCACGCCCAGCCTGCAACCCGGGCCTGGCCGTTGCAGCCTGCCGTGCGTGTTGTTGCTGGAACAGGAACCGCTGGTTTCACCGCTTGGCGTCAGCGATTGGCTGGTGCGTGATGTATTGGATGCCGATACAGTGCGCCGCTGCCTGCGCCACGTCCGCGAGCGCGGCGTGCTGGAAAACACCCTGCAACGCCTGGCCGAGCAGGACCCGCTCACCGGCATCGCCAACCGCCAGGGCTTCCAGACCCTGTTGACCGCGCGTCTGGCCGAGAATGAAGGGCGTGGCCTGGCCCTCGGTCACTTGGACCTCGACAACTTCCGCCACGCCAACGATGCCCTCGGCCACCAGGCCGGCGACCGGTTGATCCTGCAAGTGGTGTCACGGCTCAAGAGCCAGCTGGAGGTCGGCGACCAACTGGCGCGCCTGGGCAGCGATGAATTCGCCCTGCTGATCGATACCCGCCGTGCACCCCAGCGTGCCGAGTGGATGGCCGAGCGCATTACCGAGGTCATGGCCGAACCCTATTGGGTGGATGGCGAAAGCCTGCTGATCGGTTGCAGCCTGGGCGTGGCCCATGCCCGCGCTCGCGCCGGTGCCGACCCTTTGATGTGGCACGCTCATATCGCCATGCAGCAGGCCAAGAGCACCCAAGGCTGCACCTTTCATATCTTCAACGAACGTATCAACCGCAACGCGCGCAGCCTGGCCGACCTGGAAAGCGAGCTGCGCCGCGCCTTGCGCCGTGACGAACTGGAGCTGCATTACCAGCCACGCCTGGACCTGGACGACGGCCATATCGTCGGCCTGGAGGCCCTGGTGCGCTGGCGTCATGGCGAGCGCGGCCTGTTGCCGCCAAGTGAATTCGTGCCGTTGGCCGAGCAAAGCGGCTTGATCGTGCCGCTGGGCTACTGGGTGATCTCCCGGGCCCTGCGCGACATGCAAGACCTACGCGAACGCGGCCTGCCGGCGTTGCACATGGCGGTCAACCTGTCGTTCCGCCAGTTCCAGGACAGCCAGTTGCTCTCCACACTCAGCCGGCTGATTGCCGAGCGGGGCGTGGAGGCGCAATGGCTGGAGTTCGAACTGACCGAAACCGCCGTGATGCGCCGCAGTGACCTGGTCAAGCAGACCATGGATGCCCTCGGCCGCCTGGGTGTGCGGTTTTCCCTGGATGACTTCGGTACGGGTTTCTCATCGTTCGTGCACCTCAACAGCCTGCCGATTGCCTTGTTGAAGATCGACAAGAGCTTTGTCGGTGGCATGGAGGAGCGCGAAGAAAACCGCAAGCTGGTGCATGCCATGATCAACCTGGCGCACAACCTCAACCTGGAGGTGGTGGCCGAAGGGGTGGAAACGCCTGAGCAACTGGCGCTGTTGCGCTTGTTTGGCTGCGACCAGGCCCAGGGTTACCTGATCAGCAAGCCGCTGCCGTTGCCGGAGTTGGTGGAGTACCTGACCTTCGGCAAAAGCCAGCAAGCTTTGCTCGGTTAGGAATGTGGGAGGGGGCTTGCCCCCGATGGCGGAGTGTCAGCCAGTTCATCTGCAACTGACCCAACGCTATCGGGGGCAAGCCCCCTCCCACATTTCCTGCCGCGGCGGCTCCTGGCGAATCATCCGCTTCATCTTCGCCTCAAACGCCCAGGTCAGGCTCACTGCCGCGCATGCCAGGCCCAGCGCCAGGCCCCACCACACACCGGTCGGTCCCCAGCCCAGGGTGAAGGCCATCAGCCAGGCCGATGGTGCGCCAATCAACCAATAGCAGCCCGCGCCGATCAGGAAGGTGGTCTTGGCGTCCTTGAGCCCGCGAATGCAGCCCATGGCGATGGTCTGCACGCCATCGAACAGCTCGAACCAGGCGGCGACGGCCAGCAGGCTGACGGCCAGGACGATCACGTCGTGGAACGCCGGGTCGTTGTGGTCGATGAGCAGTCCGATCAGCGGGTCGGAATAGAGCCACAGCACGGCAGCAAATCCCAGCATGATCGCCGCGCCAAAGCCGATGCCGACACGACCGGCCAGGCGCGCCTGCAGCAACTGCCCGGCGCCGTAGTGCTGGCCGATGCGCATGGTCACCGCGTAGGACATTCCCGCAGGCACCATGAACGCCACCGAGACGATCTGCAATGCGATCTGATGCGCCGCCAACTGCGTACTGCCCATGGTGCCCATGCACAGCGCCGCAAACGCAAACAACCCGACCTCCACCGCATAGGTGCCGCCGATCGGCAGGCCCAGGCGCCACAATTCGCGCAGGTACTGGGTGTTGAGGCGAAACAGGCCTGTGCTCAGCGGGTAGGCCGCATAGGTGCGGTTGCTGCGGATGTACCACATCAGCGTCAGCGCCATGCCATTGGCAACGATGGCCGTGACCAGGCCGATACCCATCAGGCCGAGCTTGGGCAGGCCGAACATGCCTTCGATCAGCGCGTGGTTGAGCAGGTAGTTGGCTACCGTGCCGCCAAGGCTGATCACCATCACTGGCGTCGCCTTGCCGATTGCACTGGTGAAGCCGCGCAGGGCCATGAAACTCAGGTAGCCGGGCAGGGCGAACGGCAAGATCGTCAGGAATTGCCCGGCCGAGTGCACGTTGGTCTCGGTCTGGCCAAACATCAGCAGCACTGGCTTGAGATTCCACAGCAGCAAACCGGCCGCCAGGGCCATCAGCCACGCCAGCCATAGCCCGGCCTGGGTCAGGCGGGTGGCGCCGTCGATATCGCCCGCGCCGTGACGGATGGCCACCAGCGTGCCCACGGCGGCAATCACGCCGATGCAGAAAATCGCCACGAACGAGTAGGTCGCCGCGCCCAGGCCGCCACCGGCCAGGGCTTCGGGGCTCAGGCGCGCCATCATCAGGGTGTCGGTCAGCACCATCAGCATGTGTGCCAACTGTGAGGCAATCAACGGCCCTGACAGCCGCAGAATGGCCCAGAGTTCGGTACGTGCCGGATGTTGCATGATCATCACGCTCGACAAGTCAGAGGGTTGGGGAAGGCTTGATTCTCGGCGCTCTGGGTTAATTACACAAAAGGATTAAAGCGATGGTGTACATGACTTAAACTCATGTGTATTGATCTGATAGTGTTGGTGGATCGCTATGCAGGAATTTACCGATGTCTCGTCGCCTTGCTCCGCTGTATGCCTTGCGCGCATTCGAGGCCGCCTCTCGGCACAATTCCTTCACTCGGGCAGCGGAGGAACTCTCCATCACGCAAAGTGCGGTGAGCCGACATATCCGCACGCTGGAAGAGCATTTCGCCTGTCGCCTGTTCCAGCGCAGTGGCCGCACCTTGCAGCTCACCGAGGCGGCGCGCCTGCTCTTGCCCGGCGTGCGCGAAGGTTTTGCAGCGTTGGAGCGGGCCTGCCATACCTTGAACGCCGAAGACGACATCCTGCGCATGAAGGCACCGTCGACCCTGACCATGCGCTGGCTGCTGGCGCGGCTTAGCCGCTTCCGCGCGTTGCAGCCAGGCAATGAGGTGCAACTGACCAGCGCGTGGATGAGCGTGGACGAGGTGGATTTCAACCAGGAGCCCTTCGACTGCGCGGTGCTGCTGAGCTACGGGCACTTCCCGGCGGACTGGGAGGCCAGCTACCTGTTTCCGGAGCTGCTGATCCCGGTAGGTGCGCCGAACCTGCTGGAGGACGGGCCCTGGGATGCTGCACGCCTGGCCACCGCTGAATTGCTGCACCCCACGCCCGACCGTCGCGATTGGCGCAATTGGTTGGAGCGCATGGGGTTGTCATCCCAGGTGTCGCTCAAGGGCGGGCAGGTATTCGATACCCTCGAACTGGGCATGATCGCCGCTGCGCGGGGCTACGGTGTGTCCATGGGCGATTTGCTGATGGTGGCCGAAGACGTGGCCCAGGGTCGATTGAGCCTGCCCTGGCCAACGGCGGTGGCCAGTGGCGAAAACTACTACCTGGTATGGCCGAAAACCCGCCCCGGCGGTGAGCGTTTGCGGCGCTTGGCGGAGTTTCTGCAGGCGGAAGTCAAGGCGATGGAATTGCCTCAGGTCGAACGCCTCGAGTGAGGGGCGACAGACTGTTTGTGCAATCGTTTGCGTGATACCCCTGCGGATCGCTCAAGTATTGCCTCGGCTCGCCGAAGTAGGTGTGTTGGAACCATCGTACACCAACGTTTCCCACTGGATAATTTGCCGAGCAACGCTATGAGATCAGGATGATCCTGGCCTCGGCCAGGAGCCGTCATGTCTCAACCTCGCGCCCGGATAGCCTCCCAGTTAGGCCTGGCATTAGCCGTGATTCTGGCTGTCGTCATCAGCGGCAGCACCGTGTTTGCCTTGCGTTCCCTCGACTCCGCCAACCTCGCTACCCGCGAGGAGCACCTGGCCAGCGAGGCACGTTTGCTCGCCGACCAACTCAACACCTTCCACAGCACCTTGCGCGAAAGTACCCAGCGTTTGAGCGGGCTGTTTGAAAAGCGCTTCGGCGCCGGCTTGAGCGTGCATGCGGACCAGCCTGTGACCGTGGCCGGTGTGCAGACGCCTAGCCTGTACCTGGGCAATCAGGTGTTGAACAACAACTTCAATGAAGTGGATGAGTTCAAGCAGATGTCCGGCGGCGTGGCCACGGTATTCGTGCGCAGCGGCGAAGACTTTATCCGCATCAGCACCTCGTTGACCAAGCAGGATGGCAACCGGGCCATCGGCACGGTGCTGGATCGCCAGGGCCCGGCTTACCAGCGGGTGCTCGGCGGGCAGACCTATATCGGCCGCGCGGTGCTGTTCGACCGCTCCTACATGACCCAGTACAGCCCGGTGCGCGACAGCAGTGGGCAGGTGATCGCGGTGTTGTTCATCGGGTTCGACTACACCGATGCGCAGAATGCCCAGTTCGAGAACCTCAAGCGTTTCCGCATCGGCCAGACCGGCTCCCTCGCCTTGCTGGATGAGCAGAAGCGCTGGCTTGTACCGCCGGCGGGCGTGCAGGCGCTGGATCAAGCCGTACCCGTGATGCTGGACCTGGCCAAGACGCCGGGCACCGGGCGCTTCTGGGCAGACAAAAACGAAGATTTCTACAGCGTGTCGGTACCCTTCGAGGGCGGGCCATGGGCCGTTGTCGCGAGCATGCCCAAGGCTGAGATCCGCTCGGTGACGTGGGACGTCGGTATCCGCCTGGTCATAGGCAGCGTGCTGGCCATGCTGCTGGCGGTTGGTGCAACGGTGTGGCTGCTGCGCAGCAAGCTGGCGCCGTTGGGCGACCTGGTGCGCCAGGCCGAAGCCCTGGGCGCGGGCGACTTGAGCGCGCGCTTGAATGTGTCCAGTCATGACGAAATCGGCCAACTGGCGCGCAGCTTCAACCAGATGGGTGAAGCGCTGTCGACCATGGTCTCGCATATCCGCAAGGCGGCTGAAGAGGTCAACAGCCGTGCGCAGGCGCTGTCCGGCTTGTCCGGTGGCGCCTATGAAGGCATGGAGCAGCAGTCCGGCGAGATCACCAGCATGGCCGGCGCGGTGGAAGAGTTCAGCGCCACCTCGCTGAACATCGCCGACAACATGGGCAGCACCGAACGCCTGGCCCAGGAAAACGCCCAACAAACCCGCATCGGGCGCAACTCGATGCAAGAGGCGTCGTCATCCCTGGAACACATCGCTGCCGCGCTCAACAGCACAGCCACGGTGATCAACACCCTGGGACAACGCTCCCAAGAGATCGGCGGAATCGTCGGTGTGATCACCTCGATTGCCGAACAGACCAACCTGCTGGCGCTCAACGCCGCCATCGAGGCTGCCCGCGCTGGTGAACAAGGCCGTGGGTTTGCGGTGGTCGCCGATGAGGTGCGCAACCTGGCGTCGCGTACTCGAGAGGCCACTGACGAAATCTCCGGAATGATCCAGAGCATCCAGCAGGAAACCGGCAACGCCATCAGCACTATGGAGCGCGGCAATGTGTTGATGCAGGAAGGCCTGTCGCGTAACGCCGACGTGGCGTCGGCCCTGGCGCGTATCGACGAGCAAAGCCGCTCGGCCGGTCAGCAGTTTGCCGCGATCACCACCGCCACTCAGGAACAGAGCAGCACCGCGACCTTGCTCAGCAGCAACTTGCAGAGCATCGCGCTGGCCAATAGCGAGCAGCGGGAAGTGGTGTCGAACCTGGCGATTACCGCCAAGGAACTGGAGACCCTGGCGGCAGGCTTGCGGCATGAGGTAGATCGGTTTCGTTGAGGCCTAGCGGTCGCCCAGGCCGGGGTCCACGCGCTTGCCGATGTCCTTCAGGCGCGCCAGTTGGTCGACCATGCCGGGGGCTTCGTCCATGCTGGTGACGAAGGTCCACAGGTAAGTCATGACTGCATAGATATGGCCGGCCTTGACCGCGGGTGACTGTGCCAACTGGCTGATGGCGACCACAAACAGCAAGGCGGCCAGCGTGCCAAGAAACAGGTACGCAGCCGCCTCGCGGTCTGACAGCCAGATGCGCAGGCGCGAAAGCACCTGGTAGTGGCGCCGCAGGGTCGGTGCGCCGACCTTTTCCACCAGGCCGATTTCTTTTTCCAGCCGGTTGTTCAGCCGTTCATGCAGCGCTTGGTTGCGCCGGGCAAAGCGTGGCAACAACGTGATGCACAGCACTAGCGCGCCCAGGCACGCCAGGCCTACCCAGGGCTCGATCACGATCAACATCACTGCCGCGCCGATAATCGACACCAGCGCCGTGGCGATGATCGGTACATGCTTTTCAAAGAAGTCGACGAACTCCCGAGCAAGCACCACCCGCGCCGCCGATTTCGACGTGCTGTGGTTCTGCAGGCGTTGGTTGAGGATCACCGGCACCGCCAGATCGGCGTAGATCCGCGTGAAAGTCCGCGTATCCAACGCCCGGCGCGCCGCGCCGACCACCCAGAACGCCAGGACCACGGCGGCGTAGAGCAGCGCGTTACCCGTGTCGCCGCGGATGATCGCGTCCACCGCAAACCCGGCAAACAACGGGTAGGCCAGCAGCAGCGCGTTCTCCAGCGCGACCAGCGACAGCGTGGCGGACAGCTTGCCCGGATAGGCTTTGGCAATGGCCTTGAGCGTCTGGCCGGCGGATTGCTGGCCGATTTTCTGACTTTCTTCGATCAGGATTTGCGGTGTGACGGATGACATGGGGTGCACCAAAGGAGTGATAGACGCTATTATTGAGCGACTGCTCAAGTATCCTTGAGCGATCGCTCAAAAAGCAAGCGCCGCTTATCTGCCGGTGCCTGGAAGGAATTGCCCATGTCGCGTATCGACCGTAAAGACCAGATCATCGCCGCCGCCCTGGAACTGTTTCGCAGCAAGGGTTTTGCCGATGTGTCCACCCGCGACCTGGCCGAACATGCAGGCCTGTCCCGCAGCCACGTCTATCACTACTTCAGCGACTGGAAGGAACTGCGCCGCGAAGCCTTCGTGCGGTTTGCCAACGAGCAGCTGGACGAAGTACGCGCGCCCCTGGCAGAAGCAGCGCCCCTGGAAGCCTTTGTGGGTTTTTTGCGCGACTGCCTGCCAAGCACCGCCGATGCGGGGTGGGCGCTGTGGCTGGATGCCTGGGACGAAGCCATGCAGGACCCGGAAATGGCCCAGGCTTACCTGGCGATCAACGCCCAATGGCAAGGCATGCTCGCCGAGGTGATCGAGCGGGGTGTGGCTGCCAACGTCTTGCGTTGTGACTCGCCACAACGCGCTGCCCGCCAGATCTTTGCCGTGGCGATGGGCTATGCCGACGACCTGATGCTCAAACCCTCCATGGAGTCGGCCGAAGCGGCCCTGGATGAAGTGATGGAAGTGGCGCGGCTGCTGCTGGACTTCCCAGAGGCGCCCTAGCCGACGGCCGCGGGCCGATATTGCAGCGCTTCCGCCAGGTGCGGTCGAGTGATGTTATCGGCGTGCTCAAGGTCGGCCAGGGTACGCGCCACTTTGAGCAGACGATGGGCCGCGCGCAGGGATAGCGTCAACCGTTCACAGGCGGTTTCCAGCCAGCCTTCATCGGTCTTGGTCAGCTTGCAGTGCTTGCGCAGCCCTGGCAGGTCAAGGAACGCATTCGCACAGCCCTGGCGTTGCAGTTGGCGATCGCGGGCCTGGGCGACCCGTGCCGATGCCTCGGCCGTGTTATCGCCCACCTGCTGGGTTGGATTCAGCGCGGTGGTTTCCCGCGCCACAGTGAGGTGCAAGTCGATGCGGTCCAACAAAGGGCCGGAGAGCTTGTTGCGATAGCGCTGAACCTGCTCCGGCGTGCAGCGACAACGCCCGTTGGGTTCGCCCATGTACCCGCAAGGGCAGGGGTTCATGGCGGCTACCAGTTGGAAGCGGGCCGGGAAGCTGACGCGATCGCGAGCGCGGGAGATGACGATGTGGCCCGATTCCAGAGGCTCGCGCAGCACCTCCAGCACCTTGCGGTCGAACTCCGGCAATTCATCGAGGAACAGTACGCCGTGATGGGCCAGGGTAATCTCCCCAGGCTGCGGTTTCGACCCGCCGCCCACCAATGCCGGACCTGATGCAGAGTGGTGCGGCTGGCGAAACGGTCGGTGTGGCCAGTGACTCAGCGGTGCCAGGCTGACGACCGACTGGATAGCCGCCACTTCCAAGGCTTCCTGCTCGCTCAACGGTGGCAACAAACCCGGCAGGCGACTGGCAAGCAGTGTCTTGCCGGTGCCGGGCGGGCCGCTGAACAGCAGGTTATGCGCGCCCGCCGCCGCGATCAGCAGTGCGCGCTTGGCGGCGAGCTGGCCCTGTACTTCGCTCAGGTCCGGGTATGGCTTGTTCAGGTACAGCAAGCCGTCGGACTTGTAGGGCTCTATGGGCTGATGCCCATTCAGGTGCGCCACGACCTGCAGCAAATGATCTACCGCAATCACCTTCAACCCCGAGGCCAGGCACGCCTCCTCGGCATTCGCCCGCGGCACTATCACGGTGCGCCCGGCCTTGCGTGCCGCCAACGCGGCCGGCAGCACGCCTTTCACTGCTCGCACTTCGCCGGACAGCGCCAACTCGCCGAGGCATTCCACCTCATCGAGCATCAGCGCCGGCACTTGAACGCTGGCCGCCAGGATGCCCAGCGCTATCGCCAGGTCAAAGCGCCCGCCGTCCTTGGGCAGGTCGGCGGGTGCCAGGTTGAGGGTGATGCGCCGGGCAGGGTATTGCAGGGCGGAGTTGAGAATGGCGCTGCGCACCCGGTCCTTGCTTTCCTTGACGGCGGTTTCCGGCAAACCCACCAGGGTGAGGGATGGCAAACCGTTGGCCATGTGCACTTCGACGGTGACGGCAGGGGCTTCGACGCTGATCTGGGCGCGGCTGTGGACGATGGCGAGGGACATGCTCGTTCCTTGAAAAGAGGGCCGCTTCCTGCGGTTTTTCAAGGGTAGACGAGGTGGAGAAATGCGAGGCGAGGGAGGTTTTACAGAACGTATCCAGCGTCGTTCGCAGCGCTTTATGTGGGAGCTGGCTTGCCTGCGATAGCATCGCCTACGTGCAACTGATACACCGAGGCGTCTGCATCGCAGGCAAGCCAGCTCCCACACTGACCGCGTTTATTCAGCAGAGGGCGGCGTCAGTCGTGCTTCCAGCTCCGCCACCTTCGCCTCCAGGCTCTCCAGCCGCGCACGTGTGCGGGCCAGCACCACCATCTGGCTATCAAACTCTTCCCGGCTCACCAGGTCGAGTTTGCTGAAGCCGCTTTGCAGCAGCGCCTTGAACTGGCTTTCGATTTCATTGCGGGGCAGCGGGGTGTCGCCGCTGAACAGGCGAGAGGCGTGGCCGCTCAGGGCGTCGAGGAGGTCTTTGGGCGCGAGCATGGGAAATATTCCGGAATACTGTTGGCCGGCAGTGTACCACGCAGCGTCTATAGTCTTTTCCGTGGCGGCGAGCGCACGCTTTTCGCGCAGCGGGTCGGGCGGTTGCGCACTGTTTTTGTGCGCATTGCCGCCATCAAAAAGCCCCGCAGTTGGGCAAAAGTGAGCAAAGGACTGATTTCAGTGATTTTTACGGAGCTGGCAAGGTTTCTGCTTAGACGATCATGACCCATGCACTGATGCAGTCGCTGTGACGAATGCAGTGCGCCGACGGATCAGGGGTACAGGTTTCGTCACCAGTGGTTCGCTGGCGTCGCAACGGCAAATGCCGAGGCGACGACGCGTTACAAAGCCAGGCACTGCGCTTAGACTTGAGACGGGTTTGTTTTCCTGGGGCAAGTCCACCAATTCGGGAGAGAGTTTTCATGAAGCTAGTCACTGCCATCATCAAGCCGTTCAAGTTGGACGATGTACGCGAGTCGTTGTCCGAGATCGGCGTGCAGGGCATTACCGTTACTGAGGTCAAAGGCTTCGGTCGGCAGAAGGGTCACACCGAGCTGTATCGCGGCGCGGAATACGTAGTCGATTTCCTGCCGAAGGTGAAGATTGATGTCGCGATTGACGACAAGGATCTTGACCGGGTTATCGAGGCGATAACCAAGGCCGCCAACACCGGCAAGATCGGTGACGGCAAGATCTTCGTGGTCAATCTGGAACAGGCTATTCGCATCCGTACCGGCGAAACCGATACCGACGCAATCTAAGCCGCCAAACCCCAACGCCCCAGGAGAAAACAATATGACTCTGCGTAAATTCGCAGGGCTCGGAGCCCTGTTGTCCATCGTAATGCCAAGCCTGGCCATGGCGGCAGACGAAGTGGCGGCTCCAGTCCTCAATTCCGGTGACACAGCGTGGATGCTCACATCCACCGCGCTGGTGCTGTTCATGACCATTCCAGGCCTGGCGCTGTTCTACGGCGGCATGGTGCGCTCCAAAAACATTCTTTCCGTGATGATGCAATGCTTCGCCATCACTGGCCTGATCAGCGTGTTGTGGGTCATCTACGGCTACAGCATCGCGTTCGACACGACCGGTATGGAGCAGGGCGTCGTCAACTTCAACTCCTTTTTCGGCGGCATGGGCAAGGCGTTCCTGGCGGGCGTGACCCCGGCCAGCATCACCGGGCCTGCGGCGTTGTTCCCGGAAGCGGTGTTCATCACCTTCCAGATGACCTTCGCCATCATTACCCCGGCGCTGATCGTCGGTGCGTTCGCCGAGCGTATGAAGTTCTCCGCGATGCTGATCTTCATGGCCATCTGGTTCACCCTCGTCTATGCGCCAATCGCACACATGGTCTGGAGCGGTAATGGTGGCTTGCTGTGGGACTGGGGCGTGCTGGACTTCGCCGGTGGCACAGTGGTGCACATCAACGCCGGTGTGGCTGGCCTGGTGGCGTGCATCGTGCTCGGCAAGCGTAAAGGTTTCCCGACCACCCCGATGGCACCGCACAACCTCGGTTACACCCTGATCGGCGCGGCCATGCTGTGGATCGGCTGGTTCGGCTTCAACGCCGGCTCGGCCGCTGCGGCCAACGGCACTGCCGGCATGGCGATGCTGGTCACCCAGATCGCTACCGCTGCTGCGGCGCTGGGCTGGATGTTCGCCGAGTGGATCACCCACGGTAAGCCAAGCGCACTGGGCATCGCCTCGGGTGTGGTGGCTGGCCTGGTAGCCATCACCCCAGCCGCTGGCACCGTCGGGCCGATGGGCGCCCTGGTGATCGGCCTGGTCGCCGGTGTGATCTGCTTCTTCTGCGCCACCAGCCTCAAGCGCAAGCTTGGCTACGACGACTCCCTGGACGCATTCGGCGTGCACGGTATCGGCGGTATCGTCGGCGCAATCCTCACCGGTGTATTCGCAGCCCCTGCGCTGGGCGGCTTCGGCACGGTGACTGACGTGGCTGCACAGGTCTGGATCCAGGCCAAAGGGGTCGGCTTCACGGTGATCTACACCGCTATCGTGACCTTCATCATCCTCAAGGTGCTGGACATGGTCATGGGCCTGCGGGTGACCGAAGAGGAAGAGGCGGTCGGCCTCGACCTGGCGCAACACAACGAGCGCGGCTACAACCTGTAAGTACGCGAAAAAAAGATGCCCGGCTTGCCGGGCATTTTTTTGTCTGTTGTTTGTCAGTCATAACGAGCTGTACCGGTTTTTATCGAGTGTTTGTGATGGGATGCACACGGCACTTTTCCGCATGCCAATGTCTTACAGGCATGTAGGCGTATTCGGCACTTTGTTTTTTCCCTGAGCGCGCTAGAATGCGCGCCGATGGGCGGAGAACTGTATGTGGCAACAGACCCTGATTACCCTGCGGGCCAAGCCCCGGGGCTTTCACCTGGTAACCGATGAGTTGCTGGCCGGCTTGCCTGAATTGAAGGCCTGTCGCGTGGGCTTGTTGCATCTGTGGCTGCAGCACACCTCGGCCTCGTTGACCGTCAACGAGAATGCCGACCCGGCGGTACGCCGTGACTTCGAACGTTATTTCAATTCGCTGGTGCCGCAAGGCCTCGCAGGGTTCGAACACAACGACGAAGGTCCGGACGACCTGCCGGCGCACTTCAAGGCCAGTCTCCTGGGCTGCCAGCTGAGTTTGCCGGTGAAGGCCGGCCGCTTGGCGATGGGGACCTGGCAAGGTGTTTATCTGGGCGAGCACCGTGATCATGGCGGTGCTCGTAAAGTCCTCGCCACCTTGCACGGTGATGGGGCATAAGCCACTGGTTAACCAGTGGATGTTGATTTTTTTCCGGCAGCCGTCGACAGAGGGTGAAGCTGGGCTATAACTAATCTGCTTTTCGCAAGTCATGAGGTAGAACATGAGCGACGATGATCTGGAAAACGACGAACTCGAAGTAGGTGACGAAGACGACACCGAAGAAGGCCTTGAGGCGGCGGAAGACGTTGCCGACGACGACAGTGGCGATGATGCGCCTGTCCCGGCCGCCAAAGGCAAAGCCAAGGCAGCTGTGTCGGTAGATGAATTGCCAAGCGTTGAAGCCAAGAACAAAGAGCGTGATGCCCTGGCCCGTGCGATGGAAGAGTTCCTCGCTAAAGGCGGCAAAGTGCAGGAAGTCGAGGCCAACGTGGTGGCAGACCCACCGAAGAAGCCGGATAACAAGTACGGCAGCCGACCTATTTGAGGTCAGTCACCTGCTTGTAAGAAAAAGCCCGCCGTCGCTGCGGGTTTTTTCATGCCTGGACGTTACCGGCGATAAAAATGTGGGAGGGGGCTTGCCCCCGATAGCGGTGTATCAGCCAACGAATATATTGGCTGACCCACTGTAATCGGGGGCAAGCCCCCTCCCACATGTTGACCTACGGTGTTACTTCCAGCTGCGCAGCAGTTCCGGCAACTCTGTCAGGCTACGAATCTGCGCATCCGGTCGCTTGTCCCCCTCCCATGCCTTACCCGTCGGGTTAAACCACACTGCCCGTAACCCCGCCTGCTGCGCCCCGGCAATGTCATCCCCCGGATGATCGCCAACATGCACCGCCGCACTTGCGTCCACGCCACCACGCTGCAAGGCCTCCTGAAACAACCGCGCATCTGGCTTGGCGATGCCGATATCTTCGGCCCGCAGTGCAAAATGGAAGTAGTCCGCCAGGCCAACACGCTGCACATCGGCATTGCCGTTGGTGATCACACCCAGCAGGAAGTGCTGGCGTAGCGCCTGGAGCATAGGCTCGGCTTCGGGAAACGGAGTGAGCTGGTGGCGCGCATGAATGAATGCTTCGAAGCACACATCGGCCATTTCCGTGGCCTCAGGCTGCGGATAACCAGCCTCTTCAAATGCATGCATCAACACCCGGTGACGCAGGATGCTGATGCGGTGTTTCAGCTCGGGATGGCGCTCCAGCACCTGTTGGCGAAGACTGGCGAAGTGTTCCAGCGGCAAATCGCCGACCTTGGCGGCGTTAAGCGCCAGCCATTCGCGCATCGACGCCTCGGCGCTGATGATGACAGGTACGTTGTCCCAGAGCGTGTCGTCCAGGTCGAAGGTGATCAGCTTGATACTCATGAGTCGCCGTCCTTGATGCGTTTGGCCCTTGGGTGGGCGCTGTCGTATACCGTTGCCAGGTGTTGGAAATCCAGATGGGTATAGATCTGTGTGGTCTTGATATCGGAGTGGCCCAGTAGCTCTTGCACGGCGCGCAGGTCCTGGGACGATTCCAGCAGATGGCTGGCGAAAGAGTGTCGCAGCATATGTGGGTGCAGGTTCTGCCCCAGCTCTCGCTCCCCGGCGGCCTTCACCCGCACCTGAATCGCCCTGGGTCCAAGACGCCGGCCTTGCTGGCTGACGAACACCGCATCGTCCGCCGGGTTGGTCAGCAGGCGCAGCGGCAACCACAGCTGCAATGCTTCCCGTGCCTTGCGGCCTACCGGTAGGACGCGGGTCTTGCTGCCCTTGCCGAGCACTTGCACCAGGCCGTCGGCCAGGTCCAGTTGATCCAGGTTCAGGCCGGTCAGCTCAGAAAGGCGCAGGCCCGAGGAATAGAACAGTTCCAGAATCGCCTGGTCGCGGTGGGCCAGGAAATCATCCTCGACCGCACCGTCCAACAGTTGCAGGGCACGGTCAGTGTCCAGGGTCTTGGGCAGGCGCCGCTCGCCCTTGGGTGGCGACAGGCCGTTGGCCGGGTCGTGGTCGCACAGGCCTTCACGGTTCAGGTAGTGATAGAGCCCACGCACCGCCGAGAGCAGGCGCGACAGGCTGCGCGAGGATTGGCCGGCCTGATGCAGTCGCGCGATCAGGCTGCGCAGGCCCTGGATATCCAGGGCCTTCCAGCTGCTGATCTGTTGTTTTTCGCAGTACGTCAGGACCTTGTTCAAGTCCCGTCGATAGGCTTCCAGGGTATGGGGCGACACCTGGCGCTCGTTGCGCAGGTGAGCGCAGTAAGCGTCCAGTTGCCGTTCCATGGCTAGCGCACCGCGCGCAGGGCGGTGGTGAAACGCGGCAAGACGCGGCCCAGTACTTCGGCGATGTAGGTCAGGAACAAGGTACCCACGGAGCTTTTGTAGTGCTGAGGATCGCGGCTGGCGATGGCCAGCACGCCATGCAGGCCTTGATGACTGAGGGCGACGACGGCAGTGGAGCCGATCTGCTTGCGCTGTTCGGCCCCGAACAGGAAGTCCAGCTCATGCTCACGCAAGGTGCCGCTGATGGTCTTGCCTTCGGACAGCAGGCCACCGATGGTGGTTTGTGCGTCGCTGCCGCTGACCCAACGACCCACCGGCATCGGGTTGTCGCTGAACAGGATCAGGCTCACGAACGGCACCTGGAAGTCCTGGCGCAGGCTGTCTTCCACGGCGATCACCGTTTCTTCCAGGCTGGTGGCGTCCATCAGGGTCAGGATCAGGCGGCGGGTTTTCTCGAACAGGCGGTCGTTGTCGCGGGCGACGTCCATCAGGTGCGAGAGCTTGTGGCGCATTTCAATGTTGCGCTCGCGCAGGATCTTCATCTGCCGCTCTACCAGCGACACGGTATCCCCGCGTTGATGGGGGATGCGCAGGGCCGGCAACAGCTCTTCGTGTTCGACGAAGAAGTCCGGATTAGCCTCAAGGTACGCCGCGACAGCAGCGGCCTCCAGGCTGTTGCTCGGGGATGCTTGTGCGGGTACTTGAGGCTTATCGGTCATTGGCTTGGCTCACTCATAGACGGACCTGTCCTTCGTATACGCGCGAGGCCGGCCCGGTCATCATCACCGGGTGGCCAGGGCCAGCCCACTCGATGGACAAGCGTCCGCCGGGCAGGTCGATCAGCAGTGGCGAATCCATCCACCCCTGGCTGATCGCGGCCACGGCAGCGGCGCACGCACCGGTGCCGCAGGCCTGGGTTTCTCCGGCGCCGCGTTCCCACACGCGCAATTTCGCGCGGGAACGGTCGATCACCTGCAGGAAGCCCACGTTGACCCGTGCCGGAAAGCGCGGGTGGTGTTCGATCTTCGGCCCCCATTCATGCACGGGCGCATTGTTGATGTCGTCGACCCGCAGCACGGCATGGGGGTTGCCCATGGATACGGCGGCAATATCGATGGTCTTGCCGTCCACGTCCAACGCATAGCTGACAGCCTGCTCGGTGGCCTGGAACGGAATATCCGCCGGCACCAGGCGTGGCGCGCCCATGTTGACGCTGATCTGGCCATCGCTGCGGATATCCAGCTCGATCACGCCGCTCTTGGTCTCGACGCGGATCTGCCGCTTGGCGGTCAGGCGCTTGTCCAGCACAAAGCGCGCGAAGCAGCGTGCACCGTTGCCGCACTGTTCCACTTCGGAGCCGTCGGAGTTGAAGATCCGGTAACGGAAATCCACCTCCGGGTTGCTCGGCGCCTCGACGATCAGCAACTGGTCGAAACCAATGCCGGTGTGACGATCGCCCCACTGTTTAGCGTGCTTGGGCAGGATATGCGCGTGCTGGCTGACCAGGTCGAGGACCATGAAATCATTGCCCAGCCCGTGCATCTTGGTAAAACGCAGCAGCATGGCTTACTCCGGCAGCAGGCTTTCGCCAGCATACAACTCGGCTACCGTCTCGCGGCGACGCACTTCAAACGCTTGATCACCGTCCACCAGCACCTCGGCGGTACGCCCGCGGGTGTTGTAGTTGGAACTCATGACAAACCCATAGGCACCGGCCGAATGCACGGCCAGCAGATCGCCTTCTTCCAGGGCCAGCTGACGATCCTTGGCCAGGAAGTCGCCGGTCTCGCAGATCGGGCCGACGATGTCGTAGGCGCGGGCTTCACTGGCGCGAGGCGTCACGGCGGTGACATTCATCCAGGCCTGGTACAGCGCCGGGCGGATCAGGTCGTTCATCGCCGCATCGACGATGGCGAAGTCCTTATGCTCGGTGTGCTTGAGGTACTCGACCTGGGTCAGCAGCACGCCCGCGTTGGCGACGATATAGCGGCCCGGCTCGAACATCAGCGTCAGGTCGCGGCCTTCGATGCGCTCGCGCACGGCCTGGATATAGTCAGCGATCAGCGGTGGCTCTTCATCGCGGTAACGCACGCCCACGCCACCACCGAGGTCGATGTGGTGCAGGTAGATGCCGCATTCGCCGAGACGGTCGATCAGCGCCAGCAGGCGGTCGAGGGCATCCAGGAACGGAGGCAGGCTGGTCAGTTGCGAGCCGATATGGCAGTCGACGCCCAGCACTTCCAGGTTCGGCAGTTGGGCGGCGCGGATGTACACATCTTCGGCGTCGGCAATGGCAATGCCGAACTTGTTCTCTTTGAGACCGGTGGAAATGTACGGGTGGGTGCCGGCGTCGACGTCCGGGTTGACGCGCAGGGAGATCGGCGCGCGAACGCCCATCTCGGCGGCCACGACCTGCAGGCGCTCGAGTTCATCGGTGGATTCGATGTTGAAGCAATGCACGCCGACTTCCAGGGCGCGGCGCATGTCTTCGCGGGTCTTGCCGACGCCGGAGAACACGATCTTGTCGGCTTTGCCGCCGGCAGCCAGCACACGTTCCAGCTCGCCACGGGAGACGATGTCAAAACCAGCGCCGAGGCGCGCCAGGACATTCAGTACACCCAGGTTGGAGTTGGCCTTGACCGCGTAGCACACCAGGTGCGGCACGCCGTCGAGCGCATCGGTGAACGAGCGGTACTGGGCTTCGATATGCGCACGGGAATACACATAGGTCGGGGTGCCAAAGCGCTCGGCAATCGCGGACAACGCCACGCCTTCCGCGAACAGCTCGCCGTCCCGGTAGTTAAAAGCGTCCATGGAATACCCTTATTCGTAGGTGTCGTGCTTATGCGCTTTGGATGGTTTTTGCGACGATTGCGCCTGTTCATTCGGGTCTTTGCTGTCATCGGGCAGGTACAGCGGGCCTTTTTGACCACAGGCACTAACGAGGCAAGCGACCGCGACGAGCGCAGCAAGGGAAGAGATCAGGCGCTTCATGGCGAAATCCTTGAATATGCATTAATTGCGCCCGAGTATACCGACCACCCGCCAGCTTGCCTATGCGCTGGAATACCCGTCCGGCGGGGGTTTGCCGACATGAAGATGAAGTGGACTACGCTGGCCGTGGATATTTCGTACCGCCAATCGTGATGGAATCGGTATCCTTTGCAATCGGCGGGGCTCGCCCGTATCGTGCGGCGCTCGAGCAAAACCAGACACTTTTGAGGTTGCCACAATGAGTTTGACCGAAGCCCGTTTTCACGACCTGGTGGATTCGACCCAGCAGGCGCTGGAAGATATTTTCGACGACAGCGGCCTGGACGTGGACCTGGAAAACTCGGCCGGTGTACTGACCGTCAAGTTTGAAAACGGCACTCAATTGATCTTCAGCCGCCAGGAACCGCTGCGTCAGTTGTGGCTGGCTGCGCGTTCCGGTGGTTTTCACTTTGATTTCAACGAAGAAGACAACAATTGGCAGTGTGACACCAGCGATGAACTGCTCAGTGAAATGCTCGCGCGCCTGGTCAAGGAACAAGCCGGCGCCGACCTGGATTTCGACGAGATTTGATGGTGACCCAGCCTGCTCCCGTCCGTCCGCCCAAGCCGCTGTTCAGTAATGTCAGCCCGGCGGTGCCGTCACCTTGTATCAGTTTGTGTCGCCTGGACGAGCAGAAAGTCTGCCTCGGCTGTTTCCGCCATGTGGAAGACATCCGTGAATGGCGCTCTGCCGACGATGCACGGCGCCGGATCATCTGCGCCGAGGCCGAGCAGCGCCGGGCCCGCGCCTGAGGCCGTCTTGTTTATTTGTGACGCTGTGGTAGTGTCCGGATACGCCTCAACTCATCGAGGCCCGTGAGAACCCCGCCTTTCCTGGCGGGGTTTTGCTTTTTTGTGCAGAAAAAAGGAGTCTGCCTGAATCATGACCACCGCACCGTCCATCATCCTCACCCGTCTTGACGTGCAGCGTCTGGAGCAACTGATCGACCGCCTGGGCGACGAATCTCCCGGCGTCGAAGCGTTGCAAGCCGAACTCGACCGCGCCGAAGAAGTGGTTGGCCACGATGAAGTGCCTGCGGGTGTCGTGACCATGAACTCCAGCGTGCATTGCCGTGAGCAAGGCAGCGGCAAGGACTACCACCTGACCCTGGTCTACCCGAAAGATGCCAATGCCGATGAAGGCAAGATCTCGATCCTGGCACCGGTAGGCAGTGCTTTGCTTGGCCTGCAGGTTGGCCAGCATATCGACTGGCCGGCCCCTGGCGGCAAGACGCTCAAGCTGGAATTGCTCAGTGTTGAAGGCCAGCCCAAGGACGGCGGTGCCTTCCCTCTTTAAATCCGGCTCAGCGCCTCGTTGAGCGACAGTTCCAGCTCGGCCTTGTAGCGCAGGTACAGGTTGCTGGGGCTTTGCACATCACCGAGCAGGCCGGACAGGTCTAAGTCGGTGATGTAGCAGCGGTAACGTTCGGGCTCCCGGCGTTGCCCGACGATTTCCTGGGCGACCACTGCAAACAGCTGGTCGCCAAATTCCAGCTCGGAAAACTCCCGCTGATTGCAGTACAGGGTGATCCCCACTTGGCCCGGCGCTGCCTTGCCGATAATCGCCTGCACGTCATAGAACGGTTTATTCGCCGGGTTCGACGGCGCAGGGCGAGGCTCGATGCCGCGCGCGCGACCGCTGCCCGACGGCAGCAGTTGGTAATACAAGGTTTGCACTGCGCCCAGTGGCTCATGCGTGTCCAGCGGTGACAGCGCGTCGCGGCGATAAATGATCGACTGCAAAAAGCGCTGCAATGGCGCCAGCAGGCTCTGTTCGTCATGGAACGGCAAGCGCTGCTGCCACAACGCGTTGAATTCATCCAGCACATACAACTCGGCGAAGCCTTCGTTGACTCGGTAGAACACCTGCACGCAATCGGCTAGCCCCATCGGCAGCAGCAGCGCCAGGTCATGGTCTTCCAGGGCCATGGCGTCCAGATGCAGCGGGCTGTAGCAGGCCAGTTCTTCGCTGAGGTAGGCGATCAGCGCGTCCTGGGTGGGCAGTGACACGTGGGTCGCCTGGCCCGGTATCAGCTCCATCACGTGATAGTGCTGCTGTACCTGGAGCAGGTAACGGTGATTGCCCTGACCGAGCAGCAGGTTCTGGGCGGTGTCGAAGATTTCTTCCACGCGCTGGGCAATGAACTGTGCGCGGTTGTGACAGAAGCAGCGCACCCGCAGCCGTGGCAGATGGTCCGCCGGCAATTGATTGAGGTAGTCGCGCAGGCAGTCGAGCAAGGCGTGAGGGCCGTCGTAGCGGCTGACCATCACCTCGTTCCAGCTGTTGAGCGTGACCTGGTCCAGGGTCAGCACCAGGTTGTCGCGCACACCGGCATAACTCAGGGAGTCGGTGCGTTCGGTGGTCATCAGGATGTTCAGGTCGCGGTGGTGCTTGAGCGGGTCGACGCCGACGTTGATCAGCAGCAGGACTTCCTCAGGCACCGCCGAGCGCAGCAGGCGCTCTTCATCGACGCTGGCCAGGGGCAGGGCGACGCTCTGTTGCAGGCTGCCCAGCAGGTTGAACAGCTCGAACTCAGTCATGTCGCTGGTGCCGGGGTGCAGGGCCAGGCGGGTGCTGCTGTCGATCACACCGTTGCGATGGCACCAGGTGAGCATCTCCAGCAGGTCGCGGCTGCGCTTGATCGGCGCGAAGTGCTCCCATTCCAGGGCCGTGAGGTTGCCGTTGTACAGGCCCCAGTGGTGTTGGCCCGGCTCCTTGCGATTGGGCGATTGCACCAGGGTCAGGGTGTCTTCGGCCAGGTCCGGGGCGATGCCGGGGTTGATGAACTCGACTTTGCCGGCCTTGCGTTCAAAGGCGGCATACAGGCGCCGGCCCAATACGTTGAGGTCGCGCTTGTTGATCAGGCTGACGGTCTGTTCGGTGCGAGCGAACTGGGTCAGGAAGCGATAGCTGTAATTGAGCTCGTTGACCAATGCGCGGCGCTCGGAGGCGACCTGGCGTACTTTCCATTGGCTGCGACTGTCCAGCAGTGTCAGTTGGCGCTGGTCCCAGCCCCATTCATGGGCCAGGCGCTCCAGCAGCAGGCGTTGCCAGCTGGTGCTGCGCTGGCCGGCGCTGAGCTTGCGGTTGACCTTGAGGTACAGCGCACGCCGCACCAGTTCCAGGCGTTCTGGCTCGTTGCGGGCCTTGAGGTATTCCTCGATACGGCGGTAGACCACGATGTAGGGGTCCAGCTCGTCCAGGTCCATCTGGTTGGCGAATACCGCGCGCTTGAAGCGCAGGCTCAGGCAGTGCACGTTCGGGTGTTCGCTGGCATAGACCTCGGTCAGCAGCAGTTTGAGCACCGACTTGTAGGGCGACTCGATGCCCTTGAACAGCTGCCACAACCCGGCGCCGATGAATTCGCCCGGGGGGATGCGCGCCAGGTGGCCAAGGTCCAGGGTTTCGTCGGCACGGATAAAGCGCTTGGAAATCAGCGTGTGGGTGAATTCGGCATAACGAGTCTCTTCATACACCGGCACCAGCCACCAGATCGGTGTACGCCCGGCCAGCCAGATGGCGGTGCGGTAGAACTCGTCCAGCAACAGGTAATGCTGGGTGGTGCCGCAATCGTCGGAACTCAGTTGTGTGTCGCGCTCACCGAGCACAAAGCGTGTCGGCTCGATCAGGAAGAAGTGCGCCTCGGCACCCATGGTCAGGGCCCAGGCTTCCAGCAGTTGGCATTTCTTGCGCAGTTCGGCCAGTTCCACCTCGCTCAGGTCGGCGGCGTGACACACCCACACATCCATATCGCTCTGGTCGGCCTGGGCCAGCGTCCCAAGGCTGCCCATCAGAAACAGGCCGTGAATCGGTCGCGGTGGGTTGCCGTGGCGTGGCTTGTAGGAGAACGAGCGGGTCAGGCGCTGGGCTTCGGTCAGTGCCTGGGCGTCGGGTTCGAAATTCGACAGGCCGGCCGGTGTACTGCCCGATACATAGCCGGGCAGCAACGGGTGATTGACGTGGAAGAACAGCGGCAACAAGGTCAGCACGCTTTGCTGACGCGGAGTCAGCCCTTCGACAGCCCGGGCCATGCGCCCTTCGTTGAGGGCCATGAAACGCGCGCGCAATTGGGCCAGCACCTTACGGTCGATGCCTTCGTCCAGGTCGGGGCGGATCTCATGGGGGCGGGTCATGTCGAAGTCGGTGGCTCGCAGAGCCCGACGTGGGCGGCCATGTAGGAGTTTACAGCCAGTAGCGTAGGAGGTTTAGAGGGAAATGGATTTTGACGTCAGAATTTTCGCACCTCCAAAGCAATGCCCCCGGAATCCGCCAGTAGCGGACTCCATGGGCGGTGTAGGGAATCAGGCAGCTTCTTTGGTAGTGGCAGTGGTCAGGATGGTCAGCAGGGTCTGGGCTTGTTCGGCAGCGTCCCGGCCAAGGCTGGTCAGGTAGCCCCCGTCCGGTTGGTCGATAAGTCCTTTCGCGTGCAGGCGCTTGGCAGCAGCGATGGCAGTGGGCGCGGCGGTCTGGTGAACTTTCAGACCTTCCTTGGTGCTGTCCAATGGGAAGAGTACAAGGATTTCCAGTTCGGCAACCAACTCAGGGGTATACGACATAAGGACTCCAGACTTTCTAAGAATTTATTAGAGGCTAGCAGGCCATAAGGTGAACGCACTTTGCCGAACTGTCCAGCGTGTTGCTGCGCCCCCTGATTATTGCTTTTCCGGGGGCAGTTCCGGCAGGGCGCGCAGTGCAGTTTCATACCATTCGGTATTGAACGCACGGTCCTCTTCCAATAGCGCATCAATCTCGACAGCCAGCACGTGGGCCATCAGTTGCAGGATCTCTTCACGCTCGTAACCCACCAGTGTCAGCTTGTTGAACGTGGCTTTGGCCGCCGGCGGGTTTTCGCTTTCAATCTGGTTCTCGATCGCTTCGATCAGGGTGTTTTCGGCGAATTCTTCTTCGTCGTTGTCGATATCGGTCGGCTCGCTCATGGCTGGCTCCTCAAGGAAAGGGCGTCAGTCTACCCCCATTCAGGCGGGTGATGCTGCTGGCAAGGCCGGGCCCTGGGGGCTATAACCCTTGCAGCCAACCCCATTCCCGGCCTGGAGGCACCTGCAATGCTCAAGCTCTACGGATTCTCGGTCAGCAACTACTACAACATGGTCAAGCTGGCGCTGCTGGAGAAGGGACTGCCGTTCGAAGAGGTGCCCTTTTTCTCTGGGCAGACCCCCGATGTCTTTGCGGTGAGCCCACGTGGCAAGGTGCCGGCCCTCGGCGTCAAGCAGGGGTTTATCAACGAAACCAGTGTGATCCTCGAATACATCGAACAGACCCAGGAAGGACCTTCGCTGTTGCCCGCCGAGCCGTTCCAGCGAGCCCAGGTGCTGGCGCTGTGCAGGGAGATCGAGTTGTACATCGAGCTGCCGGCCCGTGCGTGTTACGCCGAAGCGTTTATGGGCATGCCGGTGCCGGAGGCGATCAAGGAGAAGTCCAGGTCCGAGTTGCTGCTGGGGGTCGGTGCGCTGGGCAGGCACGGCAAGTTCGCGCCGTATGTGGCGGGGGAAAGCTTCACGATTGCGGATTTGTACTTCATGTACAGCGTGAACCTCGCCTGTGCGGTGGGCGAAAAACTGTTCGGCCTGGATTTGCTGGCTGAAATGCCGGCGGCCAAGGCGTTGCTGGAGCGGTTGCATGCCATGCCCAACGCGCAGAAAGTGGCGGCGGATAGGGAGGCGGCAATGCCGGCGTTTATGGCGATGATTGCGGCAAAAAAATAGATTCTGAAGTTGCGCGAATTTGTGGCGAGCGGGCTTGCCCCGCGTTGGGCTGCGTAGCGGCCCCAAGTAAGAACACCGCGCTCTGTCAGGCATTGCGCGGTGTCAGTTTTTGGGGCTGCTTCGCAGCCCAGCGCGGGGCAAGCCCGCTCGCCACAAGGATCAGCGGCTTGCGAGCAGGGCCTGGCCGCGTACCACTGCGGCTTTTACCTGCGCCGGGGCGGTCCCGCCCACGTGGTTGCGGGCGTTCACCGAACCTTCCAGGGTCAGCACGGCAAACACGTCCTGTTCGATCTGGTCGCTGAACTGGCGCAGTTCTTCCAGGCTCATTTCCGCCAGGTCCTTGCCGGTGTCCACACCGTACTTCACCGCATGGCCGACGATTTCGTGGCAATCGCGGAACGGCAGGCCACGGCGCACCAGGTAGTCGGCCAGGTCGGTCGCCGTGGAGAACCCGCGCAGCGCCGCTTCACGCATGATCGCGTGCTTGGGCTTGATCGCCGGGATCATGTCGGCAAACGCACGCAGCGAGTCGCGCAGGGTGTCGGCGGCGTCGAACAGCGGCTCCTTGTCTTCCTGGTTGTCCTTGTTGTAGGCCAGGGGTTGGCCTTTCATCAGGGTCAGCAGGCCCATCAAGGCGCCGAACACGCGGCCGCTCTTGCCACGCACCAGCTCGGGCACGTCGGGGTTTTTCTTTTGCGGCATGATCGAGCTGCCGGTGCAGAAGCGGTCCGGCAGGTCGATGAACTGGAATTGCGCGCTGGTCCACAGCACCAGCTCTTCGGAGAAGCGCGACAGGTGCATCATCGCAATACTGGCGGCGGCACAGAATTCGATGGCGAAGTCACGGTCCGACACGCCGTCCAGCGAGTTGCCGCCAACAGCGTCGAAGCCCAGCAATTGTGCGGTGTACTCGCGGTCGATCGGGTAAGTGGTGCCGGCCAGGGCGGCGCTGCCCAGAGGCATGCGGTTGGCACGCTTGCGGCAGTCCACCAGGCGCTCGTAGTCGCGGCTGAGCATTTCGAACCAGGCCAGCAAGTGGTGGCCGAAGGTCACCGGTTGCGCGGTCTGCAGGTGAGTGAAGCCCGGCATGATGGTGTCCGATTCACGCTCGGCCTGCTCCAGCAAACCTTTCTGCAGGCGGGTGATTTCGGACAGGATCAGGTCGATCTCGTCACGCAGCCACAGGCGGATATCGGTGGCCACCTGGTCGTTGCGGCTACGGCCGGTGTGCAGCTTCTTGCCAGTCACACCGATGCGGTCGGTGAGGCGGGCCTCGATGTTCATGTGCACGTCTTCCAGGTCGACGCGCCAGTCGAACGTGCCGGCTTCGATCTCGTCACGGATGGTGGTCAGGCCGTCGATGATGCTATCGCGCTCGGCATCGGTCAGCACGCCGACCTTGGCCAGCATCGTCGCGTGGGCGATGGAGCCCATGATGTCGTGGCGGTACAGGCGCTGGTCGAAGGTGACGGAGGCGGTGAAGCGGGCGACGAAGGCGTCGACGGGTTCACTGAAGCGGCCGCCCCAGGACTGGTTGGTCTTGTCGGTGCTCATGGATTCGCTCGTGATCTGCTTAATAAAGAGGCATGGAAGTGTGCCGGCGATAATAACAGGGTTGCCCGTGGACGCGGTGCTGCGGGTCGTCGGCATTTTATTTGTGCAAAGGATGGCTAAGTGCCTTGCCGTCGACCGCGTCCAGGACGAGACTGAGGAAAGGGGCTTATTGAAACGATATTTGACGATTGAGCAATGTCGTCTCGGCGAGCGTCTACAGTTGGACTGATAGTGTGTGAATGCACCAAAGTCGGGTAATGCGGTCAGAGCCCAGACTATCCATTAAAAAGGGGGGTATTCGGATTGTGTATCAGCAAACCCTACGACGATGCCCGAAGGCAGCAGGTCTTGGGCGCTATTGAACAGGTCCGGGTAAATATGGGTGCCACTCTCAGGGCACTTTTTGCCGCTCGCGCTAGTCTTAGCGTGGATCGCTGTGACGCAAGTCACCGCACCTGTCTACGCTATCCTTGTGCGAGACTCACGCAGGAATCCAGCGCAATATGAATGTCCTGATCGTTGATGACGAACCCCAAGCCCGCGAGCGACTGAGCCGTCTGGTCAGTGAACTCGAGGGTTACGCAGTATTAGAGCCGAGCGCCACCACGGGCGAAGAGGCGTTGACGCTGATCGACAGCCTCAAGCCGGATGTGGTGTTGCTCGATATCCGTATGCCGGGCCTCGATGGCTTGCAAGTGGCGGCTCGATTGAGCGAGCGAGAGTCGCCACCTGCCGTGGTGTTTTGCGCAACCGGTGAAGAGTTTTCCACGGAAACGCTGGAAGCCAGCGGTGTCAGCTTCCTCATCAAACCGGTGGTGGGCGACGCCTTGCTCAAGGCCCTCAAAAAGGCTGAGCGCCCAACCCGCGTCCAGCTTGCCGCCCTGACTCAGCCTGCCGCCCAGAGTGGTAACGGGCCACGCAGCCATATCAGCGCCCGTACCCGTAAAGGCATCGAACTTATCCCGCTGGGTGAAGTGGTCTATTTTATTGCCGATCACAAGTACGTGACGCTGCGTCACCAGGGCGGCGAAGTGCTGCTCGATGAGCCGCTCAAGGCGCTTGAGGATGAGTTCGGCGACCGCTTCGTGCGTATCCACCGCAACGCGCTGGTGGCCCGTGAGCGCATCGAACGTTTGCAGCGCACGCCCCTGGGGCATTTCCAGCTTTTCCTCAAAGGCCTTAACGGCGACGCGTTGATCGTCAGCCGGCGGCATGTGGCCGGTGTGCGCAAGATGATGCAGCAGCTTTAGCCCAGGGGTTGTAGCGAGGCCTGCATTCCATATCCCGGTGCGAGGTGGCCAGGGAGGCCCCGCACTTGCTGATTCAAATCAAAGCGTATTTGCCTGAGCTGTTATTATCTGCCGTATCTATTCAGTACGGATTGATCCATGTCCTCTCGCGAAATCCGCATCGCCACTCGTAAAAGCGCCCTGGCCTTGTGGCAGGCCGAATACGTTAAAGCACGCCTTGAGCAGGCCCACCCTGGCCTCAAGGTGTCCCTGGTGCCCATGGTCAGTCGTGGCGACAAGCTGCTCGACTCGCCACTGTCGAAGATCGGCGGCAAGGGCCTGTTCGTCAAGGAACTGGAAACCGCGCTGCTGCAAAATGAAGCCGATATCGCCGTGCATTCGATGAAAGACGTACCCATGGACTTTCCAGAAGGCCTGGGCCTGTTTTGTATCTGTGAGCGTGAAGACCCGCGTGACGCCTTCGTTTCCAATACTTATGCATCGTTGGATGAGTTGCCTCTGGGCAGCATCGTCGGTACGTCGAGCCTGCGTCGCCAGGCGCAACTGCTGACTCGTCGTCCGGACCTGCAGATCCGCTTCCTGCGTGGCAACGTCAACACCCGCCTGGCGAAGCTGGATGCCGGTGAATATGACGCGATCATCCTCGCCGCCGCCGGCCTGATCCGTCTCGGTTTTGAAGACCGCATCACCTCGGCCATCAGCGTCGAGGACAGCCTTCCCGCCGGTGGGCAAGGCGCCGTTGGCATCGAATGCCGTACCGCCGACCGAGAAATCCACGCCCTGCTCAAACCTCTTGATCACCAGGACACCGAAGTGCGCGTCACGGCCGAGCGCGCCCTGAACAAGCACCTCAACGGTGGCTGCCAGGTGCCGATCGCCTGCTACGCCGTGCTCGAAGGTGAAAACCTGTGGTTGCGTGGCCTGGTGGGTGATCCGGAGGGTGGCACCCTGCTGACTGCCGAGGTCCGTGGCCCGCAACGTGATGCCACGGCCCTCGGTATCCAGGTGGCTGAAGCGCTGCTGGAGAAGGGCGCCGGTGCCATTCTGCAAAAAGTCTACGGCGAGGCCGGCCCGCAGTGACCGAATGGCGTGTGCTGCTGACGCGGCCTGCCGAGGAATCGATGGCCCTGGCGGCCACGTTGTCCGATGCGGGGGTTTTCAGCAGCAGCTTGCCGTTGCTGGATATTGAGCCGCTGCCGGTCACTCCTGAACAGCAGGCTGTCTTCCATGACCTGAGCCGCTACTGCGCGGTGATCGTAGTAAGCAAGCCGGCGGCGCGACTTGCGGTCGCGCAGTTGGATCGCGCATGGCCGCAGTTGCCATGGTTCAGTGTCGGCGCCGCCACCGCGCAGGTATTGGCTGATCACGGCCTCACCGTTCACTATCCCCCCACTGGCGACGACAGCGAGGCCTTGCTTCAATTGCCTGCGTTGCGCGAGGCTATCGCACGCCCTGATGCCCAGGTCTTGATCCTGCGAGGCGAGGGTGGTCGTGAGCTGCTGGCGGAGCGTTTGCGTGAGCAAGGTGCTAGTGTCGACTATCTGGAGTTGTATCGCCGTTTCCTGCCGGCCTACGACGCCGGGGTACTGATGCAACGCATCCAGTTGGAACGCTTGAACGGCCTGGTGGTCAGCAGTGGGCAGGGTTTTCTACACCTGCAAGCCCTGGCCGGAGCCGATTGGCCGCAAGTGGCACAGCTACCGTTGTTCGTGCCGAGCCCGCGAGTCCAGGAGATGGCGCGGGCCGCCGGTGCAGAAAAAGTTGTGGATTGTCGTGGTGCGAGTGCCGCGGCTTTGTTAGTGGCGATACGGAGCTATACCGTTCCCACTCTCTGAAACGCAAAGGACGGATACGTGAGCGAAACAGCCTTGCCTAAAGATGAAGCCCAACCCGCACTTGATGCGCCGGTTGAGTCACCGGTCACCGCGCCGCGCCGTGGCAATGGCCTGGCAATCGTCGCCCTGCTGCTCGGCGCCGCCGGTGTTGCCGCCGGCGGTTGGGGGATCTGGCAGGTCCGCGCCCTGCAGGCCAGCAGCCAACAGCAGTTGGGCCAGGTGCAGACCCTCGATGACCAGTCCCAGTCCCTCAAGCAAAGCCAGCAGCAACTGGCGGCGCGCCTGGCGCAGTTGCCGGGTGCGGATGAGCTTGAGGAGCGCCGTCGTCTGGTGGCCCAGTTGCAAGGCGACCAGCAACGTCTGAGCCAGCGCCTGGAAACCGTGCTGGGCGCCAGCCGCAAGGACTGGCGTCTGGCCGAGGCCGAACACTTGATTCGCCTGGCGAGCCTGCGTCTGTCTGCCCTGCAGGACATCAACAGTGCGCAGGCGCTGGTGCAGGGTGCCGACGAGATTCTTCGCGAGCAAAGCGATCCCGGCTCCTACGCGGCACGCGAGCAATTGGCCAAGAGCCTTGCCGCGCTGCGTAGCACCGAGCAGCCGGACCGCACCGGGCTGTACCTGCAATTGGCGGCCTTGCGCGACCAGGTCGTGCAATTGGCGGCCATCGCCCCCGAATATCAGTTGACCGAGCCGGCCTCCCAAGGCCGCCCGACCACCGACACCGAAAGCCGCTGGAGCCAATGGTGGGAGCAGATTTCCCGCTACTTCCGCATCGACTTCAACCCGGATGACAACATCCGCCCGCTGCTGGCCGGCCAAGGCTTGAACCAGGTGCGCCTGGCCCTGAGCCTGGCCCTGGAGCAAGCACAATGGGCCGCTCTCAATGGCGAGTCGGCAGTCTATAGCCGCTCCCTGGGCGAGGCGCGCAGCGTCTTGCAGGACAACTTCAACCAGGACAACCCACAGAGCAAGGCGATGCTGGCGCGTATTGCAGAGCTTGAGCCCAAGGCGGTGTCGGTGGTGACGCCGGACCTGGCTGCGAGCCTGGCGGCTGTGCAGGCGTACCTTGAGCGGCGTCATCTGTCTGCCGACGAAGCCAAGGCGGCGGCGACGCCGGCGAAGCAGGAGTAGAGCTGATGAAACGTTTCTATGTGGTCCTGGTGCTGGCGATTGCCATCGCGCTGGCGCTGGCGGTGGGCATTTCGAAACACACCGGTTACGTGCTGGTCACCTACCCGCACGTGCTGCATTACGAGTCAAGCCTGTGGGCGACCGTGGTGGCGGTGTTTGCCATCGGTTTGGCGATTTACCTGATCCGCGTGCTCCTGAACCTGGTCACCACTTCCGGTGGCGTGGTCAACCCGTGGTCGCGGCGCAACCGCAGCCGCCGCGTGCAGATCGCCATCGAACAAGGCCAGATGGACCTCGCCGAAGGCCGCTGGGCCAGCGCCGAGCGCCACCTGCACCGCGCTGCCGAAGCCGAGCGTCAGCCACTGCTGTACTACCTCGGCGCGGCCCGTGCTGCCAATGAGCAGGGGCGCTACGAAGAGTCCGATGGTTTGCTGGAGCGTGCCCTGGAGCGTCAGCCCCAGGCCGAGCTGGCGGTTGCCTTGAGCCATGCCCAGCTGCAACTGGACCGTGGTGATACGGAGGGTGCGCTGACCACCTTGCAGGCGATGCACGAACGCCATCCCCATAACGCGCAGGTGCTGCGCCAATTGCAGCGCTTGCATCAGCAGCGGGGCGACTGGTCATCGGTGATCCGCCTGTTGCCGGAATTGCGCAAGGACAAAGTCCTGCCCGCCAGTGAACTGGCCGAGCTTGAGCGTCGTGCGTGGGGCGAGAACCTCAGCCTCGCAGCCCAACGTGAAGAACAGGGCGAGGCCGGCTTGCAGTCCCTTGAACGGGCTTGGCAACAACTGACGTCCGCTCAGCGTCAGGAGCCGCAATTGGTCCTGGCCTATGCCGAGCAATTGCGCCAACTGGGCGCCGACGCCAAGGCTGAGGAAGCATTGCGCGGCGCCATCAAGCGTGGTTACGACAGCCACCTGATCCGGCTGTACGGTCTGTTGCGCGGCAGCGACCCGGCCCGGCAGCTGAAGTTTGCCGAAGGTTGGCTGAAGGATCATCCTGGCGATGCCAGCCTGCTGCTGACGTTGGGCCGTCTGTGCCTGCAAAACAGTTTGTGGGGCAAGGCACGAGACTATCTGGAAAGCAGCCTGCAGGTGCAGCGTAACCCTGAGGCCTGCGCCGAGCTGGCGCGCTTGTTGGCCCAACTGGGTGACACCGAGCGCAGTAACCAATTGTTCCAGGAAGGGCTGGGTTTGCTGGATAACCGTTTGCTGGCCTCACCGTTACCCGTCCCGGCTCGGGTTTGAGGTAGGAAGACAGGCGAGGGTTGGCTCGGATATATCTGGCAGCCAATCCCTCAGGACCTCGGAAAGCAGCTATCAGTGCGATTGTAGGCAAAGTCCGACGCTCTGTTGTCTAAAGTCTTCCATCTTCTGGCGGGATCTCCTTACCCTCTCGCGGAATCGTCTGCTCCAGCATGTATTGAAAGCGGTCAGGCCTTTCCTCTACCGTAGCGACCTATCTTTCGCGATGCGGATAAAGCATGTCTTTGGCCCCTTCACGCTCCTTGTATGTCCTTGCGTTCCTGGCGGGTGCGCTGACATTGGGCGCCTCGTTTTACCTCGAGTTCGGGGTCTCGTTGCGTCCTTGCTTCCTGTGCCAGATGCAGCGGGGTTTCCTGGCCGGTTTCACATTAGTCAATCTGGTCGCCGCCCTTCATAACCCCAAGCGCTCGGTTATCTGCCTGTATGGGCTGGCGAGCATGGGCTTCGCACTGCTGGGTGCCATTACCGCCGTACGCCAGGTACTGCTGCAAAACGCCGCACCGGGACAGTCGGCTGATTGCTGGCCCAGCCTGCATTACATGATCGAAAACCTGTCGTTTTGGCAGGCTCTGCAATTGACCGTCAAAGGCACCGTCGACTGCGTTGAGATCAACTGGACGCTGTTTGACTTGAGCCTGCCGGAGTGGAGCCTGCTGTTCTTCATTGGGATGTTGATACTGGGCGTCATGCAATTTTCACAGCTGTTTTTGAGCCAGCGTTTGCGCCCGGCGAGGCGCTGATATCGGGTCGCAGTTTGTAGGACGGGATTAAACACTTGTATGAACTTTCTCTCCTGCGTACCTTGAAGCCATAGTCATGCGGGCATAATCTGGCCCGCACGTGTAGTTCAAACCGTTTGTCAGATGCGGCCTTGTCCGGCTGCTGCTTTATCCTTGAAGTGTTGCGCGGGCACCAGGCGGCAGCGCCCCTATTAGGGAAGAGAGATCATCATGCTGGAAAGTTGTCAGAATGCTCAGGAACGCTGGGGTGGGGTGCACAAGCTGATCGACAGCTGGCTGAAGGCACGTCACGAACTGGTTCGGGCCTTTGATGCTCTTGGCGCCAAGCCTGAAGCACTGGCCGAGAACCGTGAACCGTTGCAGGACTTTTGTGGTGTCTTGGTGGACTACGTGTCAGCCGGCCATTTCGGTGTCTACGAGCAACTGACCAAGGAGGCGGAGGCCTTTGACGATCAGCGTGGCCTGGATTTGGCGGAGACCCTCTACCCGCGCATCGATGTCATCACTGAGAAGCTGCTCGAGTTTACCGACCTGTGCGATGCCGGTAACTGTGTGGCGGATAAATTCAAAGAATTGGGCGCGTTGCTTCACGAACGATTCGAGCTGGAAGACTGCTTGATCGAAGTGCTGCACAACGCTCACAAGGAAGAGTCTGCTACCCAGGCTTGATCCTCGATAATAGGGGTACAAAAAACGGTGCGCATGGCGCACCGTTTTTTGTTGCCTCAGTGTCGGGTACCGAGCAATTCGATCTCGAACACCAGGGGTGTATAGGGCGGGATCAATTCGCCGGCACCGTCGGCGCCATAGGCCTGGGACGATGGAATCACCAGGCGCCATTTGGCGCCCACCGGCATCTGTTGCAACGCGTTGCTCCAACCGCTGATCACACTGTCCAGGCGAAACCATTGAGGTTGCGCGCTCTGGTCGAACACTGTCCCATCGGGTAGCCGTCCCACGTACTTCACTTGAACCTGATCGCTGGCCTTCGGCTTGTCGCCAGTGCCTGGGGTGAGCTCGGTAAGCAGGATTCCATCCGCCAACTCGCGCACACCCTTTGCGGCTTTTTCTTTGCTCAGGAATTGTTGTTCGGCCGCGAGTGCTTTTTCGCTTTGAGGTGCCTGCGCGTCAGCTTCGCTTTGTGCTTCGTGCTGGGCAAGAATCTGTTCGATGCGTGCGTTGTCCAGCGCCAGGGGTTTGCCTTGATAGGCTTGTTTGAGGCCTTCGACCAGCGCCTGGATCTGCAAGTCGGGAACCTCTTGGCGCAGGCGTTCGCCGAGGCTGGCGCCCAGGCTGTAGGCGAGGTCGTGCTGGTTCTGGTCGGTGTTTTTTACCGGCGATTGTTCGCTCGCATTGGCCACCGAAATCGCCAGGCCAAGCACAAGAAAAAAGTAACGCGACATGGGCATCCTCCCGCCGAAAGTGCGACGGATTATGCCAGTGTGGTGACGTAAAAAGTGCCGCGTATTTTCGTTATCTCGATAAGAATTTTCTCACGGTGCAACGCCAGGCAAACGATACTGTCAACATGCCCTAGCGGCGGTAAGAGCAGAGGGCTAGTATGAGCCGCACCCACGTCAGCCAGGAGGTAAACCATGTCGGCCAAACAGAAGCCTGTTAATACCCCGTTGCATTTACTCCAACAACTCTCGGGCAGCTTGCTCGAACATCTGGAAAGCGCTTGTTCCCAAGCGTTGGCCGATGCAGAAAAACTGCTCGCCAAGCTGGAAAAACAACGCGGTAAAGCGCAAGAGAAGCTGCACAAATCCCGCACCAAACTGCAAGACGCCGCTACTGCCGGCAAGGCCAAGGCACAAGCCAAAGCCAAAGACGCTGTCAAAGAACTTGAGGATCTGCTGGACGCCCTCAAGGATCGCCAAGCTGAAACCCGCGCCTACATTTCCCAACTTAAAAAAGATGCTCAGGAAAGCCTGAAGCTGGCCCAGGGCGTTGGTCGTGTGAAGGAAGCCGTTGCTAAGGTGCTGGGCGCTCGTACCCCAGCTAAAGCTGTTGCAGCGAGCGCGAAGAAGCCGGCGAGCAAAGCTGTTGCTGCCAAGGCACCCGCTAAAGCCGTAGCAAAACCTGCTGCTGCCAAGCCAGCCTCTAAAACCGCTGCTGCAAAACCAGCCGCCAAGCCAGCCGCTAAAAC